>DASUCV010000004.1:0-300000 GCA_036275915.1 Candidatus Polarisedimenticolaceae bacterium | reverse complement strand
GGGGTCGTGGGCAAGCTCCTGAACGACGACGCCTACGGCAACCAAGTCGCGGCGCGCCTCCAGGAGACGCTCGACCATCTGTCCTCGATCATGAAGAAGATCGACGCCGGGCAGGGCACGCTCGGCGCGCTCATCACCGATCGCACCCTCTACGACAGCGCCGAGGACGTCATCGCCGGCGTCAACGACAGCAAGTTCGCGCGCTGGATGCTCCGGCACTATCAGAAGAAGGGAATCGAGACGGAGTCGACGACGCCGCCGGCGGCTCCCGCGGAGAAACCCCAGGAGCCCAAATAGGCGCGTTGGCGCGCCGCTCTTCATCTTCTATATTGTCGCCGCCCGCACTCCACACGAGGAGAACTCCCCATGGCCCCGAACGACCACCTCTCCGCGCTCACGCGCCGGATCGTCGACCGCAGCGCCCAGCTTGGGATCGTCGGGCTCGGGTACGTCGGCCTGCCGCTCGCCGTCGAGTTCGCCCAGGCCGGCTTCCGCGTCGTCGGGATCGACATCGACGAACGGAAGGTGAAGACGGTCAACGCCGGCACGTCGCACATCGAGGACGTCTCGACCGCGACGCTGAGGCCCCTCGTCGCGAAGAAGCTCATCCGCGCGCAGTCGAACTACAAGGGGTGCGACAAGCTCGACGCCATCCTGATCGCGGTTCCGACCCCTCTCCGCAAGACGAAGGACCCGGACATCTCCTACATCGTCTCGGCGCTCACGGCGATCGCGCCCCAGGTGCGTGCCGGCCAGCTCATCATTCTCGAGTCGACCACGTACCCGGGCACGACCGAGGAGGTCCTCTTGCCGGAGCTGACGGCGGGAGGTCTCGAGGTCGGCCGGGACGTCTTCGTCGCCTTCTCGCCCGAGCGCGTCGATCCCGGCAACCCCGTGTATCAAACGAAGAACACCCCCAAGGTCGTGGGCGGCGTCACGCCGGCGTGCACGAAGGCCGCCGCGCTCCTCTACGGCCAGGCGATCGAGCACGTGCATCCGGTCAGCTCGACCCAGGCGGCCGAGATGATCAAGCTCCTCGAGAACACCTTCCGCGCGGTGAACATCGGCCTCGTCAACGAGATCGCGCTCATGTGCGAGAAGCTCGGCCTCGACGTCTGGGAGGTCATCGACGGAGCCGCGACGAAGCCGTTCGGCTTCATGCGGTTCTACCCCGGCCCGGGGATCGGCGGCCACTGCATCCCGCTCGACCCGCACTACCTCGCCTGGAAGCTCAAGACGCTCAACTACTCCGCCCGCTTCATCGAGCTGGCGTCCGAGATCAACGGACACATGCCCGAGGTCGTCGTGCGCCGCACGGCGGCGATCCTGAACCGCGTCAAGAAGTCCGTGAAGGGGTCGAAAATCTTCGTCCTCGGTGTCGCCTACAAAAAGGACACCGGCGACGTCCGGGAATCGCCGGCGCTCGACGTGATCCGCCTCCTCCAAGAGGAAGGCGCGAACGTCTCCTTCCACGATCCGTACTCGAACTCGTTCCGAGGCGAGGACGGCCGCATCGAGAAGGGCGTGGAGCTCACGCCGAAGAACCTGGCGGCCGCCGACCTGGTCGTCATCGTGACCGACCACTCGGTCTACGACTACGCCTCGATCGTCAAGAGCGCGAAGCGCGTGCTGGATACCAGGAACGCGACCCGCGCGGTCACCTCGGGCCGCGCGAAGATCGAAAAGCTCTGATGCCGATCCTCGTCACCGGCGGGGCGGGCTTCATCGGATCGCATCTCGTCGAGCGCCTCCTCGCGGACGACCGCGAGGTGGTGGTCCTCGACGCGTTCCACGATTTCTACGATCCGGCCGAGAAGGAGCAGAATCTCGCGCGCGCCACGGCACATCCGGGCTGCCGTCTCGTTCGCGGCGACATCCGCGACGAGGCCGCGGTCCGAGCGGCGTTCGCGGGAACGATCGAGGCCGTCGTGCATCTCGCCGCTCGCGCGGGGGTGCGCCCCTCGATCGCCGATCCGGTCGACTACGCCTCGGTGAACCTCACGGGCACGGCCGTGCTGCTCGAGGCGGCCAGGCGGCACGGCGTCCGGCGCTTCCTCTTCGGCTCGTCGTCGTCGGTATACGGGAACAACGCGAAGGTGCCCTTTTCTGAGGGCGACCCGGTCGACGATCCGATCTCCCCGTACGCGGCGACGAAACGCGGCGGCGAGCTGCTCGCGTACACCTTCCATCACCTCCACGGGATGGAGGTCGCGTGCCTACGCTTCTTCACCGTCTACGGCCCGCGGCAGCGGCCCGACCTCGCGATCCGGAAGTTCGCGGACCTCATGAGCCGCGGCGAGGAGGTCCCCGTCTTCGGCGACGGCAGTTCCGGGCGCGACTACACCTACGTCGACGACATCGTCGAAGGGATCGTCCGCGCGATCGAGCGGACGCGCGGCTTTCACGTCTGGAACCTCGGCGGATCGAGCCCCATCCTGCTGAACGAGCTCGTCGAGCGGATCGCACGCGGCCTCGACGTCGCGCCCAGGATCCGCCGGCTGCCGATGCAGCCCGGCGACGTCCTCCGCACGTGGGCGGACATCGGCGCGGTGCGGCGCGATCTCGACTGGCAGCCGCGCGTGACGTTCGACGACGGCATGTCCCGGTTCCTCTCGTGGTTCCGCGCCGCGCGTCCCGCGGCCGGGGTGCGGCGTTGAACATCACCGTGGTCGGCACCGGATACGTCGGCCTCGTGACCGGCGCGTGCTTCTCCGAGTTCGGGACGCACGTCACCTGCGTCGACAAGAACGCCGAGAAGATCGCGATGCTCGAGCGCGGAGAGATGCCGATCTACGAGCCGGGTCTCGAGGCGCTCGTCGAGCGGAACGTCAAGGCCGGCCGGCTCGTCTTCACGACCGATCTCGCCAGCGCCGTCGAGAGGTCGCTCGTCGTCGTGATCGCCGTCGGGACGCCGCAGGGGAACGACGGCAGCGCGGATCTCTCGTTCGTCCGCGAGGTCGCGCAGGCCGTCGCCGAGAACCTGAACTCGTACAAGGTCGTCGTCACCAAGAGCACCGTCCCCGCAGGCACCGGCAAGATGATCCGCGAGATCATCGAGAAGCACCGCAAGGCGAGCCACGCGTTCAGCGTCGCGTCGAACCCCGAGTTCCTCCGCGAAGGATCGGCGATCGAGGATTGCCTCCGCCCGAACCGGATCGTGATCGGGTGCGAGGACGAGATGGCCGCCGCGATCCTGCGCGACCTCTACCGCCCGCTCTACCTCATCGAGACGCCGATCGTCATCACCGACGTCGTGACGGCCGAGGTCATCAAGTACGCGTCGAACGCCTTCCTCGCGACGAAGATCTCGTTCATCAACGAGATGGCCGACCTCTGCGAGAAGCTCGGCGCGGACGTGCACGCCGTCGCGAAGGGCATGGGGCTCGACCATCGGATCGGGAACAAGTTCCTGCACCCGGGTCCCGGCTACGGCGGCTCGTGCTTCCCGAAGGACACGCGCGCGATCCTCGAGGTCGCCCGGGAAGCCGGCGTCCCGCTCAAGATCGTCTCCGCCGTCGTCGAGGTGAACGCGGGACGGATCCCGACCGCGCTCGAGAAGATCCGCGTCGCGGCCTCGGGCTCGCTCGCGGGGAAGACCGTCGCGCTCCTGGGGCTCACGTTCAAGCCGAACACCGACGACCTCCGCGAGTCGCCGGCGATCGCCGTCCTGGACGCGCTCCTCGCCGAAGGCGCCAAGGTCAAGGCCTTCGACCCGGTCGCGATGGCCATCGCCGCCGAGACCGAGCGCCGGGGCGTCGTCTACGCGAAGGACGAGTACGAGGCCGCGGAAGGCGCCGACCTCCTCGTCGTCGCGACCGAGTGGAATCAGTTCCGGGCCCTCGACACCGACCGCCTGAAGGGCGCGATGAAAGCGCCGGTCGTCGTCGACCTCCGGAACGTTTACGAGCCCGAGACGATGCGGACGAAGGGGTTCACCTACACCTGCGTCGGGAGGGCGTGATGGCCACGTTCGTCGTGACGGGCGGCGGCGGGTTCATCGGCTCGAATCTCGCGGAGACGATCCTGAAAGGGGGCGATGCGGTCCGCGTGCTCGACAACTTCGAGACCGGCCGTCGCGTCAACCTCGCCGACGCGCCCGCTTGGGCGGCGGCGGGCCGAACCACTTACACGCTCATCGAGGGCGACATTCGCGACCTCGCGCTCTGCCGGCGCGCCGTCGAGGGCGCCGACTACGTGCTTCACCAGGCGGCGATCCCTTCGGTGCAGCGGTCGATCCAGGATCCGATCTCGTCGAACGAGGTCAACGTCACGGGAACCTTGAACGTGCTGCTGGCGGCGCGCGACGCGAAGGTGAAGCGTGTCGTCATGGCGTCGTCGTCGTCGCTCTACGGCGACAGCGAAACGTTGCCCAAGGTCGAGACGATGGCGCCGGCGCCGATCTCGCCCTACGGCTTGCAGAAGCTCGCCGGCGAAACCTACCTGGGCCTGTTCCATCGGCTCTACGGGGTTCCGACGGTGGCCCTCAGGTACTTCAACGTGTTCGGCCCGCGGCAGGATCCGGGCAGCGAGTACTCCGCGGTGATTCCGAGGTTCATGGCGTCCATCCGCGCGGGGAGCGCTCCCACGATCTACGGCGACGGTGAACAGACGCGCGACTTCAGCCACATCGCGAACATCGTCCAGGCGAACCTCAAGGCCTGCGCCGCGCCGGAATCGGCGCTCGGAGCGGCCTACAACATCGCCTGCGGGGAGCGCATCAGCTTGAACGAGCTCGTGGCGATCGTGGCCGAATTCGGGGGCCGGGAGGTCCGGCCGGTCTACGCGCCGGAGCGTCAGGGCGACATCAAGCACTCGCTCGCCGCGATCGGAAAGGCGGAGCAGGCGCTCGGTTACCGGCCGACCGTGTCCGTCCACGAGGGGCTGCGCTTGACGTGGGACGCTTCGTGACGCGACGTCCGCGCCCCGATCTCAACGTGGTCCTTCTCGCGGGCGGCAGCGGCACACGATTCTGGCCGCTCAGCCGAGCCGGCCGGCCGAAACAGTTCCTCCACCTTCTCGGTGATCGCTCGCTGCTGCGGGCGACGTGGGATCGCGCCCGCGCGCTCGCCCCGGCCTCACGGATCTGGGTCGTGGCGCCGGCATCGCTGAGCACCGCGGTGCGTCGCGACCTGCCCGCGCTCCGGCGCGACCGCATCGTCGTCGAGCCCGCGCCGCGCGACACGGCACCCGCCCTCGCGCTGGCGTGCGCCGCCGTCGCCCGTCTCGACCCCGAGGCGATCGTCGCGGTGCTGCCCACCGATCATGTGATCGGCGATGCGCGCGCCTTCGTCCGGGCGATCCGCGTCGCGGCCGCGGCCGCCTCGCGAGACGATCTGGTCTGCCTGGGCGTGAGGCCGACGCGGCCGGCGACCGGATTCGGCTACCTCGAGACACGCGGGCCGGTGCGTCGGGGCACCGCGTCGCCGGTGAAGGCGTTCGTCGAGAAGCCGCAGCTCGCGAAGGCGCGGCGGTTCCTCCGCTCGGGCCGCCATCTCTGGAACGCGGGAATCTTCGTGTGGAAGGCCGGCCGCTTCCTCGACGAGCTCGACCGCTGTGCGCCGGGTGTGCGCACGGCCGCCGAGACGGCGCTCGACGGCAAGCACCGCGCGTGGCGCGCGCTGACGCCGGTCTCCGTCGACTACGCGGTGATGGAGCGTGCGCGCGGCGTCATGGTCGTCGCCTTCGAGGCCGGTTGGGACGACGTGGGATCGTGGGAAGCCGCCGCACGCCTCATCCCGCCGTCGTCGCCGCTTCGCCCGCAGCACGTCGCGGTCGCGAGCGACGGCAGCGTCGTCATCGGCCGCGATCGCTTCGTCGCGCTCGTCGGGGTCCCCGGCATCATCGTCGTCGATACGCCGGATGCGCTCCTCGTCGCGGCGCGGGACGGCGGCGAGGCGATGCGCTCCGTCGTCGCCGCGGTCCGCAAGGCCGGGCGCGGAGACCTGGCGTGAGCCTGCGCGGGTTTGCGACCGGGCTCCTCGTCGCGCTCGTCGGTCTCGGGGCGCTCGCCTTCGGCTCCGTCGAAGGCTGGGCGTCGGCCGCGCTCCGGCTGGGGCTGATCGTCGTCGCGATCGCGCTCGTCCTCGACCGGAGACCCAGCGGGCCGCCGGCCGCGGCGCGCGCCCTCCTCTTGCCGCTCGCGGCGCTGTGCGTTCTCGCGCTCCTGCAGACCGTCCCGATTCCCGACGCCGTGGCGCGCCTCGCGTCGCCGCGCTGGGCGTCGCTTCGTCCCACGCTCGTTCCTTCAGGTGGGCCGTCCGGCCTGCCGGCTCTGCTCGAGGAGCGCGCGAAGGCCGGCGGCGCGACCGCCGCCCCGGGCGCGGCGCCGCTGACGGCGCCGGTGCCTGCCGGCGTCGGGAGCGGCGAGCACGCGCTCTCGGTCGCGTCCACGACCACGCGGCGCGCCGTTCTCGCCTGGATCACCGCAGGACTCGCCCTTGCGTGCGCCGCCACGCTCGCGATCCATCCCGTCGAGCGCTACCGGCTCCTCTGGGGGCTCGCGCTGTGGACCGGAGCCCTCGGCGCGATCGCGCTCTTCGCACGCCTCTCCGGGACCACGCGGCTCCTCTGGATCCGCGAGGCGCCGCTCGATGCAGAGGTGCTCGGCCCGTTCGTCAACCCGAACCACTTCGCCGCGTTCGTCGAGATCGGAACGCTCGTGGCGCTCGGGCTGCTCCTCGCCCTCCTCGGAGGACCGGAGGGAACGGTCAGCCGGAGCTCGATCCGCAAGGCCGTCGTCGATCGCTCGTGGGCGTTTCCGCGCCTCCTCGTCCTCGGCGGGTGCGCCGTTCTCGGCGCCATCGGCCTCGTTCTCTCCGGGTCGCGTGCGGGCATCCTCGCGTTCGCTGTCGGCCTCGCCGCGCTTCTTGCCGCACGGCGGCTCAAAGGTTGGCTCGTGGTCGGGATCGTCCTCGCGGTCTGTCTCGGGCTCGCGGTCGGCGTCGCGAGCTGGGCCGGCGGCGAGGGCCGCGCCCTGAAGCCGAGCCCGTACAAGTCCGGCTCGCTCGATCCGTCGTTCGCGATGCGATGGGACATCTGGGGACGGACGCTCACCATCATCCGCGACTTTCCGGTGACCGGAAGCGGGCTCGGTACGTTCGGGTACGTCTACGCGATCTACGACCGCCCGGGCGAGTGGCTCGAGACCGACCAGGCTCACAACGATTACCTCCAGATCGTCGCGGAGACCGGACTCGCGGGGGCCGTCCTCCTCCTCTGGGCTCTCGTCGTCCTCACGCGGCGCGTCCTCCGTCCCGCGGTCCGGCACCGCTCCGGCTTCAGGTGGACGAGCGCGGCCTGCGTCAGCGCGGTCTTCGCCATCGCGCTCCATGCGATCTTCGAGTTCGGGCTGCAGATCCCCGCCGTGGCGGTCGAGTTCGCGGTCACCCTCGGCATCCTCACCGCCGTCGCGAGCGACGGCGGCGCCGACGCCGGTCCGGAGGCCGCATGACGGCGCGCCGTGAGGTGGTCCTCGTCGCCGGAGCACGGCCCAACTTCATGAAGGTGGCGCCGATCGCGCGGGCGCTCGCGAAGAGCGCGACGCTCACCGGAACGATCGTGCACACCGGCCAGCACTACGACCGGCAGATGTCGGACCTGTTCTTCGAGCAGCTCGGCATCCCCGAGCCGGAGATCAAGCTCGGGGTCGGCTCGGGAACGCACGCGGCCCAGACCGCGGAGGTGATGCTCCGCCTCGAGCCGGTGCTCGTCTCCCGCCGCCCGGCGCTCGTCCTCGTCGTCGGGGACGTCAACTCCACGGTGGCCGCGGCGCTCGTCGCGTCGAAGCTCGGCATCCCGGTCGCGCACGTCGAGGCGGGGCTCAGGAGCCGCGATCGCGCCATGCCGGAGGAGCTCAACCGGATCGTCACCGACGCGCTCTCCGACCTCCTGTTCGTCAGCGAGCCGAGCGGCCTCGCAAACCTCGCGCAGGAGGGGACGCCCGAAACGAAGGTCCATTTCGTCGGCAACGTCATGATCGACACTCTCCTGCGTTTCCGCGACGCGGCGGCACGCCTCGACATGCCGGACCGCTTGGGCCTCCCGGCGAAGGGGTACGCGGTCCTCACCCTCCACCGGCCCGCGAACGTCGACGCGCCGGATGCGCTGCGCGCGCTCCTCGACCCGATCCTCGAGCTGTCCGACTCGGTGCCGGTGCTCTTCCCGGTCCACCCGCGGACGCGGGCCGGACTCCTCGCACTGGGCGCGGGCGATCGCCCGGGCTTCCGCCTCGTCGACCCGATGGGTTACCTCGAGTTCCTCGGCGCGATGAGCGCGGCGCGCCTCGTGCTCACGGATTCCGGAGGGATCCAGGAGGAGACGACGGTCCTCGGCGTGCCGTGCGTCACGCTCAGGGACAACACCGAGCGCCCCAGCACACTGACCGAGGGGACGAATCGGCTCGCAGGGACGACGAGCGCCGGGGTGCGCGCCGCGATCTCCGAGACGCTCGACCACCCGCGCGAGGGGAAGGTCCCGCAGCTCTGGGACGGCCGTGCGGCGGAGCGCATCGTCGCCGTGCTCGAGCGCTCCTTGGCGGACTGAGCGATGCGCCGTCTCCTTCTCGCGATTCTCGTCATCGCCGCCGCGCTCCAGGCATTCTCTCTCTGGCGCGAGGTCGGGTCGTCCCTGGCGTATCTCGCCGCGCGCCGCCTCGACGCGTCCGGCGGCTACGGCGACGCGCTCGCGCAAATGGAAACGGCCGCGAGGCTGCGCGGCGACGATCCGAACCTCCGCGCGTGGGTCGGCGACATCGCGCAACATACGTTCGAGTGGCGCGGGAGCGTGCCCCCCGTGTCGGCGCGCGACCTCCTCGACCGGTCATGGGCGGGCTACGCAGGCGCGGTGACGCTGGCGCCGCTCGACGCTTGGTCGTGGAGCGGGCTCGCCGAGATCGCCCTCAAGCGCGCGCAGCTCGACGACGAAGGCGCCGGGGTCTCGATCGAGACGATCGAGACGCGCGCGCGCGGCGTCCTCGACCCGGGGCGCCTCGTCGCGCTCGGCGCCGCCGAGCTTGCCGTCGACCTGAAGCCGAGCGGATACCAGGAGATGGACGTGCTCGCCTCGGTCCTCGAGGCGACCGGCGACGTCGAGCGAGCCGCCGATACCTACGTGAAGTCGGCGCGCGTCATGCCGGCGCCGTCGTTCCACGTTTGGGGATCCGACCGACGCTTCCCCGACGCCATCTACTCGCGCCTCAAGGATGCGCTCTTGGCCGGCATCGAGGCGAGCCCCCCGTACGAGCGGAGCCTCCTGCACCTCGAGTGCGCGCGCTTCGCCCGTGAGCAGGGTGACGGCACGACCGCGATCGCCGAAGCACGCCTCTCGGAGCGCGATGCGAGGAACACGTACGAGCGGCATCAATCGGCCATGATGCTGGGCACCGCGCTGGCGGCGACGGATCCGAAGGAGGCGCTGGAGGCTTGGCGGCGCGCGTCCCGCACCGGCTACGACCCCGCGATCGTCGCGCTCAACATGGCGGTGCTCGAGCGGGGGCTCGGGAAGGGCGGCGACGCCTGCGCGCACTACGGCGACGCGGTGAGAGAAATGTCGACGGACTCCACGCTCAGAATCGCAGCGGCCCAGACGTGCGAGCAGGCCGGCGAGCTGGAGACGGCGGAGAAACTCCTCCGGGAAGGGATCAGCGTCCCGTCGAAGGCGATGCCGCTCGCCCGTGAGCTCGTCGCCTTCCTCGAGCGGTCGCACCGGTTCCATACGGCGCGCGCCGACGTCTCCGCTTGGATCGACGACGATCCGGCCAACACCGAATTTCGAGGCTGGCTGCAGGAGATCGCCGACAGCGAGGCCGCGGCGGCCTCAACGACGCGCTGACGCCACGCTCTCGAGGACCGCGAGGACGGTTCGCGCCGTCCGATCCCACGTGAACTCCGCGGCGCGTCGACGCGCGCGCGCGCCGAGGTCCCGGGCCAGCGCTGGGTCCGAGAGGAGACGCGCGAGCTGTCTCGCGACCTCTTCGGGCCTGTCGGGGTCCGCGTAGAGCGCCGCATCGCTTCCGAGCTCCGGCAGCGCGGAGCGATTGGAGAGGAGGAGCGGGCGGCCCGACGCCAGCGCTTCCAGGACCGTGATGCTGCCGGCCTCGCAGGCCGAGAGGAACGCGACGGCGTCGGCTCCGGCGTGCAGCGTCGAGAGCGTCGCCGTGGTCACGCCGCCGATGAACCGCACGGAGGACGGATCGGCGAGACGCGATACGCGCTCGGCGAGCGCGTCCGCATAGGCGCGATCGTGCGGCTCTCCGGCGATGACGAGCGTGCGGCCGTCGCGCGTCGCCGGGGGAATGAGGCCCCACGCTTCGATCAATGCCTCGAAGCGCTTGTAACGATAGAGGTGGGACGCCGAGAGCACGTAGCGGCCGGGAAGGTCGTAACGACGCGCGGCGTCCGCACGCGCGGCTTCGTGGGGCTCACGTCCGAAATCCTCGTCGACGCCCAGGTAGGCGACGGTGTCGCGCTTCGGCTCGACGGAGGTTCCGCGCAGCGCGTCCTCACGCGCCGTCCGGGTCAGGAAAACGGCACCCTCCGCCCGCGCGATGAAGTGATGCGACGCCCACGCGAGCAGGTGCAGGCGAGCCCGCGTGCGGGCGCTCTCGAAGCGATAGAGGTCCCTGTAGAACGGGAGCGAGTTCTGAATCATGACGACCTTCGGCGTGGTGCCTCGGAAGTGGCTCACGTTGGCGGGGCAGAGCACGACGTCGAAGCCGCCGCGTACCAGCTCGCGCGGGAACGACAGGTTCTCCCAGAGGAGCTTCGACCCGGTTCCCCGGAGTCCCGCCGGGACGTCCTGCCAGACGACGTTGGGCCGCGCCACGTCCCCGCGGAGGGCCTCGTCACCCGAGGGGCCGAACACCGTGAACGACGAGCGAGGTGCGAAGTCCGCCATCCGGGGAAGGATGCGTCGCAGAACGGTCCGTCCGCCGCCGACGGGGTTGCTGAACGCATTGACGGCGATGCGCAGGTTCACACCGTCAGGGCCCGGTGGATCTCGATCGTCGCGCGCGAGACGCCTTCGAGCGTCGCCGGGGCGATCGGCGAGGGGCCCCCTGCGCGCACCGCGTCGACGAACGCGCGCAGCTCTTCGACATGGCCCTTCCCCGGCGCTCCGGCTCGACGCGAGCTCCTGCCCGCGTGCACCGTGCACGTACGAAAATCGTCGAGGACCGCGGAGGAGCCGCCGGCGTGGACCTCGAGGCGCTCCTTCGAGAGCGATCCCGAGCCGCGGCTCGTGTAGAGGATCTGGCCCACGCTGCCGTCGCCGAACTCCACCTGGACCGCGACGTCTTGGGCCAGGCCCGCCGGGCGTCCCGCGGCCCGCGCTTGAACGCCGACGATCGGCGCGTCACCCGCGAGGAACGAGAGGAGGTCGACGAAGTGGCAGCACTCGCCGATGATGCGGCCGCCGCCCATCTTCCGATCGAGCGTCCAGTGGCCCGCGGGAAGGGCGCCGGCGTTGATGCGGTAGGTCGCGAGGAACGGTCCTTTGCCGCGGAGGTGGTCCCGGATGGCGACCGACATCGCGGCGAAACGCCGGTTGAAGCCGACGAGGAGGATGCCCGGCGCTCGGCGGACCTCGGCCATCACGCGGTCGAGCTCCTCGAGCGTCAGGGCGAGCGGCTTCTCGACGAACACGTGCTTGCCGGCCGCGAGCGCCCGTGCGGCGAGATCGGCATGGGCATCGTGGCGCGTCGCGATGACGACGGCATCCACGTCGGGATCGCGGAAGACCTCCTCCGGATCGGTGCCGATCGTCCGAAACCCGAACTTCTTCTGGGCGTCCAAGGCGGTGAGCCCGTGGCTCGTCGCCACCCGGACGAGCGGCACGTCGAGCCGCGCGAGGGCAGGGAGCAGCACGGCGCGGGCGAAGGCGCCCGCACCGACGACGGCGAGCTGGGAACGTCCGGGGACCGCGGTGGCCGGAGTGGATCCGCCCATCCGCGCGGCCTCCGCTGCGTCCGCGGAGGTGCGCACCGGGTAATCGATCACCATCCCGAGCGGGCGTCGGCCGTTCTTCGCGACCAGCTCGTCGTAGGCGGCGGGGGCGTCGGCGAGCGCGTACCGATGGGTGACGAGATCGGCCACCGTCACCCGGCCGTCCGCGAGCAGGGCGAGGAACGCCTCGAGATTCCGAGTCTCGGTCCACCTCACGTAGCCGATGGGGTAGTCGACGCCGGTCTCTTCGTAGCCCAAGTCGTAACGCCCCGGCCCGTAGGAGCGCGAGATGCGGAGCTCGAGCTCCTTCACGTAGGCGATCTCCCTCGGCAGACCGAACGGAACGAACCCGACCGCCACGACACGGCCTCGGTCGCGCGTCATCCCGGCCGCCGCCGTCATCGGGCCGTCGGAGGCACTCGCCGCCGTGACGATCACCGCATCGACACCGAGCCCATCGGTCCAAGCGAGCGCCGTCGCGACCTGGTCGTCGACACCTCCGCTGCTGCCCGTTTCGGCGCCGAGCGCCCGCGCCCGCTCGACGAGATCCTCGCTCAGGTCGAACGCGGCGGCGCGTGCGCCGTGCGCACGGAGGAGCTGGACCGTCAGCAGGCCAAGGATCCCCGTTCCGATGACCGCGACGCGATCGCCGAGCCGAGGCTCCGCTTGGCGGACGCCGTGGAGGGCGATCGCGCCCAGCGTCGCGAAGGCGGCGTCCGCGAGCGGGACCCCGTCGGGGATGCGTGCGGCGAGATTGACGGGGACGCAGACCATCTCCGCATGGCTGGCGTGTCCGACGCCCGCGCACGCCACGCGATCGCCGATCCGGAAGTGGTCGCCCGCGCCTTCGCCGATCGCGACGACTTTCCCCGCGCACGCATAGCCGAGAGCCTGCGGCTCCGAGAGCTTCGCCTGCACCTTGCGGTACGCGGCGAGGAGACCGTCGCGGCGGACGGAATCGAGCACGCGACGGACGAGATCCGGCCGGGCGCGAGCGGTGCGGATGTAGGAGTCGCGGACCGCGGCGACGGCGTTCCGCTCGGTCCCCGGAGAGATCACCGACGCCTCCGTCCGGACCAGAAGCGTGCCGGGTCGAATCGCCGGAGGCGGGACGTCGACGACGAGCACGGTCCCCGCCTTGGGGTCCTGGATCAACTGCCTCATCGCGGCGGGACTATAGCGCACGCCGGAAACTGCGCGGGGTCGTTACGAAGGCGTCATCCGTGCTTTTAGCGATGTTCGACGTACTATGATCGGCTGCCGATGAGCGACCTTCTCGTTCGTGTTCTCGGGTGGCCCGCTACGGTCCTCCATGGGGACCCTCAGGTCTACGCACGCTGGACCTGGTGTCGCCGGCGGCTGCAGCCTGGGCCGATCAAGGTCCTGGACGCCGGTTGCGGCAGCGGCGCGTTCACGATGGCCGCCGCGCGACGGGGCAACGACGCGTTGGGGCTGTCGTTCGACGAGCGCAACAACGCGATCGCCGCGGAGCGCGCCCGCACGCTTGGCCTCACGAACGTGCGGTTCGAGACCGCCGACCTACGCCGGCTGGACAGCCTGGCCCCGGCGTTGGGGACGTTCGACGAAGTCCTCTGCACCGAGGTCATCGAGCACATCATGGACGACCGCAAGCTCGTCCGGGACCTCGCGGCGCTTCTGAAGCCCGGCGGGCGCCTTCTGCTCACGACCCCGAACAAAGACTACCGACCGCTGGTCGGCGACGTTCTTTCGACGGTGGAGGACGGCGGCCACGTGCGCTGGGGCTATTCCCACGGCGAGATCCGCGCGCTGCTCGACGGAGCCGGCATCGACGTCGTGGAGGAGAGCTGGAACAGCGGCATCATCTCGCAGCAGCTCACGAATCTGACGCGGCTTCTCTCGCGTGTCGATCCACGCTTCGCATGGGCGGCCGTCTTCCCGCTCCGTGTGCTCACGCTGATCGACGAGCCGCTCACCAAGCTCCTCTCGTACCCGTACTTCAGCATCGCCGTCGTCGGCATCAAGCGCGCATGAGCTCGGCGGCCGCCGACGCCCCGGCCCGGGCGGTGCGCGACATCCGGCTCGTCCTCCTCGTCAACGTGCTGACGATCCCGCTCTCGCTCGCCACGAATCTCATCCTCGGGCGGATCTCGGCGGAGGCCCTCGGCTGGTACGGTGCGGTCCAGATCTTCGTCGCCGCGTTCAACACCTTCGTGATCCTCGGGGGGGCGCCCGTGTTCAGCCGCATGGTTCCCGCCATGCCTTCGGATGAGCGTCCGTCGTTCCTGCTCTCGTACTTCACTCTCGTCCTCGGCATCCTCAGTCTCGTCACGCTGGTCGCGCTCGTCGTCCCGGGGGCGCGCGAGGCTGTGCTGTCCCGGTTCGGCGGGCCGTCCTGGGCGCTCGCGTACGGCGTGTGCGCGATGGCGCTGGTGAACGCTTTCGCGACGCACTTTCTCTACGCGGTCGGTAAAGGGCCGCGTGCGGCGACGGCGCTCAAGCTGGTGATCGTCGGGTACTTCATCGCGGCGCTTCTCGCGGCGACGGTGCTTCGTGACGCGTTGACCCACGATCCCGCCGGCTACATGTGGCGCGCGACCGCGCTCGTCTATCTCGGGGCGGCGCTCGTGAGCGTGTTGTGGTTGAAGGAGACCGCCGAGTTCTCCGGAACGGTGCGCGCGCGCTTCGCCCTTCCCGCCGGGTTCTGGCCGGTCGTCGGTTATACGCACGTCGGCACGATCGTTGAGTTCACGTTCGGTCAGCTCTATCCGGCGCTCGTCTTGGTCTGGGTCGACGTGCTGGCGCTCAGCCGGCTCCACGCGGCTTTGCGCTTCGTGAGCCTTCTCGCCCTCGTCCCGGTCATGCTCACGTCGGTCTTGGCCCCCGGCTTGGCGAAGCTCGAGGCGAGCGGCCTGCGCGAGCAAGCGCTCCGACAGGCGGCCGCGGCCCTGCGGGGGTGCATCGTCTTCCTCGCGCCGTGCGTCTATGCGCTGATCCTCTTCGCTCCGGCGGCGATGGGGATCTTCGGCCACGATTTCGGCGATTACGCGCGCGTTCTCCGCTTCGTCGCGCCGATGGCGCTGGCGGGCCCGGTGGTCTACATCGGCGGAGGCATGGCGGTCGCCTTCGGTGCCTTTCGCGGCTATCTTTGGGTTTCGATGGTTTTCGTCGCCGCGAGCACGGTTCTGGCCTGCCTCGTGATCCCGCGTTGGGGCCTCCTGGGTGCCGCGGCTGCGGGGACCGTGGGGGCGTACGTGCAGCAGGCGGCGATGGCGCAGGTGATCCGGCGCAAGCTCGGGTTCCGAGTGCCGTTCCGCGCCTCGGCGGCGTGGATCGTGGCGCTCCTGACGCTGGCGTACGCCGAGCTCGTTCGTCCCGGCCCCGTCGCGGCGGCCGCAGGTTGGGTCGCCGCCCTCCTCTTGTTCGCGCTCTTGGGCTCCGTGCCGGTGGCCGAGGTCCGCAGCCTCGCCGCGCGTGCCCTGGGCGCGTCGTGAAGAATCTCGACGTCGCATCGCTGGGTGTCCCGCGGGCGCTTCTCCTCGTGCTCGCCGTGGCGGTCACGCTCGTCATGCAGCGTCTGCTCACGAGCCCGCTCGGGCAGCTCCTCTTCTTGGATCTGTGCATCATCGTGTTCATGGCGCTCGCCGTCGTCTTTCGCGCCGAAACGCGCCTTCCGCTCCTGTGCGACCCGCTTGTCATCGTCTACGTGTTCATGGCGCAATTCTTCGTGATCGGAGCGCCCGCGCTCTTCGTCCTCGATTTCCACATCTTCAGGCAACTGTCGCCCGAGCGAGGTCTCCTCATCCTCGGGTTGTTCGCCATCTTCACGGTGGCGTTCTTCGCGGGCTACCAGCTCCGCCTCGGCCAGGTCATCGCCGGATTCCTTCCCGACTTCGAGGGAACGCGACCGCGCATGCCGTGGATCTGGATCGAGACGCTCGTGACCGGCGTGGGACTCGCCGGCTGCGTCGCGTTCGTGCTCTCGCAGGGCGGTCTCATGGCGCTCCTGAGGACGGGATACGGCATGGGGGACAGCCAGCCGATCTATCAGCTCGCGTATCACATGCTCTTCGCCGGCACGCTCCTCATGGCGTGGCGCGTCATCGCGGGGGAGACGACGCACCGGTGGGCGTGGGCACCGCTCATGGGCGTGTTGGCGTTCGAGATCCTGTTTTTCGGAGTCCTCTCGGGCGCGCGCAAATGGCTCTTCTATCTTTTCTTCGGTCTCCTCGCGATGCGGCTCCTCCGCCGTGGGACGCGCGCGATTCCGAAGCTGCGCGTGGCGTTGATTCTGGCCGCCCTCGTTCTCTTCTTCTCGGTGTGGGGCGCCGTGAGAACGCGGCCGCTCACCGAGCTCGTCGGTGCCCAGGCGACCGATGCGCGCGTCGTCGGGCGCGAGCCCTTCTACATGGGGTACTTCAAGAGCGTGTCGGAGCCGTTCGAGGTGGCGTCTCTCGTCGTCGACATCTACCCCGCGCAGCAGCCCTACGAGCACGGACGCCCGATGCTCGTCACCGTTCTCGGGTTCATTCCCCGGTCCGTGTGGCCGGACAAGCCGGTGGGATTGGGTAAGAGCCTCACGCGCTATACGGACGGCTACCTCTTCCAGGCCGCCGCCGGTCACAGCATCGCGCCGACTCTCGTCGGGGATTTCTACGCGAGCTTCGGCTTGATCGGAGTGGTGTTCGGAGGGTTGGCGTTCGGGGTCGCCTGCCGCGCGATCGCCGCGTACGCCTCCATGGGGCTCGTCGCGGGGGTCCAGCTCACGGCCGCACGCGTCATCATTCCCGCCGTGTTCGTGGCCGGCCTTGCCGAGGTCCGCGGCGAGAGCGCCTTCCTGCTCGCCTTCTACATCATGGTGTTGACGCCGATCTCGCTCTGCTGCGGGTTGTCCCGGCTGTCGGAATGAGAGTGCTCGTGCCGGAAGCGGGCGCCGCCGCGGCGGTGGCCGCGACGCGTTGCCTCGGGCGGCACGGGCACGAGGTCGTCATCGGCCGAAGCCCGGGCGACGTGCCCCTCGCCGGTCTATCCCGGTACTGCGCGGCGATGGTTCCGCTGCCGAGCCCCGCCCGCTCGCCCCGCGCCTACGCGGACGCCGTCGGCGACGCGCTGCGCCGTTACGAATGCGACGCTCTCCTTCCGGTGACGGATCAATCGCTGCTTGCGCTGGCCGAGACCCGGGAGGAGATCGAAACGGTCGCCTCCTATTGCGCCGCCTCAGAGACCGCGCTGACCCTCGCCTCCGACAAGTGGATCGTCGCGGAGCACGGCCGTCGTCACGGTCTCGACGTGCCCGACTCCGCGCTCATCGCGCGCCCCGGAGATTGGGAAGCGGCGTCTGGTCGCGTGGGGGTTCCCTGCGTCGTCCGCTCGCGAACGAGCTTCCTGCGCGGCAGCTCCGGGCTGATCAAGCCTTCGAGCCGCGTGCACTTTCGTATGGACGATGCCGCCGGCGACGTGAACGAGCGCCTCGGTCGGGGGGAGGAGATGGTCGTGTCGGCGTACGTCGAAGGACGTGGGCGCGGCGTCTACCTCTTCCTCTGCGACGGCGAGGCGCGGCTGTGGTTCGGTCACGACCGGATCCGCGAGACCGACCCGCGCGGGGGGCCCGCCTGCGCCGCGCGCAGCCTGCCGCCTTCCCCCGCGATGGTCGAGCGCTGCCGTTCGCTCCTGGCCTCCTGGGGGTTCGAGGGCGCCGCGATGGTCGAGTTCCGGCGCGACGAAGCGACGGGACGGGAGTGGCTCGTCGAGGTGAACCCCCGCCTCTGGGGCTCGCTGCCGCTCGCGGTGCACGCCGGCGTCGAGTTCCCTCTGCATCAGGTGCTCTATTTCACCGAGGGGCGCCGCCCCTCGATGCCGAAGACCGTCCCCGCGATCGGGGCCCGGCAGCTCTCGGCGGAGCTGATCCACCTTCTCCACGCGTGGCAGGGTCCCCCCGCGGGCTGGGAGCGCGGGTACCCCACGTTTCGAGACGCGCTGCGCGACTTCGTCGACGGCTTCCGCGAAGGGCTGCGCTTCTACCACCAGAGCGCCGAAGATCCACTGCCCGGCGTCGTCGAGCCGATCGCAAATCTCGTCGCCGGCCTCCGCAAGGCGGCCGTGTGAGCGCCCGGGGCATCGTGCACGTGCACTCGTCGTATTCCTACGACTCGACGACACCGCTCGCGGAGATCGCCGCCTTGGCCCGGCGCGAAGGGCTGCGCTTCGTCGTGCAGACGGAGCACTCGAACGAGCTGACCGCGGCGGCCCACGCAGAGTACCGGAGGGAGACGGCCGACCTCTCCGGCCCGGATCTGCTCGTGGTCCCCGCCGTGGAGTACGCGAGCTCGGACAACGCGGTCCATGTGCTCGCGGTCGGCATCGATGAGTACTTCGACGATCTCGCGCGCTTCGATCTCTCCCGGCTCGACGACCTGCTCGAGCGCCTTGCGCGGCGGGGCGGGGCGTCGATCCTCGCCCATCCCGAGCGGGCCCACGCGATCGACAAGATCCCCGCCGGAACGCTGAGCCGCTTCGACGGCATCGAAGTGTGGAACGGAAAGACCGATCGGTGGGGTCCGTCGCCGCGCGCTCTCACGGCGCTCGCCGCGTCGCGCTCCGCCCGACCCGCCTTCGCGACTGCCGGCCTCGACCAGCATCGGCTGAGCGATTACCGTCGCGTCGGCCTGGAGCTTCCGGAAGCGCCATGTGACGCAGCCTCGCTCGTCGCCCTGCTCCGCGCGCGGCGCTTCGAGATCTTCTTCGGGCGCCTGCGTTGGGATCCGCACCGGGCCGGGGCGGGGTCCCGGGCGCTCGCGCGGTCGTCGCGATGGCTTCTGAGGCGGGCTCGTTATCTCAAGGCCAAGGCGCGAGCCGCCGTGGCGCGAGGCGGTCGATGATGACGGGGGCCTGGAGCGACGAGTGGGGACCCTGGGGACCCCCGGTTCCTTCGCGCGCGAAGGCCGAGATCAAGTTTCTGCTCGCCTCCGGAGTCGCGGCCGCGCGATCGCTCGTCGGCGGGCCTCGCGGCGTCGCGATCCTGAACTACCACGGCACCCCCCGCGATCGCGGCCACCTGTGGTGGCACGACTTCGCCGGACAGATGTCCTGGCTCGACGATCACGACTACCGCGTCGTCGGCCTCGGCGACGTCGTCGCGCACGTGTCGGGTGCGGCCACGCTTCCGCCGCGGACCGTGGCACTCACGTTCGACGACGGATGGAGCAACAACCTCGACGTCGCGTTCCCGCTCTTGCACCGCCGTGGATGGCCGGCGACCGTGTTCGTGCCGTCGGCGTTCCTCGACAGGCGGCCGTTCATGACTCGCGACGAGCTGCGCGAAGTGGTGGCGATGGGGTTCGAGGTCGGCAATCACACGCACTCGCACCCCGACGTCTCGACACTCTCGGGGGCGGCGCTCCGGGAAGAGGTTCGCACATGCTCTTCGGTCCTCGAGGACGTCCTCGGCGTCGCTCCCCGTTACTTCTGCTTTCCTTACGGACGCTACGATCCGGCGTCGCGGGCGATCGTCGCGGAGTCGGGGTTCGCCGGCGCATGTTCGGGACGCTGCGCGTTCAATCGACAGGGTGACGATCCGTTTCTCCTCCGGCGTTGGCTGCAGGAGCCGGGTGAGGGGACGCGCCAGCTCGCGGTCCGCATGGCGGGGGGCTACGGATTTCTCGATCTTCGGCAGCGGTCGATGGATAACGGCCGCCGAACGTGACGGAAAGTCCTTGATTTCGCTACCTTTTGCGACCCGGCGCGATTCCGGCGATCCGCGTGAAACGACGTATATTAAGGGCTTCACACGGAGATCGGACCGCCTTGCTCCCGTACGCCCTCAGCCTGGTCGTGGGCTTCCTCGTCAGCGCTGGGATCCTCCCGGCGGTCATTCGATTCGCCAACAAGTTCGGCGTGGTGGACCAGCCGGGCGGGCGACGTGCGCACCAGCATGCGGTGCCGCGGCTCGGTGGAATCGGGATCTTTCTCGGGTTCGTGGCGGGGACGGGATGCGCGACGCTCGCCGCGGGACGCGCCTCGAGCCTCGGCGATCCGACCGAGTTCTCCTGGAAATGGCTCGCGGTCGGCATGTCGCTGATCTTCGCCTCCGGCATCCTCGACGACCTCTTCCAGCTCAAGCCCTCCACGAAGCTCCTGCTCCAGTTGGCGGCGACGACCATCGCGGTCATGTCCGGATTCACGATCCGCTCGGTGACCTCGCCGTTCGGGGGCGTCATCAATCTGGGCGTGCTCAGCCCGTTCATCACGGGGGCGTGGATCCTGCTCATCATGAACGCGGTCAATCTCATCGACGGCCTCGACGGCCTCGCGGGCGGTCTCGCGCTCATCGTGACGGCGACGGTCGCATCGATCGCCGTGCGCTTGGAACAGTTCGGCGTCGTGATCTCCGCGGTCGCGCTGGCCGGCGCCCTCATCGGATTCCTGCGCCACAACTTCGCGCCGGCGAGAATCTTCATGGGCGACGGCGGCAGTCAGTTTCTCGGCTACGTCCTCGCGGTGATCTCGATCCGCGGCTCGCAGAAAGGCCCGACGGCGGTCGCGATCCTGGTCCCCGTCCTGATCCTCGGCTTGCCGATCCTCGACGTCGCGACGACGATCGCGCGGCGGACGCGTCGCGCGCTTCCCACGACGCGGAATCCGATCGCCATCCTGCGCTCGGTCTCCCGAGCGGACCGCGAGCATCTGCATCACAACCTGCTCGATCTCGGCATCTCCCCTCGGGCCGCGGTCCTCGCGATGTACCTCGTGGCCTCGCTGTTCGCGCTGTCGGGCTATCTCGCCCTCGCGCTGAACAGTCTTCCCGTCGCCGGGATCGTGCTGGCGGTTTCGATCGGATCGGTCTTCCTCATCAAATCGATCGGGCGGTTCTATGCGGGCGGAGCGTCGCACGCGAAGGACCGGCCGAGCGACGTGCTGCTGGGCCAGGGCACCCCCGACCGGTCGGAGACGGCTGCCGGCACGCCCGTGCAGCCGGGGCGCTGAGCCGGGCTCGCCCACCCGGACCATCCCTTCGATGAGCGCGCTCGCCGGAGGCGCCGCAATGCGGCGCTGGGTCGTCCTGACGGTGGTCGCGCTGCTGGCGGCCTCGGCAGCTCACGCCGAGACCATCGTGGGAACGGACGGCGGACCGGCATGGGCTGTCGGTCCCGTCGTTCTCTACCCGTCCTTCCAGGCGGCGATCGAGTACACCGACAATCTTCTCTCTCTCTCGAACGAGCTGAACCCCGCCGGCACCTGGATCAAGTCGATCTCGCCGGGAATGCTCCTCGAGTGGCGCTTCTCGCACAGCCTCGCCCAGATCGGCTACGACCTCTCGACGCGCAACTACAGCATCGACCGGGCCAAGTGGATCGACACCCACGCGGCGTTCGCGGCGCTCGACCTCGAGTTCAGCAACGGCACGTACGTCCGGATGAGGGACGACTACCGCCAGGGGATCCTTGACGTCCAGGTGGGCGATCCCGGCGCGGAGGTGCCGTTCCGGAATCAGGAGTACCGCACGAACCTCGGCGTGATCGACGTCGGGCACCAGCGCGAGCAGCAGCACAGGATCGGTCTCACCGGCCGCATTCTCGACACGACGTACCAGCCGCCGCTCCTGGCGCCGTACTTCGACGAGTCGGGATGGTGGCTGGCGCCCGACGTCGAGTGGCGGACCGGACCGAGGACCTGGATCGTCGGTTCCGCGGTCGGCGGCCGTGTCACCTTCGACCGGCCGGCGTCGCTTCTGTTTACTCCCGACCATCGCACGGAGGTCGAGCAGGGGGTACGGCTGGGAGCGCGGTTCGAGCTCGCCCGTCATGCGACCCTGCAGTTCGAGGTCGGCCCCGACCGGCAGGAATACACGGGCACGGCACCGTCGAACTTTCGTGGGATTGTGGGGAGCTTCGCGCTCCAGAATACGAGCGTCTCCGGACCACATTGGTCGGTCGACCTCGACCGCGACGCCTATCCGTCGATTTTCGGGGACAACAACTACTTCGTCAGCAATCAGATCACCGTGCGCGGGGAGTCCCCGCGCGGGACGTTGCTGCGATTCGGCGGTTCGACCGCCTACTACCGCAACGACTATCCGACGGATCCCGAGCACCGCCTCGATCGCAGCTGGTGGACCTATGCGTGGATGGGAGTGCGTCAAGGGGTCTGGGTCGAGTGGCGCGCGACCGTGCGGTACGATGTCCGGTCGAGCACGCTGCCTGGGGCGGACTACACCGCTCTGACCTACGGGGTCGCGCTGGTGGTGGGCCGCTAGAGCGGCGGAAGGGAGACCGATGGTGCGGAACGGGATTCGACGGCTCGCGTGGGGATGCGTCCTCTGTCTCGCCGGCTCCACGTGGGCGGCGACCGTGCTCACCTCGTTGACCGAGACCCGCGACGGGACGACCGGCGACCGCATCGTCTCTTTTCAATTCGCTCCGGCGATTCCACCGTTCGAGATCTCCATCGCCGGCGAGCACCGGTTCGTCATCGTCGACGCGTTGCCCGCCGAAGGCTCCTCCCTCGGCTCCGCCCTCCAGGTCACGGGCGGCCACGCGCGATTCGATCTCGGGACCGCGGCGGCGCGGGTCGTGGGAGTCAAGTCGCAGGGTGATCGGCTCGACGTACGCTTGGCGCCGGCCGACGCGGATCCCGCGGCTCAAGCCGGGTACAAGATCGGGCCGGCCGATCTCGTGAATATCCTGGTCTACAAGAACGCGGACATCTCGGGCGACTACTCGGTGAGCCCCGACGGCACGATCGCCCTGCCCCTCGTGGGAGCGCTGTCCGCGTCCGGCCTCGACGAGAACCAGCTCGCGGACAAGGTGCGCGAGAAGCTTTCCGATTTCCTCGTCGATCCGCAGGTGTCGGTGATGGTGAAGACGTATCAGAGCCAGTACGTCTACGTGACCGGCTCCGTGCCGCGCGCCTCCCGCGTCGCGCTCCGCCCCGCGATGACGCTGAACGACATCCTCAGCGAGGCCGGCGTGACGCTCCTGCCCGGTCAGCGGTTCACGCTGTCGCACCGTGGCGAGGCGCAGCCGTTCGCCTCCTACGAGTCGTCGACGAACGAAGCGGACCGGACCGCGGCGCTGAAGGACGGCGACGTCATCTCGGTGGAGGAGCCGAAGTATTTCTACGTGCAGGGCGAGGTGCGCCACCAAGGACGCTTCCCCCTCACGGGCGGCGTGACGCTGCTCGAGGCGCTCGCCGTGGCCGAGGGGCTGACCGACTGGGCGAGCAAGAAGGATGTCCGGATCCTCCGCTCGACCGGCGGACAGAAACGTGAAATCGAGGTGAATCTCAACAAGGTCGAAGGCCGAAAGGCCGAGGATCCCAAGCTCGAGGCCGGAGATTACATCCTGGTCAAGCGGCGGATCCTCTAGGCGAGTTGTCAAAACCCGCGCGCGTTCCGTATATTCGGGCGGACGTCGGCACGGGAACGGGAGTACGAGTTGGACACGATCGGCGATCGGCGCACGGCGGAAGGCAGCCTCCACCTCCGCGACTACTGGAAGACGATCTCGCAGGGGCGGTACACGATCCTGTCGGTGCTCGCCGTCGTCATCGGCGTCACCCTCATGCGCGTGCTTCTTGCGACCCCGGTCTATCAGGCCACGGCGGTCGTCGAGATCAAGCCCGAGGCGAAGCGCATCCTCCCCGGCCAGGAGCAGTACGTCGGCGCGGAGGGCGGCAACTGGATCGCCGAAGAGAAATACTTCAATACGCAGATCGAGGTGATCAAGAGCCGCGACGTCGCCGAGAAGACGTTTCGCCGCTTGCACCTGGAGAAGCACCCGCTGTTCGCGAAGGCCGCCGATCCGATCGGGGCGTTCCAGCGCCGAATCGAGATCAAGCCGCGCATCGAGACACGGCTCGTCGCCGTCAGCATGACCGGCCCGGACCCCAAAGAGGTCGCGGAATGGGTGAATACGCTGGCCGACGTCTACGTCCGCCGCAACGTCGATCAGGCCGTCTCGAGCTTCCAGGCGATCCTCGACGAGATCAACCGCGGCCTCGTGACGTCCCGCGCGAGCATCGGACAGGCCGATGTCGAGCGCCTGCAGCTCGCCGCGTCGCGCGATCTCTACGTGCCCGAGAACCAATCCGACGTCCTCAAGCACAACCTCCAGGCGTACAACGACGAGCTGACCAAGGTGAGCGTCGAGATCGGGTCGCTCTCCTCCGAGCTCAAGAGCCTCGCCGACGTCCGGGCCTCCCACGGCGACTACACCTCGCTCCCGCGCATCGGTCAGGATCCGGTCGTCATCGACCTCACCTCGCAGAAGCTCGTCGCGGAGCGTGAGCTCCAGCGCCTCTCGCTCGAGAAGAAGCCACAGCATCCCGAGTACGTCGCGAAGTCGAAGGATGTTGAAAAACTGAACCAGCGGCTCGACGCACAGATCCAGGTCATCGCCGAGAAGCTCCAGACGCAGTACGACCTCGCCGCGAGCAATAAGACCTACCTCGAAAAACAAATTCGCCAGACCCAGGAAGAATCATTCCGCGTCCAGCAGGCGACCTCGAGCTACGATCTCGCGAAGAATGACGCCGAGAGCAAGCGAAAGGTCTACGACCTGGTCCACGAAACGATGGAACGGATCTCAATGGGGGCGCAGCTCATCGCGCTCAACAACAACGTCGCGATTCTCGACAAGGCCATCGAGCCGAGGTACCCGATCGAGCCGCAGAAGCTCACGGCGCTCGTCATCGGAGGTGCCCTCGGCCTCATGATCGGCGTCGTGCTGGTCCTCTTTCTGAATTACCTCGACAACACGATCCGCACCCCCGACGACATCGAGCACTACCTTGGGATCGGTGTGCTCGCGATCGTGCCCCGCGTGCGCGGCGAGATCTCCCACTTCGCCCGCGAGGCGTACCAGAGCCTGCGCACCAGCGTCCTCTTCTCGAGCCACAATCGGGAGAAGAGGGTCGTCCTGCTCACGAGCGCGGGCCCGCAGGAAGGCAAGTCCTCGACGACGGCGGCGCTCGCGCGCACGCTCGCGACCACGGGCGACCGGGTCGTCTTGCTCGATTGCGACCTGAGGCGCCCCACGCAGCACGTGCACATGAACGTCGCTCGCGAGCCGGGCATTTCGAACTACATCTTCGAGAGCAAAGACGACGACTACCGGCCGTACCTCGTGGCGACCGACCTCGCGACCTTGCAGCTCCTCCCCTGCGGCGCCATCCCCCCGAGCCCTCCCGACCTCATCGGGAGCCAGAAGTTCCGGAGCCTCATCCAAGCGCTGCGCGCCGACTTCGATTGGGTCGTCATCGACAGCCCGCCGATCGCGAACTTGACCGACACGATCGTCCTCGCCTCGCTCGCCGAGATGGTCGCCTTCGTCATCCGGCACAACGAGAGCGACCGCGATCTGATCCGCCGCTCGATCAAGCAGCTGCGCGACGTCCGCGCCAACGTCATCGGCGCGGTCTTGAACGCGGTCGATCTCGACAAGGCGGCGAACAAGGGTTACTACGCGCTGGGCTACGACTACATCAGGGACGACGAGAAGTCGCAGAAGCGCTCGCGCCGCTCGCGGAGCGCCGAGCCGGGCGACCGGAAGATCGCTCTCTGACGGTCAGGCCGTAACGGCCCGGACGCGCTTCTTGAAGTCGGCGAACGTCGCCGCAAGGCCGTCCGTGATCGAGGTCTTCGGCTCCCAACCGAGCTTCGATCTCGCGCGCGTGATGTCGGGCTGGCGCACCTTGGGATCGTCGACGGGGAGGGCCTCGTGGACGATCGGCGCCGCGACCCCGGCGAGCGCCTTGATCTCCTCCGCCATGCGCAGCACGGTCCACTCCTCCGGATTGCCGATGTTCACCGGGTCCGTGAGGTTCGAGTGGAGGAGGCGCACGATGCCGTCGACGAGATCGTCGACGTAGCAGAAGGAGCGCGTCTGGGAGCCGTCGCCGTAGACGGTGAGCGGCCGTCCATGGAGTGCCTGGAGCAGGAAGTTCGGGATGGCGCGGCCGTCCTCGAGGCGCATGCGCGGGCCGAACGTGTTGAAGATCCGGACGATCGACGTTTTGACGCCGTGGACCCGATGGTAGGCCATCGTCATCGCCTCGGCGAAACGCTTCGCCTCGTCGTACACGCCGCGAGGGCCGACCGGATTGACGTTGCCCCAGTACGACTCGGGCTGGGGGTGGACGAGCGGGTCGCCGTAGACCTCCGACGTCGAGGCGAGTAGGAACCGCGCGTCCTTGGCCTTCGCGAGCCCGAGGGCGTTGTGGGTGCCGAGGGACCCCACCTTGAGCGTCTGGATCGGCAGCTCGTGGTAGTCGCGGGGGCTCGCCGGGCTTGCGAAATGGAGCACCGCATGGAGTGGGCCGTCGAGGAAGATGTAGTTCGTCACGTCGTGGTGGACGAACCTGAAGTCCGGGTGGCCGGCGAGGTGCGCGATGTTGTCGGTGGACCCCGTGACGAGATTGTCCATCGCGACCACGCGGTATCCCTCGGCGAGCAGCCGGTCGCACAGGTGCGACCCGAGGAACCCTGCACCTCCGGTGACGAGAGCGCGCTTCTTCATCGGGCATGGATTCTAGCGCAGGGCTTCGTCGCGAACGACCAGGCGTAGCTTTCCGCGCGCCGTTCTCGGGATCGCCTCCACCAGCTCGAAGCCGACCTCGAGCCGGTCGCCGAAGCGCGCGCGGCATTCCTGGAGCAGCGCGTCGCGATCGGCCGAGGTGAACCCGGGACGCGGGACGACGGCGATCGTGCACCGGCCTGGGCCGGACTGGCGGATCTGTGCTTCCGCGACGCGCACCGCGTCCTTGAAGAGATGGTCGAGACGGCCGACGCGCGTCCCGTCGGCCAGCTCGAGCAGGTCCTCGCTCCGGCCGTCGATCGCCTCGAGCACGCGCCCCGGCAGACCACACCCACAGGGGGTGCCGAGCGGCCGGGCGAGATCGCCCGTGTCGTAACGGAAGAAGGGCATGGCGAAGTTGCCGAGCGAGGTTCCGAGGATGCGGACCATGCCGTCGCCGGCCGGCGCGAGCTCGACCGCCGCAAAGTCTTCGTCGACGTGGAGTCGCCCCAGGGCGCACTCCGAGGCGTTCGCCACCATCTCCGCCAGCCCGTAGTGCTGCTTGGGACGAACGCCGAACACCTCCTCGATGAGCCGCGCCTGCGTGCCGAAGACGTTTTCCGCGCCAAGCGTGATGACGGAAGGCCGGGGCGCTTCGATTCCGCCGGCGGCGAGGAGCTGTGCGAAGTAGGCGACGAACGACGGATAGCCGTGGAGCCAGGGGAGGCCCCGCTCGGCGATCGCGCGAGCGTAGAGATGCGCGTTGTCCGCGCGGAGGTGGTACTGGCTGAAGAGGACCTGGCGCCCGGGCCGGTTCGTGCGCCACGGCCTCGGGTCGTCCTTGCCGCCGGGCACGATCGATCGTCCCGCGAAGGTCGCCGCCCAGGTCGTGAGATCGAGCGCGTGCCGCCGCCGGTAACGCCACCAGACCGCCCACTGGTCACGGATCGCGTCGACCGTCGTGAAGAAGACGAGCCCGGCGCCGGTCGTCCCGCTCGTGTGCACCTTGCGGAGCGTCTTCCTGTCGCTACCACTGGCGATGAGCGCCGGCCCCGCCGCGAGGATCTCGGCCTTGGTGAGCACGGGCAGCGCGGCGAGATCGTCGGGGCCCTCGATGCGCTCCGGGTCGAGACCGGCTTCTCGGAACCGCGAGCCCCAGAACGGGATCTCTCGCGCAGCGTGGGTCGCGATCGTGCGCAGCTTCCGGCGGCGGAGGTCGTGGATCTCATCTGGGGAGAGGCGGTCGGCCTGTTCGTAAGCGGCCAGGCGCCGCGCGAAATCGCCGCCGTAGCGCTCGCGGCGCTGGAGCCAACCTTCGAGGCCCAAAGCCATCGATTGAAGGCCGCGCGGGAGATGCGGGTAAAGCCGCTCCTTGAGAGAGACGTGCGGCGCGAGGCTGGGAGGTGTCGCGGGACGGCTCAACGGGCTCCTCGATCGGGCGCCGCCTATAATAGCGAGGAGAGACCGATGGAATCCTCCCATGTGACCGTCTGCCGCGCGCTTCGCGCGGCGTACCCGCGAACCGCTCCGTTCCACCCGGGCGAGCGCTATCCCGAGGCCACGAGCCCGGAAGTCGATCCCGAGGGAAACGCCGCGTACGAGGCGGTGCGGAGAGTCTTCGCGACCGCCGGCCTCGACACCGCGCGGTTCGGCACCCCATCGTGGAATCCGCTCGGCGGTTACGTTCGTCCCGGCGACACGGTCCTCCTGAAGCCGAACCTCGTCAAGGAGAGCCACCCGCGCGATCCGGAAGGCTGGCGGTACGTCCTCACGCACGGCAGCGTGATCCGCGCCGTCGCCGACTACGTCGCGATCGCTCTCCAGGGCCGCGGACGCATCTGGCTCGCCGACGCGCCGCAGACCGATTCGTCGTGGACCAAGATCGTCGAGGTGCTCGATCTTCCGGCGCTCGTCGAGCATTTCGCGCGCCGCGGCGTGCCGTTCGAGCTCGTCGATCTGCGCCGTGAGGAGTGGACGCACCGGGACGGCGTCGTCCTCGCGCGCCGGCCTCTTGCGGGCGATCCGCGCGGCTACGTCGCCTTCGATCTCGGCGAGCGAAGCGAGTTCTTCGGCCACCGCGGCGAAGGCCGGTACTACGGCGCCGACTACGTGACCTCCGAGGTCAACGCGCACCACTCCGGGCGGCGTCACGAGTACCTGATCAGCGGCAGCGCGATCCAAGCCGACGTCTTCATCAACCTTCCGAAGCTGAAGACGCACAAGAAGGCCGGGATCACCTGCTCGCTCAAGAATCTCGTCGGGATCAACGGCGACAAGAACTGGCTGCCCCACCACACGCTCGGCGCGCCGGGGGAGGGCGGCGACGAGGTGCCGCACCTGACCTGGCGCCGGCGGCTCGAGCGCCGAGGTGTGAGCCTCATGCGCAAGACGGCGCTCGCGGTTCCCGTCGTGGGCCCGCGCGTCTTCTCCCGCGTGAAGAGCGCAGGGAAGGTCGCTTTCGGCGACACGGAGTCCGTCGTCAGGAGCGGCAACTGGTTCGGCAACGACACGACGTGGCGGATGTGCCTCGATCTCAACAAGGCGCTGCTCTACGGCCGTCCCGACGGGACGCTCGCCGGGGAGCGCAGCAAGCGCTATCTCACGCTGGTCGACGGCATCGTCGCCGGCGACGGTCGTGGGCCGATGAATCCGGATCCGGTCGAGGCCGGCGTCGTGCTGTTCGGCGCCGATCCCGCCGTCGTCGATGCGGCCTGCGCCGTCTTCATGGGGTTCGATCCGGCGAAGATCCCGATCGTGCGCGAGGCGTTCGGCGCCCGCGGCCTCGCGATCACCGACGTGCCCGTCGAGGCGATTCGCGTCGTCTCGGACGAAGCGGCGTGGAGCCGCGCGCTCGCCGACCTGGACCCGGAGAGCCTCTTCCGCTTCCGGCCCCACTTCGGATGGGCTGGTCACATCGAGGCCGAGCGCTCGCCGGTCGAGCGCTAACGATTCCTCACGGCGCGGTGCCGCAGGTAGCCCGGAAGATCGCGCGGCCTCTCCAGGCACGCCGCCGCGATGAGGAGCTGCACGTTGCGGCGCCTCGTGCCGCGGTAGAAGTCCAAGGGGTGTCCGGAGCGCAGCGGCAGCGTGAGCGCGAGACGCCACGCGTCGGCAGGAACCGCGACGAAGGCCGCCTCCGGCAGAAGGTCCGGGAAGAGCTTCCGCACGTGGGCGAGCGCGAGCCCCGCGCCGCCGAGCCCGCCCCATGCGCGGAGCCGCTCGGCGACGGTCGTCCATGAGAATCCCGGCGTCGCCGCGCGACGCCCGAGCTCGATCACCCACTTGAGGCGCCGGTCGAAGTAATGCTGCACGTGATGGAGGAGCAGATGCGCGACCGCGTCGTGCTCGTCCAGCCGAAGTACCTTGCGGCCGTCGATCTCGTGCGCGATCGCACGCGCGAACAACCCCTCGTCGTCGATCCGGTAGCGCACGTCCTGGCCGAGGCTCCAGTGGATCTCGAGCGCCACGCCGACCGGGCCGGGTGCGGTGAGCGGCATCTCGAAGCTGCTCTTCAGCCAGTGCGTGCGCTCCGGTTCGGGCGGCAGTGCCCAACCGGCATCGGTCAGCGCCGCGAACGCGGCGTCGCGCTCGTCACGGCGCACGAGGAGATCGATGTCGTCGAGCGTGCGCTCGTCGAACGAGGCGTAGAGGCGCGGGAGGACGTCGACGCCCTTGAGCGCGATCGGCCGGATACCGCGCGCCGCGAGAAGGTCCAAGGCCTGCTCGAGGCGCGCGAGCAGCAGCAGGTTGTCGACGCGGGTCTTCGCGCGGATCGGAGCGAGCTGCGCGGCGGCATCGCCCAGACGCGAAGCCGAAACGAGCAGCGCGTGCACCGCCGGCGCGACGTCGGCCTCGCGTGCGAGCGCCACGAAGACCGCCGGTCGCAACGCGGGATCGACCTCGTCCCACCGCTCGCGCAACACCGCGAGGAGGGCGAGCGCCTCGCGGCGGTCGCTCACGGCGCGCCCGGCGGCTTCACCGTCCGGCCGAGGAGCTTCTCCGTCGCGCCGGACAGGAAGCCGATCCCATAGCCGAAGTGGAGCGTCGGGAGGATGAAGAGGAGGCGCCAGGCCTGCGCCCCCGCGCGGGGGATCTTCGACAGCGCGAACGCGACGATGACCGCGGCGTACGAGGCGAAGAAGGACGCTCCGGCGAGGCGGGCGGCACGGGACCCGGCGAGCGCTCCCGCGAACACGATCGCCGCGACGACGAACACCGACGGCAGCACGTACTTCCACTTGAAGATGTCGGGATGCTTTCGCAAGATGCGCGCCTTGACGAGCCCGACGGTCGTGATCTGCCGCCAGAGCGCGCCGAGGCTCGGGCGCGGCAGGTACCAGAAGCGGATCGAAGGATCGAGGAGCAGCGTGAACCCCGCCTTGCGGATGCGCGTGTTCATGTCGAGGTCCTCGACGACGGCGAGCGACTCGTCGAACGGACCGACGCGATCGAGGACCGCGCGCTTGAACGAGCCGGTCTGGAGCGACTCGACGTGCGTGCGCGCGGCGAGCGTACGGTAGGGGACCGCGCCCACGGCGATCTTCGCGTAGAGCGCCTCGACGAGGGCGCGGCGGAACGGCGTGTCGGCGAGCATCCGCACGGGGCCGCCGACGACCGATTCACCGGTCTCTTCCATGACCGCGACGATGCGGGTCAGGTAGTCCGGGGCGACGTAGGAATGACCGTCGACGCGCGTCACGATCTCCCCGCGAGACGCTCCGATCGCGACGTTCAGGGCGGCGGGTGCCGTGCGTCCGGGGTTCTCCAGGATCCGGATGCGCCCCGTGGGATCGATCGCGCTCAAGATCGCGCGCGTCCGGTCGGTCGAGCCGCCGTCGCACATCAGGATCTCGTACCGGTCGTGCGGATAGTCCTGGTCGAGCAGCGAGCGGGTGAGGCGCTCGATCGTGGCCTCTTCGTTCCGGATCGGGACGACGATGGAGATGAAGGGGTTCAAGGGGGCACCGGCGGGAGAGAATATAGGACTTGCTACACTCCGCGCACCGATGAATCCGGCCGCCAGCTGGCTCCTCCTCCGCGTGGCTCCGACGATCGCGTACGCCTACATCCGCCTCCTCCACGCCACGATGAAGATCGAGGTCCGCGGGGCGGAGGCGCTCGCCGCGGCGAGGCGCGACCCGGGGAAGTACATCCTCTGCTTCTGGCACTCGCGCTTCCTGCTCATGCCGTACAGCTATCCGGGCCCGCGCATCGTCGTGCTCTCCAGCCTCCACCGCGACGCCGAGGCGCTCGTCCGGATCCTGCGGAAGTTCGGCATCGAGCAGGCGCGCGGATCGTCGACGCGGGGAGGCATGAGCGGCATGCGCCAGATCCTCCGCAAGGTCGAGGACGGCTGCGACGTGGGCATGACCCCCGACGGCCCGAAGGGCCCGCGCCGCCGCGTGCAGCCGGGGGTCGTCGCGGTCGCGCGCTTCACCGGCCTTCCGATCATCCCCGTGACGTTCTCGGCGACCCCCGTCCGCCGCTTGCGCTCGTGGGACCGCACGATGATGCCGAAGCTCTTCTCGCGCGGGCTCTTCATTTACGGGACGCCGATCGTCGTCCCTCGCGACGCGGACGAGGCCGAGCAGGAGCGGAAGCGCCTGGCGCTCGAGGCCGAGCTCGACCGAATCACCGACGCCGCCGACGACGCGATCGGCGAGCCGCGCGAGGAGCCCCGCCCCGAGGTGGTCCCCGCGTGAGCCGGCGCCTGCGCATCGTGCTCTCCGCGGGCGAGGCGTCGGGGGATCGCCTCGGCGCGGGCCTCGCCAGGGCGCTCCGCGCGCTCCGGCCCGACGTCGAGCTGATCGGCATGGGAGGGGACGAGATGGAGGCCGCTGGCGTGACGCTCGTCGAGCATGCCCGCGACGTCGCGGTCGTCGGCTTCACGGAGGTGGTCCGCCACCTTCCGACGATCCGGCGGGCCATGACGCATCTCACGTCGGTCTGCCGCGAAGGCGCGGATCTCCTCGTGCCGATCGATTTCCCCGATTTCAACCTGCGCCTCGCGGCGCGCGCGCACGACGCGCGCGTTCCGATCGTCTACTACGTGAGCCCGCAGGTCTGGGCCTGGCGTCGCCGGCGCGTCGAGCTCATCAAGCGCCTCGTGCGGCGCGTGCTCGTTCTTTTCCCGTTCGAGCGCGGGTTCTACGACGCCGCCGGGGTGCCGGCGACGTTCGTCGGCCACCCCGCGGCGGCGTCCCGCGACCGCGCCTCGAGAGCCGATCTCCTCCCGCGCCTCGGGCTCGACCCGTCGCGGCCGGTCGTAGCGCTCCTCCCGGGCAGCCGGCGCGGCGAGGTGGCCCGGCTGTTCCCGATCCTCCTCGCGGCGGCACGCCGTATCGCGACCGGCCACCCCGACGCACAGTTCGTCGTTCCCCGCGCGAGCACGTTGCCCGACGGGTTCCTCGAGGGGATCGCCGGGACGGAGGGGCCTCGTGTCACGATCGCAGCGGGCGCTTATCCGGGGATCCTCGAGGTCGCGGACGCCGGTGCCGTCGCCTCGGGCACCGCGACCCTCGACGCGGCGCTCGCGGGGCTCCCGTTCGTCGCCTTCTATCGCATGCAGCCGCTCACCTACGCGATCGCGCGCAGCCTCGTCCGGGTCGACCACATCGCGCTGCCCAACCTGGTCGCGGGGCGACGCCTCGTCACGGAGCTGGTCCAGGGAGACTGCACCCCCGACGCGATCGCCCGGGAGGTCGCCCGGCTCCTCGACGATCCCGCCGCTTCTTCCGCCCTGCGGCGCGGCCTGGCCGGCCTCGAGGAAGCGCTCCACGGCGACGGAGCGTTCGCGCGCGCCGCGGAGGCGGTCCTTGCGGAGGCGGAAGCGGCTATGGTCCAATCCGCCCCCCGATGATCCGCTCGATGACCGGATACGGCCTGGGGACCGCGGAGATGGGCGGCCTCAAGGTCACGATCGAGCTTCGCACGGTGAACAACCGGTTCGCGGACCTCAAGCTCCGGCTTCCGGACGAGCTGCTGCCGTTCGAGCCCGAGCTCCGGCGACGGGTGCTCGCCACCGTGAAGCGCGGACGGCTCGAGCTCGACCTCCGCTTCGACCGGGCCGGCGCCGTCGGGGCACCGGTCGTCCTCGACAAGGCGGTCGTCGAGGCGGCGCTCGCGGCGGCCGCGGAGCTCAGGGACGGCTACGGGGTCCGCGGCGAGTGGGACCTCGCCACGCTCCTTCGCGTGCCGGGCATTCTCGTGCCGGCGGGGCGCCCGCGCGAGATCGACGACGCCTCCCGCGCCGCGATCGAGCGCGCGCTCGACGGCGCGCTCGCCGCCCTCGACCGCGAGCGGGTGCGCGAAGGCGAGTCGCTCGCCGCGGACCTGCGCGCCCGCGTCGATCGCATGGAGGCGCACGTCGGCGCGGTGCGCGCGAAGGCGGAAGTCTTTCCCGCCGCCGTGCACAAGCGCATCCTCGAGCGCGTCGCTCCGCTCGTGGCGCAGGTGCCGCTCGACCCCGCTCGCGTCGCGCAAGAGGCGGCGTTCCTCGCCGACCGGGCCGACGTCACGGAGGAGCTGGTCCGTCTCACCGGTCATCTCGCCCAGGCGCGTGCGCTCCTCGCCGGCGGCGACGAGCCGGTCGGCAAGCGCCTCGACTTTCTCCTCCAGGAGATCAACCGCGAGACGAACACGATCGCGAGCAAGTCGGGCGACCTCGCCATCAGCCGCCTGGCGCTCGAGCTGAAATCGGAGTGCGAGAAGTTCCGCGAGCAGATCCAGAACATCGAATGAGCGGCACCCTCTTCGTCATCTCCGCCCCGTCGGGAACCGGGAAGAGCACGCTCGCGCGGCGCCTGCTCGAGTCGGTCCCCGGGCTCGCCTTCTCGATCTCCTACACCACGCGGCCTCGCCGCGCGGGGGAGGAGAGCGGACGCGACTATCACTTCGTCGACGAGCCGCGGTTCGAGGCGATGGTCGCGGCCGGAGAGCTTCTCGAGTGGGCCCCGGTCTTCGGACGGAAGTACGGGACCGGGCGCCGGGCCACCGAGGAGGCGCTCGGCAAGGGCCTCGACCTGCTCCTCGACATCGACGTGCAAGGAGCCGCCCAGGTCCGCGATTCCGGGCTTCCGGCGGTCTCGATCTTCGTCCTTCCGCCGGATTTCACCACCCTGGAAGACCGTCTCCGGCACCGCGGGAGCGAGGACCCGAAGGAGCTGGCCCTTCGCCTCCACGAGGCGAGACGCGAGGCGATGGAGTACGATCACTTCGACTACGTCGTCCTCAATGCCGATCTGGAGGAGGCGACGGGGGAGCTGGTCTCCATCGTCAGGGCGGAGCGGGCGAGGTGCGCGCGGCGGCGCGAGCGTGTGAAGTCGGTCCTGGCGACCTTTCCTTCGTGACAGGAGCGTTCATGTTCAAGATTCCGGAGTCGTTCGGCAGCAAGTACCGGTTCGTCATGCTGGCGGCGCTACGCGCCGAGCAGCTCCAGCAGGGAGCCCTGCCGCGCGTCGAGACCGTCTCGCACAAGCCGACCGTGATGGCCCAGGAAGAGGTCGCCGCCGGTGTGGTCGAGGCGTGGGACGGAAGCGAGCCCGCGCAGCCGGAGACGCCGGCCGAGTCCGAAGGCTAGCACCGTGAAGATCGCGCTCGGAGTCACGGGCGGGATCGCAGCCTACAAGGCGTGCGAGGTCGTCCGCGGCCTCACCGAAGCGGGCGCTTCCGTCCAGGTTCTCATGACCCGGAACGCCGAGCGCTTCATCACGCCCCTGACCTTGCAGGCGCTCTCGGGGCGGAAGGTGTGGACCGACACCTTCGACGCCTCGTCGGACGCGACGATCCATCACGTCGACCTCGCGCGCGACCTCGACGCGTTCGTCGTCGCCCCGGCGACCGCGAACGTCCTCGGCAAGCTCGCACACGGCATCGCCGACGACCTGCTCTCGACCTTCTATCTCGCCGTCACGGCGCCGGTCGTCGTCGCGCCCGCCATGAACACGCGGATGTGGCTCCATCCGGCGACGCAGGATGCGGTCATCGCGCTCAAGCGGCGTGCGACGGTGATCGTCCCGCCCGAGGAGGGATGGCTCGCCGAGCGCGAGACGGGCGTCGGGCGTCTGGCCGAGCCGGCGCGGATCGTCGCCGCGACGCTCGCCGCGGCCCGTCGCGGTTCGGAGCTCGCGGGCCGGAAGATCGTCGTCACCGCGGGTCCGACCCGCGAGCCGCTCGATCCGGTGCGCTACCTCTCGAACGGCTCATCGGGAAAGATGGGGTACGCGCTCGCCGCCGCGGCGGCGCGGCGAGGGGCGGAAGTCGTCCTCGTCTCCGGTCCCGTCGACCTGCCCGCGCCGTTCGGCGCGAGGCTCGTTCCCGTCTCGACCGCACGCGAGATGCGCGACGCCGTCCTCGCCGAGCGGCCCGGGAGCTTCGCGATCTTCATGGTCGCCGCCGTCTCCGACTACGCGCCGGTCCCGCAGGCGCAGAAGATCAAGAAGACCGGCGGTGCCCTCACGCTCGTCCTCGACGAGGGGCCGGACATCCTGGCCGAGCTGGGGCGCGCGAAGGGGGAAGAGATCCTCGTCGGCTTCGCCGCCGAGACCGACGCCGTCGCCGAGCATGCGGCGCAGAAGCTCGCCGCGAAGAACGCCGACTTCATCGTCGCGAACGACGTCTCCGCCACGGGGATCGGCATCGGCTCCGATCGGAACGCGGTGACGATCTTGGGCAAGGACGGGGGCCGTCTCGACGTCGCCGAGGCCGGCAAGGCCGAGATCGCCGAGGCGATCCTGGATCGCGTGCTCCGATGAGCGACACGGGCGAGATCCGCAAGGCGCTCGCCTCGTGGGTCGGCTACCTCGGCGACATCGGCGTTCGTGAGCTGTCGTTCGGGAAGGAGCCGCCCGTTCCGGTCGCCGACCCGCTGGCGGAGGTCCGCCAGGATCTCGGCGATTGCCGGCGCTGCAAGCTGTGCGAGACGCGGACGAACATCGTCTTCGGCGTCGGCAACCCGCGGGCGAAGCTCATGATCGTCGGCGAGGGGCCCGGCGCCGACGAGGACGCTCGGGGCGAGCCGTTCGTCGGCCGCGCGGGTCAGAAGCTGAACGAGATGATCCGCGCGATCGGGCTCACCCGCGAAGAGGTCTACATCGCGAACGTCGTCAAGTGCCGGCCGCCGGGGAACCGCGATCCCGAGCCCGACGAGGTCGCGACCTGCTCACCGTTCCTCTTCCGTCAGATCGAGGCGATCGCGCCGAAGGTCATCGTCACGCTCGGCTCGCCGGCGACGAAGACCCTGCTCGGGACGAAGTCGGGGATCACGGCGCTGCGCGGGACGTGGGGATCGTTCCGCGGCATTCCCGTCATGCCCACCTTCCATCCCGCCTACCTGCTTCGCGCGTACACGGTGGAGAACCGCCGTCTCGTCTTCGAGGACCTGAAGGCGGCACGCGCCCGGATCGACGAGGACCCGTGACGCTCGCCGAGGTGGCGGTCCCCGTACCGCTCCGGCGACTCTTCACCTACCGCGTTCCCGAAGCCCTCCGCGATCGCGTCGCCGTCGGCGTCCGCGTGCGCGTGCCGCTCGGGCGCCGCAGCGTTCTCGGCACGGTCGTGGCGTGGCCCGGCGCCGCCGTCGCGGAAGGGATCGACGTCAAGGACGTCGCCGACGTCCCGGCGGAGGCCCCCGCGCTGCCGCCCGATCTCCTCGCGCTCACGAAGTTCGTCGCCGACTACTACCTCTGCTCGTGGGGCGAGGCGATCGAGGCGGCGCTGCCCCCCGAGCCGCCCCGGACGAAGCGCGGCATCGCCGCGGACCCCGTGCCCATCGCGGCGGGCGAGGTGCCGGCGCACGACCCGACCGCGGCGCAGCGCGCGGCGCTCGACGTGCTCGTTCCCGCCATCGTCGCGCGGGCGTTCGCGCCGTTCCTCCTCTGGGGCGCCACCGGCTCGGGGAAGACCGAGGTCTACCTCCGCGCCGCCGAGGCCGCGCTCGCGGAGGGACGCGGCGTCCTCTATCTCGTCCCCGAGATCGGGCTCACGCCGCTCCTCGTCACCCGTCTCGAGGCGCGCTTTCCCGGGCAGGTGGCGGTGCTGCACTCGGCGCTCCCGCCGCGCGTGCGCCGCGAGGCATGGGAGGCGGTGCGCGCGGGAACGAAGCGGTTCGTCGTCGGCGCGCGCTCGGCGGTGTTCGCGCCGCTCGCCGATCCCGGCCTCATCGTGATCGACGAGGAGCACGACCCTTCGTACAAGCAGGAGGACGCTCCGCGCTACAACGGACGGGACGTCGCCGTCGTGCGCGCGCGGCTCGCCCGCGCGGCGATCGTGCTGGGCTCGGCGACGCCGTCGCTCGAGTCGTTCCATCACGCGCGCACGGGACGTTACGCGCTCCTGGCGCTCGGCGGCCGGGTCGAGGCGCGGCCACTTCCCGAGGTGCGCCTCGTCGACATGCGCGAGGCGTTCCGCGGGGCCGGCGCCGTGCTCCCGGTCGCCCCCGCGCTCGCCGAGGCCCTGCGCGCGTGCCTCGCGCGCGGCGAGCAGGCGCTCGTGCTCAGGAACCGCCGCGGGTGGTCCGCCGCGATCCTCTGCCCGGCGTGCGGACAGCGGATCACGTGCACGCGCTGCAGCGTGGCGCTCACCTGGCACAAGTCCGCGCGCCGCTTGCGATGCCACGGATGCGGCCGCGAGTCCGCCCGTCCCGACGCCTGTCCCGCGTGCGGCTCCGATGCGCTCCGGGAGTGGGGCGAGGGGACCGAGCGGATCGAGGACGAGATCAAGGCGGCGGTGCCCGGGGCGCGGGTCGCGCGCATGGATCGCGACACGGTCCGCGGGCGAGGCGGGCACGAGAAGATCCTCCGGCGTTTCGAGGCGGGGGAGATCGACGTTCTCGTCGGCACCCAGATGATCGCGAAGGGGCATGACTTCCCCCGCGTCACGCTCGTCGGGATCCTCGCGGCCGACCACGCGCTCGGCCTCCCGGACTTCCGCGCGGGCGAGCGCGCCTTCCAGCTCCTGACGCAGGTCGCGGGGCGCGCGGGGCGCGGCGAGCGGCCGGGCGAGGTCATCGCGCAGGCGTTCGATCCCGGTCATCCGGTGCTGCGGCACGCGGCGAGCCAGGACTACCTCGCCTTCTACGACGCCGAGATGCGCTACCGCCGTGCGATGCGCTATCCGCCGCTCGCCGCCCTCGTCCAGATCATGGTGAGCCACCGCGATCTGAGCCAGGCGTGGCGGATCGCCGGCGAGGTGGCGCAAGCGCTCGAAGCGGCGGCGGCCGATGGGCCGCTCACCGTCTTGGGGCCTGGGCCCGCGCCGATCGAGCGCCTTCGTGGGCTCTACCGCATGCAGATCCTCGTCCGGTCCGCGGGTCGCCGCCGTCTCGTCGAGGCGGTCGCGTCGGCGCTCGCGCCGTTCGAGGCGACGGCGCTGCGCCGCAGCATCCACGTCGACGTCGATCCCGTGAGCCTGCTGTGAGAGGCGAGGTCGTCCACTCGATCCTCGAGGAGACTCCCGAGCGCGTCCTGGCGCGGATCGACGAGACCCCGTCCGCCGCCGGGCTCGTGGAGATTCGCGCGGACCTCCTGCGCGCAGGGGATCTCGGCGGCATCGTGGCGAGGGCGCCGCGGCGGATCATCGTCGCGGTCCGCGACCGCGCCGACGGCGGCCGGTTCTCGGGGAGCGTCGAGGAGAAACGGGCGCTCTTGCGCTCCGCACTCGACGCCGGCGCCGCGTTCGTCGACGTCGAGCACGGCGGTCCTGTCGCGGAGCTCGCCGACGGCCCGGACGCCGCGAGGACGATCCTGTCGCATCACGGAGCCCGGTCGCTCCTCCCCGAGCTGACCGCGCTCTACGACGCGATGGCGGGATCGCGCGCCGCGCGCCTCAAGATCGTCCCGGCGGCGACCGCTCTCACCGACCTCGGGGCGATCGCCGATCTTCTCCGTCGCGCGCGCGCGGACGCTCGCCCGCTCGCGGCGTTCGCCACCGGAGACGCGGGGATCCCGAGCCGAATCTTCGCGCTCGCGTGGGGCTCGTGGGGCACCTACGGCGCCGCCGCTCCCGGCCGGGAGACCGCCTCGGGGCAGCTCACGAGCGACGCGCTCCTTCACGTCCACCGCGTGCTCGCCCTGTCCCCGTCGACGCGGCGATTCGGCATCGCGGGCGCGAACGCGGCGGCGAGCCTCTCGCCGGCCCTCCATGCCGCGGCGTACCGGGCGCTCGGGATCGACGCGGTCTACGTGCCTCTCCCGACCGGCGACGCCGGCGATCTCGCGTCGGCAGCCGACGAGCGGTCGCCGCTCCGGCTCGACGGCTTCGGCGTGACGATCCCTCTCAAGGAGGCGGTCGCCGCCCGCTGCGCGCGCTTGCACGGCGACGCGGCCTCCGGCGCGGTCAACACCGTGCGCGCCGAGGGGGCCTGGCACGGCTACAACACGGACGCGCCCGCGGCGCTCGAGCTGATCCGCCGCCGGATCACCCTCAGGGGAACGCGCGTCGCCGTCGCCGGCGCCGGAGGAACCGCCCGGGCGATCGGCGCCGTCCTCGTGCGCCAGGGGGCCGTGGTCACCCTGTACCACCGCAGCGAGCGCGGGGCGGAGACCGCGGCCGCGATCGGCGCCGCCGCGGCACCGTGGGGCCGCCTCGCCGGGGCGCCCTGGGACGTGCTCGTCCAGGCGACGCCGCTCGGCGCGGCCGGCGAGGAGGTCGTCCCGCCACGGTCCCTCGTCGGCCGGATGGTGCTGGATGCGGCATACGGCCCGCGCGAGACGCCGCTCGTCCGCGCGGCGCGTGCGCGCGGTCTCGCCGTGGCCGACGGCCTCGACCTGCTCGCGGCGCAGGCGGCGCGCCAGTGCGCGATTCTGACCGGGCTCGACGTCGGTGCGGCGGTCTTCGCTGCTGCGGCGGCACCGTACAGGACACACGGCTCCGCTTGACGCGTCCGCGGGCGCATCCTACGCTCCGCCTGGAGAGGACCCTCCCATGCGCCGATCCGGCCCCTTGACCCTCCTCGTCCTGACGCTCGCCGCCTGCGCGACCCGCCAGCCGATGACCGGGCAGACCGCGCCGTCGACCGACCGGAAGCTTTCGAAGTTCGCCTTCATCGAAGAAGGCAAGCTCGTGACCTTGATCGTCGACACCCGCGCGACGCGCTACCGCGAGAAGGAGAAGTACGTCCCGGTCGAGATCGCGATCGCGAACCGCGGAGTCAAGCAGATGGCGCTGACCCGCGAGTCGTTCACGCTCACCGACGAGAAGGGCGCCCGCTATCCGTGTGCCTCCCCCAAGGAGCTGCTCGACAACTACGAGTTCCTCGATCTCGACCGTGACCTGCAGGAGCTGCCGGAGATCGTCTTCAACCGGTTCGGGGCGATGAACCCGTACCCGAGCAAGTTCTCTCCGACGCGCAGCGTCGGCACGGTCGTCACCGACCACGTCGAGCTGCCGCGCTACGGCTACGTCATCGACATGCTCTACTTCCCGGCGCCCGCGACCGGCCTGAAGGGGCACAAGTTCGAGCTCGCGATGACCGCGCCCGAGCTCGCCGACCCGATCTTCGTGAAGTTCTTCGTCGAGTGATGCGGGTCCTCCTCGTCGACAACCACGACTCGTTCACGTGGAATCTGGTCCAGGCGCTCCGTAGGCTCGGGGCGACGGTCGAGGTCGTCCCGTCGGATGGCGAGCAGGACTTCGATGCGTTCGACGCCCTCGTCGTCTCGCCGGGGCCGGGCCGTCCGGAAGACGCAGGGACGAGCGTCGAGACGATCAAGAGCGCGCCGTCCACCCTCCCGATCCTCGGCGTCTGTCTCGGGCATCAGGCGATCGCGGTCGCGTTCGGAGGCGCGATCGTTCCGGCGAAGGCGCTCGTCCACGGCAGGACGTCGGCGATCCGCCACGACGGCCGCGGCGTCTTCGCCGGCGTGCCGAGCCCGTTCGAGGCGACGCGCTATCACTCGCTCGCCGTCGATCCCGAGGCCCTCCCCGCGGAGCTCGAGGCCTGCGCGTTCTCGGATGACGGGACGATCATGGGGCTCCGCCACCGCACCCGGCCGGTGCACGGCGTGCAATTCCACCCCGAATCGATCCTGACCGAGGAGGGCGGGCGCCTGTTCGAGCGCTTCCTCGCGATCGCATGAGCCTGCGCGTCGTCGTCAAGGTGTGCGGGATCACCGAGGAGCGCGACGCCCACGAAGCCGTTCACCTCGGTGCCGATGCGCTCGGGTTCGACTTCCGTCCCGGCAGCCCGCGGGCGATCGACCCGGAGCTCGCACGCCAGATCGTCGAGCGTCTGCCGGCGTTCGTCGTCACCGTCGGCGTCTTCGCGGACGCGCCGCTCATCCAGGTGCTCGACATCGCGCGGCGGACGGGGATCAGCCTCCTCCAGTTCCACGGATCGGAGAGCCCGGGATACTGCGCCGCCGCCGCGCCGTACCGGTGGATCAAGGCGTTCCGCGCCGGGCCGGATTTCGATCCCGACGCGATGAGCCTCTACCCGTCGACGACCTATCTCCTCGATTTCAGGCCCGACCCGGCGACGGAGGACCTGCGGCCCCTCGAGTGGCGGCGCATCCGCACGTTCGGGAACTACGGCCGGATCGTCGTCGGCGGCCCGCTCACACCCACGCTCGCCGGAATGGCGATCGACGACGCGCGCCCCTACGGCATCGATCTCCTGGACGAGGTCGAGGTCGTGCCGGGGAAGAAGGATCTCGATCGCCTGGAGCTGCTCATCCAGGCGGTGCGGCGCGCCGAGCGGCGCATCGCGCAGGAGTCGTCCGACCGCTACTGACGCGCGAACTTGACCGCGACGACCGTCCACAGCTCGGCAGGCTGGCCGTTCTTGGTGCCCGGCGCGAACTTCCCGCGCTTGACGGCGTCTTGGGCCTCGGCCTCGAATCCGCTCGAACGGATGTCCTTCCAGATGCGGTTCGGCACGAGCACCGTGCCCATGACGGCCCCGGTCCCGCTGATCTCCGCGAGGATGAGGACGTCGGTCTGCACGGACGTGTCCTGTCCCTTGGGATACCGGGGAGAGGGGACGCGCAGGGTCGCGGGCGGCTCGACCCCTTGGACCGAGGGGGAGCTCTTGCCGTCGCCGACGGAGGCCTTGATCGCCTCGCCGACCGATTCGGCCTCTTCCGGCGTGGGTTCCATCGTCAGCAGCTTCTGGAGATGGGTGACCGCTTCGGCGGTGAGCCCGGAGCGGGCGCACGCTTCGGCGAGGAGCGCGACCGCGCGTGTCGAGGACTCGTCGGTCGCAGCGGCCTTCTCGAGGAACGGCACCGCCGCCCCCCAGTCTCGCTTCGCGACGAAGACGTTGGCGGCCGCCATCACCGCGTCGAACGCCGCCTTCGGCGTCTTGTCGGGGAGGCGGTCGAGCGTCGCCATCGCCTCGGTTGACTTCCCGGCCGCGGCATAGGCCGACGCGAGCGCGACGACCGGGTCGTTCTTCTGCGGCACGGCCGCGATCCACCCCTCGTAGGCGGGGACCGCGTCGTCGAGCTTGCCGGCGCGCGTCAAGGCGATCGCGCGGCTCGAGAGCGACGGCACGTGCTTGTCGTTCCGGGCCGTCTCCTTCGCGAACTGGTCCGCGGCGTCCGTATAACGCGCCTTGGCGGGCTCGAACTTGCCGTCGCGCGCCATCTGCTCGGCCTGGAGGAAGTAGACGTAGCCGAGCTGGAAGTTCGACTGCGGGAAGTTCGGCGAGGCGTCGACGAGCGCCTTGAGATGCGTCTCCGCGTCGTCGAGCTTGTTGATCTGACGCTCGGCGGCCCCCGCGATGTAGAGGGCCTCGAGGTTCTTCGAGTCGACCCCGAGCGCTTTCACCGCCGCGTCGTCGGCCTCGGCCCAGCTCCCCTTCTTGAAGGCGTCCTTCGCCGCCTGGAGCGAAGGGTTGTCCGCGGGAGGAGCGGCCGCCGGTGCGGGTGTGGGCGCGGGCGCAGGAGCCGGCGCCGGGGGCGCGTCTTGACCGAGTGCGGCGGCGGGGAGGAGGGCGAGACCGAAGGCGAGCGTCGAGGTCCGGACGATGGCGATCACGAGAGAACCTCCGTCACGATCGAGCATAGCAGCGGGCGAATCAATTAGAAACTCTCACGGACCCCGTCCGCGATTAGGCTTGCGGCGACCACGACGAGCACGATCGCGAGGCCCGGCCAGGTCGCGATCCACCACGCGTCGAGGATCCGGTCGCGGCCGTCGGCGATGAGGCTCCCCCACGACGCGAGGGGCGGCGGGACGCCCAAGCCCAGGAACGAGAGCGACGCTTCGAGGAGAACGCTCTGGCCGAGCCGGAGCGCGGCCTCGACACCGAGCACCGCCGTCGCGTGGGGGAGAACGTGACGGAGCGCGATCGCGAGGGGCGAGGCGCCGAGGGCGCGCGCCGAAAGGACGAACTCGCGCGCGCGGACCGCCTTCGCCTCCGCGCGCACGAGGCGCGCGGCCGGCATCCACGTCGTGAGGCCGATGAGGACGACGATGGTGGCGAGCGAGGGACGGAAGAGCGCCGCCAGGAGCACGAGGAGGAAGAGGCGGGGAACGGCGAGGGCGGCGTCGGTGAGCCGCATGAGCGCTTCGTCGACGATCGGGCCGCCGAGGCCGGCCGCGAGGCCGACGGCGCCGCCGAGGAGGACCGCCATCGCCGCGGCGAGGATCCCCGCGGCGAGCGACACGCGCGCTCCCCACACGAGCCGGCTCGCGAGGTCCCGGCCGTACGCATCGGTGCCGAGGAAGAAGAGCGGACGCGCGTCGGGATGCGCCGGGTCGAGATCCGCGGCGGCGATCGTCGTCCAGCTCTCGCCGCGCCTCAGGCTGCGGGTCCCGTCCGGCAGGGCGCGGACCTCGTGGGCGTAGCGAAGCTCCCCGGAACGGAGGCGGACGGCGGGGACGCGCGTCCCAGGAGCGAGGCTCCTGAGCACCAATCCGTCGGGCTGCGCCGCGGGATCGCGGAGGGGCAGCAGCGGCGCCGCCGCGGCGGCGAGACAAAACGCGGCGAGCACGACCACGCCGAGGCGCGCGCCACGCTTCTTCATCCGCGGCCCCGGAGGCGCGGATCGAGAGCGGCCTGGGCGAGATCGGCGCCGAGGCTGCCGGCGACGACGAGCACCGTCGCGAGCAGGACCGACGCGAGCGCGACCGGGAGGTCCTGCGCCATGACGGCGTCGTAAGCGACGCGGCCCATCCCCGGCCAGCCGAAGACGACCTCGATGACGAGCGCGCCGGAGACGAGGACGGGGAGCTGCAGCCCGACCAGCGTGACGACGGGCGGCGCGGCCGCGGGACCCGCATGGAGGAGCACGATGCGTGCGCGCGTCCCGCCGCGCGCGCGGGCCGCTCGCACGAACCCCTCGCCGAGCGAGCGCAGGAGTCCGGCGCGCACGAAGCGGGCGACGATCCCCGCCGACCCCAGTCCGAGGACGAGAGCGGGAAGGGCGGCGTGCCAGACCGCGTCGACGGCGCGCGCCGGCCACGGCCACGACGACGCCCCGATCGCGTGGGACGACGAAGGGGGGAAGAGCGGCACGGCGACGGCGAAGAGCAGGATCGCCATCAACGCGAGCCAGAACGGCGGTGCCGAGGCGAGCGTCACGCCGACGAGCGTGAGCGCGTGGTCGGCGGAGCTGCGCGGGCGCGCGACGTGAAGGGCGCCGAGAGCGACGCCGAGGGCGAGCTGGATCGCGAGGGCGAGCGCGGCGAGGCCGAGTGTCGGCGGCAATGCGTCGGCGAGGACGCGGGAGACCGGACGCCCGCGCGAGAGCGACCATCCGAGATCTCCGGTCGCCGCATGGCCGATCCAGGTCGCATAGCGAGCCCACGCCGGGCGGTCGAGGCCGTACGCCGCCTCGATCCTCGCGCGCGTCTCCTCGGGAACCGGCCGGTCTCCGAGGAGGTAGTCGATCGGCTTCCCGGGCGCCGCCTCGAGCAGCAGGAACGTGAGCGTCGAGACGCCGAGGAGGAGCGGGATCGCGAGCAGGACGCGGCGGAGGATCAGGCCGGCCACGGCGTCACGGCGCGAGCCAAATGCCGTCGATCCGGGCGAACGGGTCGGCGGGGACGTCGACCTTCACGCCGTGCACGCGGTCGCGAACCGCGAGGAGCCGCCGGCTCTCGTAGAGGAACGTGTACGGCTGGTCGTCGTGGAGCCGCTTGGCGAGCGCCGCGTACGAGGCCTTGGCGGTCTGCCAGTCGCTAGCGTTGCCGATGGCGTCGAGGATGCGGTCGGCCTCGGGCGACGCGTAGGAAACGACGTTCGACCCGCCGGGAGGCTTCTCCGTCGACCCGAAGATCGACTTCAGGTCGAGCTTGCCGCCGAACCGCCACCCGGCGACGTAGGCGTCGAAGTCGCCCTTGGAGTTCTTTTCCCGGAACGTCTTCATCTCGTACGAGTGCGGGGTCACCTGGACGCCGATCTTCGCCAGCTGCGCCTGGATCTTCACCGACACCGCCTCGCGGACGCGGTTGCCGGAGTTCGTCGTCAGCTCGAAGGCGAGCGGGTGCGCCGCGTCGTACCCTTTCGCGGCGAGGAGGCGCTGCGCTTCCCTCGGATCGTACGGCCACGCCTTCTGATCGGGATCGGCCGGCCACCAGCTCGAGAGCAAAGGACCGGTCGAGATCCGGCCGTAGCCGTAGAGCACCTCCTCGACGATCGCCTGGCGGTCGATGCCGAGGGTGAGCGCGCGCCGGACCTCGGGGTCGTCGAACGGCTTCTTCGCGCAGTTCCAGCCGATGTAGTCGAACATCGGATTGTCGTAGGCGACGAGCGTGATGCCCTGCCCTGCGCTGAGGTGTGCCGCGTCCGACGGCGGCACCCCGTCGACCAGGTCGACCGTGCCGGCGAGGAGCTGCGTCTTGAGGTTCCCCATGTCGGGAACGACGCGGACGGCGACGGCGTCGACGCGCGGGCGCTCCGCGTCGAAGTAGCGGGGGTTGCGCTTGAGCACGATCTCTTCCGCCGGCCGCCAGCTCTCGAGGACGAACGGCCCCGAGGCGATCTTGACCTGCGACCAGTCGTAGGTCCGCCACGACGCGAACGGGACCTTCCCGAAGACGTGCTCGGGGACGATGCCGCCCTCGACGGCGTCGGCGAGCATCTCGGGGTACGCGCGGTCGAAATGGAACGCGACGGTCTTCGCGTCCCTCACCTCGACGTCTTTCACGTGCTCCTTGAACGAAGCGCCGGTCCAGGCCACGTCGGGAGAAGTCTGCGCGGTCCACGTGAACCGCACGTCTCCGGCCGTGACCGGCGTGCCGTCGCTCCACATCGCGTCGCGCAGCGTGAAGGTGAGGGTGAGACCGTCGGGCGAGGTCGTCCACGACTTCGCGAGGAGCGGCTCGAACGACGGCGGATGATCGCGCGTGTCCCCCTGCTCCTGGGCGAGCCGCGCGTAGACCCGCCGCAGGAGGTTCAAGGCGAAGGTTTGCTGGGAGACGTACTCGTTCCACGCATCGACGTCGGTGGTCGAGCCGACGACGAGCGTTCCGCCGCGCTCGGTCTTCGGGCTAGAGCAGGCGACGAGGACGACGACGATGGCGGCGAGAAGGGCCCGCTTCACGATGCGGTGTGCTTCCGGAGCTGCTCGCGGATGACATGGAGGGGGACGATCTCCCCCTCGCCGATCCCCGGACAGAACTCGTTCAGAGCTTCCCAGGTCTTCTTGCTCGCGAGGTTCTCCGGCCAGAACGGGAACGTGCCGCATTGCGAAGGCCGCGCCGGGTAGACCGAGCATCGCGTTCCGTCGAGGAAGGGGCAGGCCGGGCCGTCCATCTTGAGGATCGTGTGGCCTTCGTCTTTCGCGGTGTACCGTTTCCTGAACTCGGCCGTCTCGAGCTCGAGATGGGCCGCCAGGCGCGCGACGTCGGCGCGGTTCAAGTAGACGTAATCGTAGTCGCCGTGGCGCGTGCAGCAGCGACCGCAATCGGGCCGGCAGCGGAAGCGGACGCCTTCGTCGTACCACACGGGCGCGAGTATAAGTCAGACGGGAGGCGCCACGGGCAAGACGATGCGGAAGACGGTGCCTCGCCCTTCGGCGCTCGCGGCCTCGATCGTCCCGCCGTGCGCTTCGACGACCCGGCGCGCGATCGCGAGGCCGAGGCCGGTGCCCGCGCTCTTCGTCGAGAAGTACGGCTCGAAGAGATGACGCCGCACCTCCGGGGCGAGGCCGGGGCCGTCGTCCTCCACCTCGAGCGCGACACGATCGGCGCCGAGGTCGCGCGTCCGCACGCGGAGCGTCCCGCCGTGCTGCATCGCCTGGAGCGCGTTCTCGATCAAGTTCACCACGGCCCGCGCGAGGCTGCGACGGTCGGCGAGGATCTCGTGGGCCGGCGTGAGGTCCTCCTCGACGCGCACGCCGGGGGGAGGGGCCACGCGGTACGGCGCGGCCACGTCCCGGAGGAACGCGTCGGGCTCGAGGCGCTCGAGCGCGAGATCGGGGATCTTCGCGTAGGCCGAGAACGCGGTCGAGATCTCCCTGAGCTCGCGCACCTGGCGGGTGATCGTCTCGAGGCACGCCTCGATCTCGGCCTCGGGCAGCACGCCGCGATCGGCGAGCAGGCGCCTCACGTGCTCGGCGGAGAGCTGGATCGGGGTCAACGGGTTCTTGATCTCGTGAGCGATCGCGCGCGCCATCTCGGCCCACGCGGCGAGCTGGTGCATCCGCACCTGGCTCGTCACGTCGTCCAGGAGCACGAGCGAGCCGGTGTCGCCGCCGGCGGGATCGGGGAGCGGGACCCGCACGACGCGTAGGCGCACCGGACGGTCGCCCGCCGGGAGGTCGACCTCGACCGGATCCGGCGCGAAGCCTTGAGCGGCGAGGGCGGCGCGCAGGGCGGGCGCCAGCTCGTCGTCGAGCGCGGCGCCACGGCGCGGCGCGCGCCCCGCTCCGCCGAGGAGCGTCTCCGCGGCCGGGTTGATCGTCACCACGATCCCCGACGCGTCGGTCGAGATGACCCCCGTCGTGGCGTGCCGGAGGAGCGCTTCGATGTAATCGCGGCGCCGCGTCAGGTCGGCCCTTTGGTCGGCGAGGGAGCGGGCCATGCGGTTGAAGTCGCCGACGAGCGCCCCGAGCTCGTCGCGCGAGGAGGAGGCGAGGCGGGCGTCGTAGTCACCCTCGGCGATCCGCCGCGACGCATCGGCGATCCGCCGGATCGGCCGCGCGACCGAGCGCGCGAGGAGAGCGGACGTCCCGGCGAGGAGGCCGACGAGCGCGGTCGTCAAGAGGAGCAGCATCTCGACGAGGCGCTCCACCGAGCGCGACGCGGCGCGCGACTCGACGACGAGAGGAACGGCGATGACGGCATCCGTCGGGCCGCCGCGCACGTCGACCGGGGCGTAGGCGACGGGGAGCGGGATCTCCCCGAGCTTCTCGTTCCGGAGAACGAACGGCTGGCCGGCGTGAACGATCGCGCGGTCGACCTCGCCCGCGAGGCGCGTCCTCACGAGCCCCGAGTCGAAGAGCTCCGGCTTCGAGGTCGCGGCGACCTCGCCGCCCTCGAAGAGATGGATCTCCTGGCCGACGACGCGCCTCAGCCACGAGAGGGCCTCGTCGTTCAGGCGCAGCGGCGGTGCCGCCTGGTCGTCGTCGCCGACGCTCTGGTAGTCCTCCACGACGCGCTGCGCGGCGCCGACGACCGTCGCCGCGGTGTCGGCGAGGCTCGCCTCGCTCCGCCGCTCGATCGACGCGCGGAGGAGGAGCGCCATCGCGACCAGCGGGATGATCGACGCCGCGAGGCCCGCGGCGAGCAGCTTCCGCCGCAGCGAGCCGCGGACGAGATCGGGCAGGGACTCGAGCCCTCCGGGCGTGACCACGATCCGCCAGAGCGCGGCGATCGCGAGGACCGCGACGCCGAGGAGGAGCATGCGGACCACGTCCGCGGTCGCGTCGAGCCAGGTCGGGGCGGGCGCCATCAGCAGGTGAAGGCGGCGGCCGTCCTCGATCGGGAGGGCGAGGAACCGCGTGTCGCCGGCGCCGACGCCGACCACCCGCGAGGCGGCGGCCGCGGCGCGCAGGGCGGCGTCGGGGGCCGGGGGCTGGTGCACGGTCGTCAGGTCGACGTGGCCGGTCTCGTCGAACAGCACGTAGTCCGGCGCATCGCGCGCGGCGTCGTCCGGGGAGACGGCCCCGTGTCCCAACGCCTGGAGGTACGGCGCGCTCCCCGGAAGGAACGGCAGGTTCGACGGGTCCTCGAGGACGTGGCCGACCACGCGGCCCAGGATCGCTCCCTCGGCATCGCGCACGGTGGCCTCGGCGTGGAGGACGACGAGGGAGGACGATCCGATCGGGATCGTCTCCTTCGCGACGGTCACCGGCCCGTTTGCGGCCCGCGGAGCCGCCTCGCCGGCGCCTCCGACTTGCGGGAAGGCGAACTCGAAATGCCCTCGCCGTACCCCCGCGGCGTCGTAGAGGTTGAGCGACGAGGCGAACCCTTGATGGAAGAGCGCCGAGGATGTCCACAGGCCGTACGCGAGGAACGGATCGTCGTCCTCGGGATAGCGCGCGAGCGCGCGCGCGACGTCCGGATTCGCCGCGGCTTCGCCGACGCTCGCCGTCAAGGCGACCCGCCGCCGCGCGCTCTGATCGCGCACGAGCGGCGCGAACTCGACGCGCAAGCGGTCTTCGATCATCCGAACCTCGGTGCGGTGGAGGTTGGCGAGCGCGATCAAGGTGACCGGCACGAGCGCGACGGCCACGGCGGTCCGCGAGGTGCCGGAGCGGCGCGAGAGGAGGAGCGCCGTGGCCGCCGCCTCCGCCGTCCCGGCGAGGACGAGCGCCAGCGCGATCGCGAGGAGCAGCGAGCCGGGGACGGCGAGGGCGAGGCGGGGGACCGGGATACGCGCATCGCGCGCGAGCGACCCGCCGAGCGCGATCGCAGCAACGACACCGGCGGCGGCGATCGCGGCGACGGCGGCTCGCCGGAATCCGGGGTCGTCGCGATGCCGGGCCGCCCACCGGGCGACGATCATCGCGACGAGGTAGAACGCCCAGGCCGTCGCGGCGAGGGCCGCGGGAGATGCGAGCCAGCCGAGCGCCCCTCCGCGGCCGTAGAGGCTCGCGGTGGCGACCTCGCGCGGGAGGAGCTCCTCGAGAGTCCGTCCGGCGGCGAGCGCCGCGCGGACGACGAGGATCAGGGCGATGAGGGCGAGCGCACGGCGTCCATCGCCGGCTCCCGCGCGGCGGGCCCACACGAGAGGGGCGAGGAGCGCCAGCGCGAGCGCCGACCAGGCCCACCCGATCGCGCGCGCACGGGCCGCCGCCGAGGCGGCAGGCCGGTCCTCGAGCACGATCGCCGCCACGCGGTGCCCCTCGCGGTCGCGCCACTCCCACACGAGCCGCGCCGGAGGCCCGGCGTCGTAACCCGGCGATGCGGGAGGAGCCGCGTCGTCGAGCTGCGCCGTGATCGCGGGCGATCCCGTCGGGAGCCATCGCGCCGCCCCGACCGCTCCCGAGCGGATCTCGAGCACGAACGATGCGGCTCCCGCGCGGCCGTCGGCATCGGCCGGGGTCCTCACGAGCAGGCTCGTTCTGATGCCCCGCCGCGAGAGGCGGACGCCCGGCTCGGGTCCGAACTCCTGAGGCTCGGCCGGCGTCCCGGTCCATCGCTCGAAGGCGCCCGCGCGGAGCACGCCGGCCCCCTCGAGTCGATCGGATAGCGCCTTCGGCAGGGGATCGGCAGCCTCGAGTCCGTGGTCGCGCAGCGCGAGCGCGTAGCGCGTCGCCGCGAGGACACGGGACTGAAGCTCGCGGTCGAGGAACCCGGCAGCCACGCGGAGGCGCGCTTCCTCCCCGCCGGCCCGGGCCGCGCCGAGCCGCCATCCGCGGGCGTAGCTTCCGGCGACGATGAGGGCGGGGACGAGGAGCCAGAGCGCGACGCGGCCCTTCGTCATCCGGTGCTTTCCTTGACCTCCCGCAGCACCCAGCGATCGCCCTCGGGCTCGAGCCACAGATGGATCCCGAGCTTGACGGTGTGCCCCTCGTGGTCGACCACCGTTGCGTTCGCGTGCGCGAACGCCCCGGCCTTGCCGTCACCCTCGAAGCGGGTCACCTCGAAGCTCGTGACTTTGCCCCCGGCGAGGAACTCCCGGAAGAGCGCCTCGACCTGGCTCGCCGCGAACGCGCCGTCCTCCTGCGCCAACACCGCGAGCGTGAGCTTGACCTTACCCTTCTGCGGCAGGATCGGGCGGAGCGCATCGGCCTTGCCGCTCGTCAGCGCACGGCCGAAGCGCATCGCGGCCTGGCGCCCGCCGTCGTCGCCCTGCGGCGCGGCTGGGCTCGCCGCTGCGGCCAGGACGAGGGCGAGTCCGATGAGGGCGGCGCGCATGAAGAAAACCTTCCGCGGCGATCCTACACCCTGTACGACTCGAGAAGCTCGCGGGCGGCGCTCCTGAGGAGGCTCAGCGAAAACGGCTTCGTGATGAACCGGTCGACACCGAGGCGGGAGAGCGACTCCGGATCGGCGCTCCCGCCTTCGAGGAGCCCGACGATCGGGAAGCGGCTCCCGGGGTAGAGCTCCTGGATGCGCTCGACGAGCGGAACGCCGCCGTCGCGCTCGCGCATGCCGAGCTCGACCACCGCCAGGTCGGGAAGCCGGAAACGCAACGCCTCGAGCGCCGCGCGCCCCGTGCCCGCCTTCACGACGCGGAAGTCGTCGAGCGTGAGCAGGTCCTCGGCCAGCTCGAGCAGCTCCGCGTCGGGGTCGGCCACGAGGACGACCCGGCGCTCCTGGCGCAGCACACCCTCGTCGATGAACACGCGGTTGCCGCCGCGCGACTTCGCGCGGCGCACGGCGTCCTCGGCGACGCGCACGAGGTCGTCCGCGCCCGTGATCGCCTTGTTGTCCGGGAAGGTCGAGATCCCCGCCGAGAGGCGCATCGCGAACGTCGTTCCTTCGTGCTCGAGGTCGGCCTCCTCGGCCTCGGTGCGGACCTTGTTCGCCATCGTCGCGGCGCCGCGGTACCGGCTCCCGGCGAGGACGACGCCGAAGACGTCGGCGCCGAGGCGCCCCATCGCGTCCTCGCGCCGCACGTGGCGCCTCAAGATCCGTCCGACATGGCGGATCGCGGCGTCACCCGCGGCCTGGCCGTGACCGTCGTTGATGTCTTTCAGATGATCGACGTCGAAGAGGGCGAGCGACACGGGCGTCCCGTAGCGGCGCGCGCGCGCGATCTCCTCCTCGAGCCGGAGAAGCAGGTAACGGCGGTTCGTGAGCCCTGTGAGCGAGTCGCGGACCGAGTGCCGCGCGAGCAGGCGCTCGAGCCGGCCGATCTCGATCGCGAGCCGTACGCGGGCCTGGAGATCCTCCGCCTTCGGCGGCGCCGGGATCGTCGTCGCGGCGAGCGCGGGGTCGGCGGCGCGCATCGTGCGCAGGAGCGCGAGGTCGCGAAAGACGTGGAGCTTCGGTGTCGTGCGGAAGAGCGTGCCTGAGGCGAAGCTCTCGAGAAGAGCCCGGGACCGGGCGTCGTCGGTGTCGAGGTCGGTGACGACGAGGCCGAGCGCGTCGTCGTCCTCGCCGGCGATGTCATCGGTCCCGGCCACCGTCTCGACCTGATGTCCCGTCTGTCCGATCCATTCCGCGAGGGAGCGCGATCCCAGGGGATCGTCGGTGACGAGGAGGACACGCGCGCCTACGGGATCGGACATCGGGGGGAATATAGGGTCCGGTCCCGGAGAAATGCTAAGTTGCCCCTCGTGGCCGAAAACGAGATCGTCGACGCGCGCGGGCTCTACTGCCCGGTGCCGGTCCTCCGACTCAAAAGGAAGCTGCGCGGCCTCCCCGCAGGGCGCCGCGTCGTCCTCGTCGCCACCGACCCGGCCGCTCCTCTCGACGTCCTCGCCTTCTGCAACATCGAAGGACACGTCTACCTCGGCGAGACCCCGCGCGAGGGTGGGGTGTTCGAGATCGCGGTCGCGGTCGGGCGTGTGCTATAAAGCGCGCTTCGGGCACGGCGAAGCCGAGTGCGACGACAAAGGGGCGTTAACTCAGCGGTAGAGTGCCATCTTCACACGGTGGAAGTCGCAGGTTCAAATCCTGCACGCCCCACCACCTGGGTCCGGGAGAAAAACGGGCGGCTAGCTCAGCTGGGAGAGCGCGGCGTTCGCAACGCCGAGGTCGAGGGTTCGATCCCCTTGCCGTCCACCACCCCGGGAAAGTCGACAGTCGACAGTTCACAGTCAACAGTCTCCGGACTGTGAACTGTGAACTGTGAACTGTGAACTGTTAACTGAGTCTTCCGACCACCTTCTCGGCCGCCTCACGCAACGCGCCAGCGACGATCGCTTCCCTCGCCTTCTCGATGTCCGGCGCGAGCACGCGGTCGCGCCTCAGGCGTTTCACGACACGGCGGAACGCGCGATGCGCTGCGGCGACGCCGGCGCCGGGCGTCAGCGGCGCCAGGAAGTCGAGCGCCTGCGCGGCGGCGATCGTCTCGATCGCGAGCACCGTCTCCGCGTTCCTCACGATCTCCTCCGCCTTCCTCGCGGCGTGGACCCCCATCGAGACGTGGTCTTCCTTCCCCGCGGAGGTGGGAATCGTGTCCACGCTCGCGGGGTGAGCGAGCACCTTGTTCTCCGAGACGAGAGCGGCCGCGGTGACGTGCGCCATCATCAGGCCCGAGTTCAGCCCGGCGTCCTCGGCCAGGAAGGCGGGGAGGTCGGAGAGCGCGGGATTGACGAGCCGCTCGATGCGCCGCTCGCTGATCGTCGCGAGCGAGCACGCCGCGATCGCGAGCTGATCGAGCGCGACCGCGACCGGCTGCCCGTGGAAGTTGCCGCCGGAGACGAGGTCGCCGCGCTCCGCGAACACCATCGGATTGTCGGTCGAGGCATTGATCTCGATCGTCAAGATCTCGCGGACGTAGCGGAACCCGTCGCGCGCGGCACCGTGGACCTGGGGCATGCATCGCAGCGAGTAGGCGTCTTGCACTCTCCCGCAATCGCGGTGGGAATCCTCGATCGCGCTGTCCCGCAGGACCTTCCGTAGATTCTCCGCCGAGACCTGCTGGCCACGCTGAGGGCGCGCGCGGTGGATGCGCGGATCGAAGGCGCGATGCGATCCCTTGAGCGCCTCGAGGGTCATCGCGCCGACGATGTCCGCTTGAACCGCGAGGCGCTCGGCGCGCAGAAGAGCCAGTCCGCCGATCGCGGTCATGACCTGCGTGCCGTTGATGAGCGCGATCCCTTCCTTCGGCTCGAGCACGACGGGGGAGAGACGTGCGCGCTTGAGCGCCGCCGCGGCGGCGATCCGCCGGCCGCGATGGAACACGTCGCCTTCGCCGATGAGCGCGAGCGCGACGTGCGCGAGCGGCGCGAGATCGCCTGACGCGCCGACGGAGCCTTTCGCGGGCACGACGGGAACGATGTCGGCGCGGAGGAAGGCGAGCATCGCCTCCAAGGTTTCGGCTCGAAGTCCCGAGTGGCCGCGCGCGAGGCAGTTCGCTCGAAGGGCCAGGATCGCGCGGACCGTCTCTCGCGGGAGGGCCGGCCCCGTCCCCGCCGCGTGGCTGCGGATGAGGTTGACCTGCAGCTCGGCGAGGTTCTCGGGCGCGATGCGCACGTTCGCGAGGTGGCCGAAGCCCGTGTTGACGCCGTAGACCTGGCGATCGCCGCGCGCCGCCTTCTCGACCGCGCGCCGCGAGGCGGCGACGGCGCGGCGCGCGCGCGGCGTCAACGTGCACGACGCGCCGAGCGCGATCTCTTCGACCGCCTCGAGCGTGAGGGAGGATCCATCGATCGAAACACGCATGACGCGATGCTACCATCGCGCCCGCATGGGAAACCTCGCGGTCGTCGGCGCGCAATGGGGAGATGAGGGCAAGGGGAAGGTCGTCGATCTCCTCTCCGACCGCTTCGACGTCGTCGCGCGCTATCAGGGAGGGCCCAACGCGGGCCACACCGTCACGATCGGCGGCAAGCGCCACGCGCTTCAGCACATCCCGTCCGGCGTCTTCCGGCCCGACGCGCGCATCGTCATCGGAAACGGGACGGTCCTCGACTTGGCGAAGCTCATCGCCGAGCTCGACGGCCTCGCGAGCGCCGGAATCTCGCTCGACGGCCGCTTCTTCATCAGCGACCGCGCGCACGTGATCCTCCCGCTGATGGCGCGCATCGACGCCGCGCGCGAGCGCGAGGCGGGGGACGCGGCGCGCATCGGCACGACCCAGCGCGGGATCGGGCCGACGTACGAGGCGAAGGCCGCGCGGGTCGGCCTGCGCGTCGGCGATCTCTACGATCCGAAGGACCTGACGCTCAAGATCGGGCGTCTCGTCGCCGGTGAGTACGGCCGGCGCCTGCGCGAGGCGGGGGACGATCCGGGAGATCCCGCGGCGATGGCGGCGGAGGCGACGGCGTACGCGGAGCGACTCCGGCCCTTCGTCGCCGACACGTCCCTGCTCCTGAACGACTGGATGGACGAAGGGCGCTCCATCCTCTTCGAAGGTGCGCAGGGCACGCTCCTCGATCTCGACCACGGCTCGTACCCGTTCGTGACCTCGTCGTCGACGGTGGCGGGCGGTCTCTGCGCCGGCCTCGGCGTCTCGCCGCGACGCGTCGACGCGATCGCCGGCGTCTTCAAGGCGTACTGCAGCCGCGTCGGCAGCGGGCCGATGCCGACCGAGCTCCTTGACGGCCCCGAAGGCTTCGGCGAGACGCTCCGCAAGCGCGGCCGCGAGTTCGGCACCGTGACCGGCCGCCCGCGCCGGTGCGGGTGGTTCGACGGCGCCGCGGCGGCTTACGCGCAGCGGATCAACCGCTTCGACACCGTCTGCATCATGCTGCTCGACGTCCTCGACGCGTTCGATGAGATCCCGGTCTGCACCGGCTACACGCAGGGCGGCAAGCCGGTGCGCTCCTTCCCCCCGGTCGTCTCCGACGCGATGAGACTTCAGCCGGTCTACGAGCGCCTGCCCGGATGGAAGACCGACACGACCGGGATCACGACGTGGGATGCGCTGCCGCCCGCCGCGCGCGCCTACCTCGAGCGCCTCGGCGCGATCATCGGCACCGAGGTCGCAATGGTCTCGGTCGGCCCGGATCGTGCGCAGAGCATCGTCCGGCCGGGGAGCCTGCTCGAGCGGAAGCTCGCGGCGGTCGGGTCCTAGCGCGCGGCGACTCTCTCCAAGATCCGGAGGTAACGCTCCGCGGTCTGCCGTCGATCGTAGTGCTCGAGCACGTAGGCGCGCGCGCGGGGGCCGGCGGCCGCCCACGTCGCGCGGTCTCGTTCGACCGCGAGGATCGCCTCGGTCATCGCGGGGACGTTCTCGGGTGGGACGAAGCGTCCTCCGCCCGACGCCTCGACGAGACGCCGCGCCTCGCCGTCGACGCTGATCAGGATCGGGCGCTCCATGCCGAGGTACTCGAAGATCTTCGAGGGGAGCACCTCCTGGAAGAGCGGCGTGTTTCTGAGCGTGACGAGGCCGAGATCGCACGCCGCGTAGAAGAGAGGCACGCGCGCCTTCGGCTGTTGATCGATGAACTGGACGTTCGGCAAGGCGAGCCGTTGAGCTTGCGCTTTGAGGTTCGCCTTCTCCGCTCCCTCGCCGACGAGCACGAACAAGATGTCCGGGCGTGAGCGGAGCGCCGCAGCGGACTCGAGGACCTTGTCCAGGGCGTGCGCCATCCCATGCGTCCCCAGGTAGAGCGCCACGAAGCGATCGCCCCATCCGTACGCACGCCGGACCTCGTTGTCTCGAATGCCGGGGATGAAAGTCGACGTATCGATCCCGTTCGTGACCACCTCGATGCGCGACGCGTCGATGCCGTACAGCTCGACGATCTTCCTCTTGTAGCCTTCGCCGACCGCCACGAGCTGCTCGTTGTGCCGATAAAGGAAACGCGACAGACCGCGGAGGCGCCGCACGACGAACGAGTCGGGGAGCGCATCGACGGCGAGGATCGACTCGGGCCAGAGATCGCGGACCTCGAAGACGAACGGCGCGCGCAGGATGCGCGCGACCGCCCAGCCGGCCGCCCCGCAGAGGAGCTGCGGTGACGTTGCGATGACGACGTCGGGCCGCTTCGCGCGCAAGGGGCCGATCACCGCCGCGGACGCCATGAACGACGCATAGGACAGCATGCGCTTCCCGGTCCCCTGGTTCGGCGCGGCGTAGACGTACGACCGGATGACGTCGATCCCGTCGACCGTCTCGCGGCGCGTCAGGACACGGCGGTCTTCCTTCTTCTTGATACCCGTCGGGTGATGGGGGAACGCCGTGAGAACCGTGACGTCGTGGCCCGCCGCGACCCAGGCGCGCGCCAGCTCGTGGACGCGCGCCGAAGGTGCGCCGGCTTCGGGGGGGAAATACTGAGAAACGTAGAGAATGCGCACGCGATCGCGAACCATAAGTCCTTTGCCGAGAGGCCGCAACATCGCCGCCTCCGCCACGTGGCTTCGGGCGTGTGACAAATCGCTTCATTGTCTTGACGCCATCGAGTTATCGGCGTAACACGTCCGCAACGGAGGACCGCCGGTCGTCGATCCGGCGGCGGGGGAGGCAGTCATGGGCCGTCAACGCCGGCTTCGCGCCGCGGTGGTCGCGGTTTCCCTTTCCTTCTTCATGACAGGTGCAGCCCACGCGACGCCTCGAGCGCTGACCCTCGAAGAGCGCATCGCGGCCCAGAAGTCGATCGAGGAGGTGTACTGGCGGCACAGGATTTGGGCGAGCACCGAGCCTCGGCCCGCCTTCGACACGGTCGTGACGCCCGAGGTGCTTCGAGGGAAGGTCGATCTCGCGCTGCGGCAATCGGCAGTCTTGGCCACGCGCTGGAATCATCCGCTCACCGCGCCCGAGATTCAGGCCGAGCTCGAGCGCATGACGGCCGGCACGCAAGCGCCGGACGTCCTGCGCGAGCTGCTCGACGCCCTCAACAACGATCCAAGACTGATCGCCGAGGCGCTCGTGCGTCCAATTCTCGCGGACCGGCTCGTCCATCAATTCTTCGCCTCGGACGGCGCAATTCAAAGCAGTACGAGGGAGAGCGCGGAGCGCGGCGCCGCGGTCCTGACGTCCATCCCCGCGATGCATCGCTCGGGACCGGGCTTCCGAGAGACGACATGGCGGCGCGGAGCCCAAGCTGCAGGTGACGCCGTCGTTCTTGCGCCGCCGGAGTTCGAGGAACGTCGTGCCTGGCTCGAGAAGAACGACGGTCTGCTTCAAGAGGACGACGCGGCCTACACCCTCACGCGGATCGTTTCGTCCGACGCCGACGCCATTACGGCGGCGACCGTCCGCTGGGACAAGCCGGCGTTCGATGCATGGTGGAAGAGCACTGCGGCGACGGTCGAGCCGAGCTCGGCGCTCGCCGCCGACGCGATCGCAGTACCGGCCCTTCCGGACGCCGCCTGCACGAACGACACCTGGAAGCGCTTGGGGAGCGACGGTCCCGATCCGCGAAACTACCACACGGGCGTCTGGACCGGATCGGAGATGATCGTCTGGGGCGGCTCCGACCAGCCGAACGAGGGCGGCAGCCTTTCGCAGGCCGGCTATCGCTACAACCCGGCGACCGACACCTGGTCGGCGACGACGATGGTGGGGGCGCCCGTCGCCCGCCGCTCGCACACCGCGCTGTGGACCGGCAGCGAGATGCTCGTCTACGGGGGGTACACGAATTGGATCGGGGCGCTCAACGACGGATCCCGCTACAACCCCGCGACCGATACCTGGACGCCGATCCCACCCAACGCCCCCGCGAGCCGCGGCAGCTACGGCCACACCGCAGTCTGGACCGGAACGCAGATGATCATCTGGGGCGGGAACCCCGCGTCGGGCGGCACGTCCGACCTCGGCTCGCGCTACAGCCTCCCGCTCAACGCTTGGATTCCGTTCTCGCAGACGAACGTTCCGACCGGTCGCGTCGGTCACAGCGCCGTCTGGACCGGAACAGAGATGATCGTCTGGGGCGGCAGCGCGGGCGCCACCGGCGGCAGGTACAACCCTACGACCGACTCGTGGACGCCGACGAGATTCGACGCGACGACGCCGACCGCACGCAGCAATCACGTCGCCGTCTGGACCGGGAGCCGGATGATCGTGTGGGGAGGACAGCAGGACAACACCGGCGGTCTTTACGATCCCTCGACCGACACGTGGGCCCCGACGAGCACCGGCGCGAACGTCCCGCCGAAGCGCGACTGGCCGCAGGGCGTCTGGACGGGAACGGAGATGATCGTCTGGGGCGGGACGACGAGCGAAACCAGCGGACCCGGCTTCACGACCGGTGGACGCTACAACCCGTCGACGAATACGTGGGCGCCGACGAGCACCGGGCCCGGAGTGCCGACCGGCCGCTGGAAGCACTCGACCGTCTGGACCGGCTCGGAGATGATCGTCTGGGGTGGTCGCACCTCTTATTTCTCGCAGGTGCTGCGCAGCGGGGCGAGGTACTCGCCGGCGACGGATACGTGGACCCCGATCTCGGAAGGAAGTCTGCGTCCGCCGCCGGCCAACAAGGCCGGGTCGGTGTGGACCGGCGCCGAGATGATCGTGTGGGGCGGCGAGCAGACGAACACCGGCCAGACGGCCTATCTCAACACGGGCGGCCGATACAGCCCGGCGCTCGATGCGTGGACGTTGACGGCGACGACCAACGCGCCGGCAGCGAGGTCCGGCCACACGGCGGTCTGGACCGGAAAAGCGATGATCGTCAGCTGCGGGTTCAACGGAGGAACCTCGACGGGAAGGTATGACCCGGTCGCGGATGCGTGGATCCCCACGGCGAACATTCCGCAAGCGCGCTCGTCGCATGCAGGTGTCTGGACGGGGACGCGTCTGATCATCTGGGGCGGTGACGCCGGCGGGAGCAACTTCCTGAACACGGGCTCGATCTACGATCCTTCGTCGAATACATGGTCCCCCGTGTCGACGACGGGAGCGCCTTCCCAGCGCTCGGGGATGGCGTTCACGTGGACGGGATCGAAGCTCGTCGTGTGGGGTGGCCAGGCCAACAACAATCCGACGAATACCGGCGGCCGGTACGATCTCGCGACCGATTCGTGGACGCCGACGTACTCCGGCTTCGGCGCACCCGCGGCTCGCACCGACGCCAGCGCGGTCTGGACTGGAACCGAGATGATCATCTGGGGCGGTTCAGCTGGTGGGAGCCAACTCAACACGGGGCTGCGCTACAACCCGGCGACCGACACGTTCGGCACGACGAGCACCGCGAGCGCTCCGGGTGCGCGTATCTCCCACACGGCGCTCTGGAACGGCACCGAGATGATCGTCTGGGGCGGCGCGAACTTCCAGATGGCGGGCTATCTCTACAACAGCGGAGGCCGTTACAACCTGGCGTCCGACACCTGGCAGCCGACATCCGTCACGGGGCTCGTTCCCGACGTGCGGTCGGGTCACGCCGGTGTCGTCGCGGGCACCGAGATGATCGTCTGGGGCGGTAGCCCGCAGACATCGGGAGGTGGCCGCTACTGCCTCGGGACATGCGCGCTCTCGACCTGGTACCGCGATGCCGACGGCGACGGCTACGGCGACGACAACGTCACGACGACGTCGTGCGACAAGCCCGCCGGTTACGTCGCGTCGCGCGGCGACTGCAACGATGCCAACCCGGCGATCAAGCCGAGCGCCGTCGAGGTTTGCAACGGCATCGACGACAACTGCGACGGCCGCATCGACGAAGGGTTCAATGTCGATGGCGATGCGTTCACGACGTGCCAGGGAGATTGCAACGACAACGATCCGACCGTCTATCCGGGCGCGCCGCAGCTCTGCGACGGCAAGAATAACGACTGCTCGGACCCGTCGTGGCCCACGGTGCCCGCCAACGAAGCCAACGCCGACGGCGACGCGTTCCGCATCTGTCAGGGCGATTGCAACGACAACGACGCGACCGTCTATCCGGGCGCGCCGCAGCTCTGCGATGGCAAGAACAACAACTGCTCCGATCCGTCGTGGCCCACGGTGCCGGCGAACGAGGCCGACGCCGACGGCGACGGGTATCGGATCTGCCAGAACGATTGCAATGATTCGAACCCCGCGGTCCATCCTGGTGCCGCGGAGATCTGCAACGGCATCGACGACAACTGCAACGGGCAGGTCGACGAGAACGCGCAGGGAGTCGACACGGATGGGGACGGCGTGCACAACGCCTGCGACAACTGTCCGACGATCTCGAACCCGACCCAGACGGACAGCGATGGGGATCATGTCGGCAACGCCTGTGACAATTGCCCGAACACCTCGAACGCCTCGCAGTCAGATGTCGACGGCGACGCGATCGGCGACGCGTGCGACAACTGCCCGCTCGCGCCAAACCCGTCGCAAGTCGACACCGACGGCGACAAAGTCGGAGACAACTGCGACAACTGCATCGCCGAACCCAATCCCACGCAATCCGACTTCGACCACGACGGCGAGGGCGACGCCTGCGACCTCAACGACGGCCTGATCTACATCTTCGGCACTGACGACAAGACGTACGTCGAGTGGCAGCAGGAGACGGGACCGTCGGCGTTCAACGTCTACACCGGCGATCTCTCCGTGCTCCGCTTGTCCGGCACGTACACGCAGGCGCCGGGGTCGAATCCGCTCGCGTCGAGGGCCTGCCAGGTCACCGACCAGTTCTCGCTCGACACGATCGTGCCGGGGAGCGGGCAGGTGGAGTTCAGCCTCGTCACGGGAGTGACCGGAGGCGTCGAGGGGTCGCTGGGAACGAACAGCGCGGGGACGCCGAGGCCGAACGCGAATCCTTGCCCGTAGGAGGTCGACGATGACGAAGCGGTGCATCGTGGTGATGGTCGGCGTCGCCGTGGCGGCGACTCTCGCTCGCGCGGAGGAAGCGCGCGTCCTTACCCTCGAGGAGCGCGTGGCCGCTCAGAAGGCGATCGAGCAGGTCTACTGGTCGCACCGCATCTGGCCCAAGGAGAACCCAGGCCCCAAGCCGCCGCTGTCGGAAGTCATGCCCGACTCCGCGATCCGCGCGAAGGTCGAGGATGATCTCCGGAAGTCGCGGGCCGTGGAGACGATCTGGGGACGATCGATCTCTCCGGAAGAAGTTCAAGCTGAGATGAATCGGATCGCGGCCGAGACACGAGACGGGAACATGCTCAGGGAGCTCATCGCGGCCCTGCGCGACGACCCGGTCTTGGTGGCCGAATGCTTGGTCCGTCCCATCTTGGCTGATCGCATGACACGACACCTCTACGACTCTGATGAGCGATATGGAGGCGCCGACCGCGCCCGCGCCGAGCGCTTGTGGAATGGTCAGCGGCCCTCGGGCGACCACGTCGAGACGCTGACCTGGCGGCGGAGCGATCGTCGTGACGACGAGTGGGCGAGCGATGTTCAGCGCCTCGGTGCGCGCTTCGGGATGCCGGAACCAACGAGCGATCCGACGAAGCTTCCTCTCGGCCGCCTCAGCCCTCTGCGGGAATCCTCGACGGGGTTCGATGCGATTCGACTCGAGAAAGCTTCTCCGGACGAGATACGGTTCGTTTCGATCGTCTGGGACCGCACGCCGTTCGACCTCTGGTGGGAGCGGACGTCAGGCACGCTCTCGGCAGACTCCTCTGCCGTCGCCACGACCGGACTCGTGCTCGCGCTGCCGGACGCGGGATGCACGGACGACACATGGCAACCGACGAAGCAGGACGTTCCCGACTCGCGCTACTACCACGCCGCGGTCTGGACCGGGAGCGAGATGCTGATCTGGGGCGGCGAGAGCGAGAACCGCGTTTGGAACGACGGATGGCGATACTCGCCCGCCAGCAATACCTGGACGCGCATCGCCCGGACCGGTGCGCCCGCCGCTCGTGGCCAGTTCGCTTTCGTGTGGACCGGTACCGAGTTGATCGTCTGGGGCGGGATGGACAATCAGAGCAACACGATCAGCGGTGGCGGCAGGTACAACCCGGCTTCGGATACCTGGAATTCGATCTCGGCGACCGGTGCGCCGGCTTTGCGTGGAAACCCTTCGGCCGTTTGGACGGGAAGCCAGATGATCGTTTGGGGGGGCAACGGCGCAGGCTTCTTCAACAGCGGCGGACGATACGCGCCAGCGACCGACTCATGGGCGGCGACGACTCTCACCAATGCGCCGGTAGCACGCTATCTCCACACGGCCGTCTGGACCGGTTCCGAGATGATCGTGTGGGGCGGCTACCCCCCGACGAATACTGGAGGTCGTTATAACCCGGCGAGCGACAGTTGGACGGCGACCGACCTGAACAGCGCGCCGCCCGCCAACTACTCGCACTCCGCCGTCTGGACAGGCTCGAGAATGATCCTCTGGGGTGGCTTGCTCAGCGCCGCCAACGCTCCGGGTCAGCGCTACGACCCGGCGACCAATACCTTTCAACCGATCTCGACGACCAACCAGCCGACGGTCACGTACTTGCATAGCGCGTTGTGGACCGGGTCCAGGATGATCGTCTGGGGCGGATTGCCGCCGGGCGGGGCGAACACGAACGCGGGGGGGCGGTACGATCCCGTCGCCGACACTTGGAGTGCGACTTCGCTGACGAACGCGCCGGCCGCGCGCCACTCTCATACCGCGGTGTGGACCGGGACGGAGATGGTCGTATGGGGGGGAAATGCCTCCGCCTCCAGGAACGATGGCGGCAGGTACAACCCGGCGACCGACAGTTGGGTAGCCACGCAGGCCGGGACCGTGCCCACGTCACGCATCAATTCGACGTCGGTGTGGACCGGTTCCGAGATGGTGGTTTGGGGCGGATCTGACATCACGGGGCTGTTGGCCTCGGGATCCCGCTACTCGCCGGCACTCGACGCGTGGACCCCCACGTCGTCGACCAACGCGCCGGCCGCTCGTGATCTACATACCGCGGTGTGGAGCGGCACGAGGATGATCGTCTGGGGAGGCTCTGCTCCAGGATCGACCGTCACGAACACCGGTGGACGCTACGACCCCGCGACCAACTCATGGACCGCGACGTCGCTGACGAACGCGCCCGCGAGCCGCCAGGAACACGTCGCCGTCTGGAGCGGAACGCGGATGATCGTTTGGTCGGGCTATGCGTCGGGAGGCGGGCTCCTCAATTCCGGCGCTCGATACGATCCCGTGGCCGATACGTGGGCCGCGACCAATCTCAACGGAGCTCCGCAAGTTCGACGTGATGCAGTCGGTGTCTGGACAGGCTCACGCATGGTGACCTGGGGAGGCAATCAGTCCGGGACGACTTCGGGAGGTAGCTACGATCCGGTCGCGGACGTCTGGACGGCGATCGCGACGGCGAACCAGCCGTCGTGGCAGGACGGGATGACGTCGGTTTGGAGCGGGACCGAGATGATCGTCTGGGGGCGCCTAGGAGGCGGCCGATACGACCCGGTCGCCGACGTTTGGCACCCGGTCTCGACCACTGGCTCACCGGGCAACAAGGTAGCGGCAAGCGCTTGGTCCGGGATCGAAATGCTGACGTTCAGCGGATACATCTTCACGAACACGACGTGGCGCTACAACCCGTCGGCCGATTCGTGGCGAACCGGCACCACTCAAGGGGCGCCCTCAGGTCGTGAATTCGCGAATTCTGTTTGGACCGGCTCCGAGATGATCGTCTGGAGCGGGGCCAACCTGTCCAACGGCGGTCGGTACTGCGCCTGCACGACGCCGGCGACGTTCTACCGCGACGCCGACGGCGACGGGTTCGGCGTCGCCTCGACGACCGCGATGGGTTGTACCGGAATCCCGCCGGCCGGGTACGCGGCGACGGCAGGCGACTGCAACGACAACGACCCGACGGTCTACCCGGGGGCGCCGCAGCTCTGCGACGGCAAGAACAACAATTGCTCGGATCCGAGCTGGCCGACAGTGCCGGCGAACGAAGCCAACGCCGACGGTGACGCCTTCCGTATCTGCCAGGGCGATTGCAACGACAACGACGCAACGGTGTACCCGGGCGCCCCGCAGCTCTGCGACGGGAAGAACAACAACTGCTCGGATCCGTCATGGCCGGCGGTGCCGGCGAACGAAGCCGACGCCGACGGCGACGGCTACCGCATCTGCCAGAACGACTGCAACGATTCGAATCCTGCCATCCATCCCGGCGCCGCCGAGATCTGCAACGGCATTGACGACAACTGCAACGGTCAGGTCGACGAGGACGCGCTCGGCGTCGATACCGACGGCGACGGTATTCACAACGCCTGCGACAACTGCCCGACGGTCTCGAACGCGACCCAGACCGACACGGACGGCGATCACCTGGGGAACGCCTGCGACAACTGCCCGTCGATCGCCAACCCGAGCCAAACCGACACCGATGCCGACACGATCGGCGACGCGTGCGACAACTGTCCGTTGGCGCCGAACGTCTCGCAGCTCGATACGGATGCCGACAGGGTCGGGGACGCCTGCGACAACTGCCTCTCCGACTACAACCCGACGCAATCCGACTTCGACCACGACGGCGAAGGCGACGTCTGCGACGTCAACGACGGCCTGATCTACATCTTCGGCACCGACGACAAGACGTACGTCGAGTGGCAGCAGGAGACGGGGCCGTCGGCGTTCAACGTGTACACCGGCGATCTCTCGGTCCTGAGACTGAGCGGAACGTACACGCAGGCGCCGGGGTCGAATCCGCTCGCGTCGAGAGCCTGCCAGGTCACCGACCCGTTCTCGCTCGACACGATCGTGCCGGGGAGCGCACAGGTGGAGTTCAGCCTCGTCACCGGCGTGACTGGCGGTATCGAGGGATCGCTGGGAACGAACAGCGCGGGGACGCCGAGGCCGAACGCGAATCCGTGTCCTTGAGTGTCGCTGGAGGCCGACGATGAAAACGCGCATGGCGATCGCAATCGGGGTCGGGGCCGTCATCTCGTTTGCGGCGTCCGCCGCCGGGCCAACGCGATCGCTGAGTCTCGATGAGCGAGTCGCGGCGCGGCGGGCCGTCGAAGAGGTGTACTGGCGCCACAGGATTTGGCCCAACGAGAACCCCGCCCCGAAGCCGCCACTCTCCGCGGTGCTCTCCGACGAGGCGATCCGCGCGGACGTCCAGGAAGCTCTGAGGAAGAACGCCGCTCTGGACAGGTATTGGATGCGAGGGCTCGACACGACGCAGCTCCAAGCCGAGATCGATCGAATGGGTCACAACACGAAGGATCCATCGATGCTCCAAGAGCTCATCGACGCCCTTGGAGGGGACCTGAACGTCTTCGCCGAAGTCGTTGTGCGGCCTGTCCTGGCCGAACGCCTCATGCGTAACTGGTACGACGTCGACCTGCCGTCTACCGGGAAGGTGCCGTTCGAGGCTTGGTGGGCCGACGCGAAACGGTCCTTCGACCCGGTCGCTCCCGAAGCGCTCGGAGAGCTGCGGCCTCCCGACATCGACACGCCGGCTTGCACGGACGGGACGTGGCAGACGCTCAAGGCGGATCCGCCGGAGCCGCGCGCGAACCACGTGGCCGTGTGGACCGGAACCGAAATGCTCGTGTGGGGCGGCCAGAGCGACAACGTCTATGCGCCCGATGGATTTCGCTACAACCCCGCGACCGACACGTGGACGACGATGAGCTTGTCCGGTGGCCCGGGGCGCTATGGGACGACGGCGGTCTGGACAGGAACCTCGATGATCGTGTGGGGCGGGGCCGGTGCGAGCCCGTTCTCGATATCCCTCACCAACACCGGATCCCGCTACAACCCTGCGACCGACAGCTGGACGCCGACTTCGACGTCCGGTGCGGCCCCCTCCGCCCGTTACAAACACACTGCCGTATGGACCGGTACGGAGATGGTCATCTGGGGCGGGGTGGCGTCTGCTGGGGAGACGAACACCGGCGCGAAGTACAACCCATCGACCGACACGTGGACGGCGACCGATTTCGAGACGATCAACGTGCCGCTCCCGCGACAGGGTCATGCCGCGGTTTGGACGGGTCAGCGGATGCTGATTTATGGCGGCTCCGAGCTTGGAGCCACGCTGAACTCAGGAGGTCGTTACGATCCGGCCACGAACACGTGGCAAACGATGGCCGCCGGACCCACGGGATGCTCAGTGGCACACCCCGTCTGGACGGGAACACGCATGATCGTGTGCGGAAGTCGCTACGACGCGGTGAACGATGCGTGGGCGCCGGTCTCCACGGCAGGCGCGTTCGGAGGAGACGTCGCCGTCTGGACCGGATCGAAGATGTTCGTCTTCGGAAGCAATGTCAGCTCCGCCGGCGGTTTGTACGATCCGGTGTCCGATTCTTGGACCGCGACGTCCCTAACGGGGGCGCCGAGTCCTCGCTTGGGAAGCACCGCGGTCTGGAGCGGAAGCGAAGTCATCGTCTGGGGCGGGCAGGTTTCGAGCGGCGACAGCAGCCTCAGGACGGGCGGACGTTACAACCCGACGACCAACATCTGGGTCGCTACTGCGGCGCCCGCTTCGGTGGCGTCGGTCCGGCGCAACCCGGGGATCATCTGGACGGGAGCGGAGGCGATCGTCCAAGGTGGGGACGCGCCGACGAACCCTAACCCCATACTTCACGGATCGAAATACGACCCTGCTCTCGATAGCTGGACGCCGCTCCCCAACGCATTGGGCGGTCACCCCGTCTGGACCGGGATCGAGATGTTTGTCGGCGGAGGCAACGAGGGATTCTCCCGGTTCGATCCGCAGGCGAATCTATGGCGTCCGGTCGCGACCGCGGGCGCCCCATCGAATCGCACGGGATCGTCCACGGTCTGGACCGGTGCCCGCGTCGTGGTGTGGGGCGGAAACAATCTCAACACCGGCGCACGCTACGATCCGGTTGCCGACACCTGGAGCCCGACGAGCACTACCGGACCGCTTCCTTCGGGACGTTCGGACCACGTGGCGGTCTGGACCGGGTCACGCATGCTGATCTGGGGCGGTTCGGACACCAATACGGGCGGCAGCTACGACCCGGTCGGCGACGCATGGATGGCGGTATCCACCGTCAACGCCCCGGCGCCACGCAGCATCCCGGAAGGCGTCTGGACCGGCTCGAATCTGTTCGTTTGGGGCGGACGCGCCGTTCAGGGCGGGCCGGGATTGAACACCGGCGGCCTCTACGATCCCGCGGGCGACGCGTGGACCGCAAGCTCCACCGGCGCCGGCACTCCGTCGGAGCGGTTCGATCACTCGATCGTGTGGACCGGCACTGAGGCGATCGTGTGGGGAGGCCAGGACACTCCCGTGAGCGGCAACACTTCCACGGCGACCGGCGCTCGATTCAATCCGGTGGCGAACACGTGGTCGACGACGTCGATCACCGGCGCACCGTACCCGCGCGCCATGCATGGCGCGGTGCGCATGGACCGGCAGATGCTGGTCTTCGCCGGAGTGCCGCTGAATTCGAACGGGGCGCGCTACTGCACGACCCCGTGCACCCCGGCGACGTGGTACCGCGACGTCGACGGGGACGGGTACGGCGTGGCGAGCGATACGGTCCAGGCCTGCGACAAGCCGGCTGGTTATTCTCGCAGTCGCGGGGACTGCAACGACGCCGATCCTGCGGTCCACCCGAACGCGACGGAGGTCTGCAACGGCATCGACGACAATTGCGACGGAAAGATCGACGAGGGGTTCGACGTCGACAATGACGGCTTCACCACGTGCGGCGGCGACTGCAACGACAACAACAACAAGGTCTACCCCGGGGCTCCGGAGATCTGCGACGGGCTGAACAACAACTGCTCGTCGCCGGGCTGGCCGGCCCTTCCGCCAAGCGAGCTGGACGCCGACCACGACGGATTCCGCGTCTGCCAGGGCGATTGCAACGACGGCGACGCAACCGTGTACCCGAACGCGCCGCAGCTCTGCGACGGCAAGAACAACAACTGCAACGATCCGTCCTGGCCGACGGTCCCCGCGAACGAAGCCGATGCGGACGGCGACGGCTACCGCATCTGCGCCAACGATTGCAACGACGCGAACCCGGCCGTTCACCCCGGTGCGGCGGAGATCTGCAACGGGATCGACGACAACTGCAACGGACAAGTCGACGAGAATGCGCAAGGTGTCGACACCGACGGCGACGGCATCCACAACGCCTGCGACAACTGCCCGACGGTCTCGAACGCGACGCAGACCGACAGTGATGGCGACCACGTGGGGAACGCTTGCGACAACTGCGTCACGGTCGCGAACGCGAGCCAGCTCGACTCCGACGGCGATGGGCTGGGCGACGCCTGTGACAACTGCCCGTTGGCACCAAACGCGGCTCAGGCCGATGGCGACGGCGACAAGATCGGCGACCAGTGCGACAACTGCCCGGTCGACTACAACCCGACGCAATCCGACTTCGACCACGACGGCGAAGGGGACGCCTGCGACGTCAACGACGGGCTGATCTACATCTTCGGCACCGACGACAAGAGCTACGTCGAGTGGCAGCAGGAGACGGGTCCGACCGCGTTCAACGTCTACACCGGCGATCTCTCCGTGCTCCGCTTGTCCGGCACATACACACAGGCGCCGGGATCGAATCCGCTGGCGTCGAGGGCCTGCCAAGTCACCGACCCGTTCTCGCTCGATACGATCGTGCCGGGCAGTAGCCAAGTTGAGTTCAGTCTCGTCACCGGCGTCACCGGCGGTGTCGAGGGATCGCTGGGGACGGACAGCGCGGGGACGCCGAGGGCGAATACGAACCCGTGTCCGTAGGGGGTGGGTGATGACGAAGCGGTGCATCGTGGTGACGATCGGCTTCGCCATGACCGCGGCGACTCTCGCTCGCGCGGGAGGTACCCGCACACTCACGCTCGACGAGCGGGTGACCGCTCAGAAGGCGATCGAGCAGGTGTATTGGTCGCACCGCATCTGGCCCAAGGAGAACCCTGGCACCAAACCGCCTTTGTCGGAAGTCACGCCCGACTCCGTCATCCGCGCGAGGGTCGAGGACGATCTTCGGAAAGCGTCGGCGCTGGAGAATCTGTGGGGCCGATCGATCTCCGCCGCCGAGATCCAATTCGAGCTGAATCGGATGGCGAGCGAGACCCGCGACGGGGCGATGCTCCGCGAGTTGTTCGTGGCGCTGCACGACGATCCGGCGCTCATCGGCGAATGCCTCGTCCGGCCAATCCTCGTCGATCGAGCGGTGCGGTATCTCTACGATCAGGATGACCGGTTCGGTGGCGACGACCGTCGGCGTGTGAATCGACTCTACGCGGGGCTCGTGTCGGTCGAGGCGATGCGCGCTGCGGGAGAACACTACACCGAGACCACCTGGACGCATGCCGCCGATGCGTCCGTGCCGACATCGCTCGACGACGAACGCTGGAGAGCTCTGATGACCGGACTCGCCGGACAGCTCGGCGTCGAGTCGGGATCCGCGCTGCCGGTCGGCCGCATCGGACCGGCGCGCGAGTCCGAGAACGGATTCGAGGCGATCGCCGTGCTGAGCGCGAGCGCCGACGAGATCCGCGTCGCGTCGGTCATGTGGGACCGGAAGACGTTCGACGCATGGTGGGGTGCGAACGCCGGCACATTCGCCGCGCCGACGACGGTGCCCGCGGTGACATCGCTCACCGTTCCCGCGCCCGCCGCCTCGAGCTGTACCGACGACACGTGGACCCCGACGAAGCAAGACGTTCCCGATCCCCGCCAGGATCACGTCGCGGTCTGGACCGGCAGCGAGATGCTGATCTGGGGAGGCCGGCGCGACCTCAGTGTTTTCTACATGTTGGGCGACGGCTGGCGGTACTCCCCGGCGACCGATGCCTGGACGCGCATGGCGACTTCGCCGCTGTCCGCTCGCTACCTGCACGTCGGCGTGTGGAGCGGCTCCGAGCTCATCGTCTGGGGCGGACAGGACGTGACGCAAGCGGCGTTGGGCGACGGCGCGCGATACAACCCGACCTCGGACACGTGGCAGCTCATCGCCTCGACGGGCGCGCCCTCTCCGCGAGGTTTCGCCACCGCCGTGTGGACGGGGACGCAGATGGTCGTGTGGGGAGGGTCTACGAGCGCGTTCCTGAATACGGGAGGCCGCTACTCGCCGTCGACCGACTCCTGGACGCCCACGAGCCTCACGAGCGCGCCGGCGGGCCGATACCTCCATACGGCGCTGTGGGCCGGCGACGGCATCAACCGGATGATCGTGTGGGGCGGTTACGGCGGCGGCGGCGCCACGAACACCGGCGGACGCTACGATCCGGTGACCGACACGTGGACACCGACCACCACGACCGGGGGCCCCGGCTCGCGCTACCAGCATCTCGCGGTCTGGGCCGGGACGCGCATGATCGTCTGGGCCGGAAACATCTTCGGCGCGCCGACCAACCCCGGTTATCGCTACGACCCGTCCGCCGATAGCTGGCAGATCATGAGCACTCTCAATTCCGCCGCCGTCGAGTCAGGAGAAGTGGCTGTCTGGACCGGTCAGCGGATGATTGTCTGGGATGGGAGCCATCCTTCGTTGGGGAGCGCGCGCTACGACCCCGTAACCGATCTCTGGAGCAGCGTGTCGTCGGTTAACACTCCCGACGCCCGCGGGAACGCCACGGCGATCTGGTCCGGCAGCGAGATGATCGTGTGGGGCGGCGGCTACTTGAACACCGGTGGACGGTACAACCCGGTCACCGATACCTGGATCAAGACAGGTACCGGAACGCTACCCGCTCCCGTCCGGTTCACGGCGTCGGTGTGGACCGGAAGCGAGATGATCATGTGGGGCGGCGGCGTCGTGCCCGACGCCACGCCTACGGCCTCCGGTGCACGGTACTCGCCGGCGATCGACACGTGGACGCCGACCTCTCTCGTCAACGCGCCGAGCGCACGCACGAGTCACACGGCGGTCTGGACCGGTACTCGCATGGTCGTTTGGGGTGGCCTTCCCACCACGAATACCGGCGGGCAGTACGACCCGGCCGGCAATGCATGGTCGGCGACCTCAACGGTGAACGCTCCGGCCCCTCGATCGGGTGCCTCTGCCGTCTGGACCGGTTTGCAGATGATCGTGTGGGGCGGCGGCGACTCGGGGAACCAATTCAACACCGGGGGAAAGTACGACCCCGTCGCGAATAGCTGGGTGCCGACGACCACCACCGGGGCACCGGCGGGGCGCGGCGGGCACATCGCCGTATGGACCGGCTCGCGCATGCTGGTCTGGGGCGGGGGCGGAGTCAGCCCTGGCGGCCGGTACGATCCCGCTTCGGACTCTTGGCTGGGAATTTCGACCGTGGGAGAGCCTCAGCAACGATCGAGCTTGGCCGGGGTGTGGACGGGAAGCGAGCTAGTCGTCTGGGGCGGATTTTGGAACCCCGAGCCATTGCCGAACTTTCCGTCGCGGTACAACCCGACGTCGGATGTTTGGACCACCGGCTCGAACGTGGGCGCGCCGCGTGGTGTGGAGTCCCCGTCGTATGCGTGGACCGGCGTCGAGCTCATCGTTTGGGGCGGTGACTACCGCGATGCTCAGTCGAACCAGCGCAGCGTAGCAACCGGGGGCCGGTACAACCCGTCTTCCGACACATGGCGGACGACCACGTCGCAAGGTGCGCCGAGCCCGCGCACCAACCACGTCGCGGCTTGGAGCGGTTCACAGTTCCTTGTCTGGGGCGGACTACCTTTCGCGTCGAACGGAGGCGCGTATTGTGCCTGCGCCACCGTCGCGACGTTCTATCGGGATGTGGATGGCGACGGTTACGGCGATGCGACGAAGCCGGCGACCGGCTGCGCCGGAATCCCCCCGGCGGGGTACGTCGCCGCCGGTACCGATTGCAACGACAACGACCCGACGGTCTACCCCGGCGCCCCGCAGCTCTGCGACGGGAAGAACAACAACTGCTTCGACCCGAGCTGGCCGACCGTGCCCGCGAACGAAGCCAACGCGGACGGCGATGCCTTCCGGATCTGCCAGGGCGACTGTAACGACAACGACCCCACGATCTATCCGGGCGCTCCGCAGCTCTGCGACGGCAAGAACAACAACTGCTCCGACCCGAATTGGCCCGCGGTGCCGGCCAACGAAGCCGACGCCGACGGAGACGGCTATCGGATCTGCGCGAACGACTGCAACGACGCGAATCCGGCGATCCATCCCGGCGCGGTGGAGGTGTGCAACGGCATCGACGATGACTGCAACGGTCTCGTCGATGACAACGCGCTCGGCGTCGACACCGACGGCGACGGCATTCACAACGCCTGCGACAACTGCCCGACGGTCGCGAATCCGACCCAGACCGACACCGACGGCGACCACGTGGGGAACGTCTGTGACAATTGCCCGACTGTGTCGAACCCGTCACAGGCCGATGCCGATGGCGATGCGATCGGTGATGCTTGCGATAACTGCCCGCACGCGTCGAACCCCTCGCAGATCGACACCGATGGAGACAAGGTCGGGGACAACTGCGACAACTGCGCGTTCGATTTCAATCCCTCGCAATCGGATTTCGACCAGGACGGCGAGGGCGACGTCTGCGACCTCAACGACGGTTTGATCTACATCTTCGGCACCGACGACAAGAGCTACGTCGAGTGGCAGCAGGAGTCCGGACCGTCGGCGTTCAACGTGTACACCGGCGATCTCTCGGTGCTCCGCTTGTCGGGCACGTACACGCAAGCGCCGGGGTCGAACCCGCTCGCGTCGAAGTCGTGCGGCGTCACTGACCCGTTCTCGCTCGACACGATCGTGCCGGGGAGCGCACAGGTGGAGTTCAGCCTCGTCACCGGCGTGACCGGCGGTGTCGAGGGATCGCTGGGGACGGACAGCGCGGGGACGCCGAGGCCGAACGCGAACCCGTGTCCCTAAGCGATCACTCGAGCGTCTTCCACAGGTAGGCGTACTGGAGCGCGACCGTCAGCGCCTTCTGCGAGTTGACGCCGCCGGTGCCGTGGCCGCCTTCGACGTTCTCGAAGTAGAGGACGTCGTGGCCTTGACCGAGCATCTTCGCGACCATCTTGCGCGCGTGCGCCGGATGCACGCGGTCGTCCTTCGTCGTCGTCCAGAAGAAGACGCGCGGGTACTGGACGTCCTTCTTCACGAGCTGGTAGGGCGAGAACGTCTGGATGTAGCTCCAGTCCTCCGGCTTGTCCGGGTCGCCGTACTCGTCCATCCACGAGGCTCCGGCGAGGAGGTGCGAGTAGCGCTTCATGTCGAGAAGGGGGACCTGGCAGACGACGGCGTGGAAGAGGTCCGGCTGGAGCGTGAACGCTGTCCCGACGAGGAGGCCGCCGTTGCTTCCGCCCATGATCCCGAGGTGGCGTGACGTCGTGATCTTCTTGGCGATGAGGTCCTGAGCGACCGCCACGAAGTCCTCGTTGGTCTTGAGCCGATTCGCCTTGATCGCGGCCAGGTGCCACGCCGGCCCGAACTCGCCGCCGCCGCGGATGTTGGCGAGCACGTACACGCCGCCGCGCGCGAGCCACGCGGAGCCGACGACGCCGCTGTAGCTCGGCTGCTCGGCGACCTCGAAGCCGCCGTACGCGTAGAGCAGCGTGGACGCGGTGCCGTCGGCCTTGAACCCCTTCGGCGCTACGACGAAGTAGGGGATCTTGGTCCCGTCCTTCGACGTCGCCTCGTACTGGTTGACGCTCATCCCGGCGGCATCGAAGTAGGCGGGGAGCGACTTGATCTTCGTCGTCGCCTCCTTCTCGACGAGGAAGAGCGACGACGGGGTGAGGAAGTCTTGATACTGGTAGAAGAAGATCTCGTTGTCCCGCGACGTTCCCACGATGTCGGCGTTGCCCTGGCCGGGGAGGGCGATCTCCTCCTTCGTCCAGCCGGCGTCTCCCAGGTTCACGCGGTAGAGCTTGGAGCGCACGTTGTCGAGGGTCGACATGACGATCTGGTCCTTGGTGAGACGCACCTCGCCCAAGGAGACACGCTCCGAAGGCTCGAAGATCGTCGAGACGGTGTCGCGGTCGGCGAGGAGGTCGTCGATCGCCACCGCGAGGAGCGAGCCCTGCTTGTACGTCGTCGCCCCGGGCTTCCAGTCGCTCCTGACCTCGAAGATCGCCCGGTCGCGGAAGATCCCACGGAAGTCCGCATCCTCCGGAAGGGAGAGGTGCACGAGGCGGTCGCCGACCATGAGATAGCTCCGCCGCGTGAAGATCGTCGGATTGACGCCGACGAGGTCGTACTTGCCGTCCGCGGTGAACTCCGTTCCCGCACCGACGCCGACGTCCTCCTTCTTCGCCGTCAAGACCGTCTTCGCCGAAGCGAGCGGCGTGCCGCGCTTCCAGAGCTTCACGATGCGCGCATAGCCCGAGGTCGTCAGCGTGTCGGGACCGAAATCGGTCGAGACCCAGAGCGTGTCGAGGTCCTTGAACGACGCTTCGGTCTTCGCCTCGGGAAGGGTGAAGCCGTCCTTCACGAAGCTCTTCGTCTCGGTGTCGAACTCGCGCACCACGACGGCGTCGCCGCCGCCGCGTGACAGGTTGATCAGGCACCGCCGGAAATCCGGGTGCGCGCAGTCCGCTCCCTTCCAGACCCAGGTGGCCTTGTCGTCGCGCGAGAGCGCGTCGAGGTCGATCACGGTGTCCCACTGGGGTGAAGCCGTCTTGTACGACGAGATCGAAGTGCGGCGCCAGATCCCGCGCGCGTGCGCCTTGTCCTGCCAGAAGTTGTAGATGTACCTGCCCATGACGTTCGGAAACGCGATCTTGTCCTGCGAGTCGTAGATCGAAAGCGTCTTGTCGTAGATCGGCTGGTACTCCTTCACCGCCTGCAGCTCGCCGAGCGACCTCGTGTTCTGCTCCTTGACCCACGAGAGAGAGCGGGTGCCCTCGACCTCTTCCAGCCACTGATAGGGATCGTCATCGGCGGCACGCGCCACGAAAGGCGCGGCCAGAAGGGCAACGGCGACGGCGAGACGGAGAGCGCGCATGACCGACTCCTCTTGAAGCGTCGAACGCTACCCCGAACCTTCGCTCGAAGTCCATCCTGAACCCCTGAAGACGGCCTACGTAAAAGAAAGTCGTGGTGCTTCGGGCACCCCTGCGGTACCTGTTCTCGAAGGCAGGGGAGACGATGATCCCGGTGGCGTGCGGTGCCTCGCTTGCGGCCGTGCTGCTTCACGCAGCGGTCGCGGGGAGTACGCACGGCGCCTGCAACGTCTTCCATCGGGACGCGGACGGTGACGGGTTCGGCGATCCCGCGATCTCGATCACCGTGTGCCACGGCCCGGTGCCTCGCGGCTGGGTCGCGGACGCGAGCGACTGCGACGACGCGCACGCGTCGGTTCATCCGGGGGCCGCGGAGATCTGCGACGGCCTCGACAACGACTGCAACGGCCTCGTCGACGAAGACGCCGACGGCGTCGACTCCGACGGCGACGGCGTCCACAACGCGTGCGACAACTGCCGGTCGGCGTTCAACCCGGATCAGGCCGACACGGACGGCGACCACGTCGGGGACGCCTGCGACGACTGTCCCGAGACGTTCAATCCGGCGCAGGACGACTTCGACGGCGACGGCTGGGGTGACGCCTGCGACAACTGCGTCTTCGTCGCGAACCCGACGCAGTCCGACATCGACGCCGACGGCGAAGGCGACGTGTGCGATCTCGACGACGGCGTCATCTACATCCTCGGCACCGACGACAAGGACTACATCGAGTGGCAGGACGAGATCGGGTCGTCGCGGTGGAGCGTCTACGAAGGCGACCTCTCGATCTTGAAGGCGACCGGGGCGTACGCGCAGACCCCCGGATCGAACGCGCTCGCGGAGCAGGTGTGCGGCGTGTTCAACCCGTACCTCGGGGACGAGGCCGTGCCAGAGGCGGGCCAGGCGCAGTTCTTCCTCGTCGCGGGGATCACCGCGGGAATCGAGGGGGACCTGGGAGCCGACAGCGCGGGGACGCCTCGCGAGAATGCGATCCCCTGTCCCTAGACGGCGCGGGCATATCGGATCGACGCCTCGTATCATCTTCCCGTCCATTCCGCGGGGGAGGCGATGAAGCTCAAGGCGCTCGGTGCGATTGCGACGACTCTGCTCCTGGCGGCCGCCGCTCGCGCCGCGGCGCCCGCCGCCGATCCGGATGCCGGCGAAGACCACAAGAAGGCCGAGATCGGCGAGAAAGAAGGGCCGGACCTCCTCTTCGAGCGCAGCCAGTGGTTCGCCGCGAGGCGCGCGGGCCCCGACGGGTTCCTTCGCGCCGACGGGCGCAACAAGGCGATCGCGGAGCTGAAGGCGAACATCGCGAAGGGCCTTCTCCGGCCGGGGCCGCTCCAGCGCATCGCGGGAGACGGGTGGGCGCCGATCGGGCCGGCGCCCGAGCTCGACGGCTCGTACGCCTTCAGCGGGCGGGTCACCGCGATCGCGATCAACCCCACGAACGCGAACATCGCCTACGTCGGGGGCGCGCAGGGCGGCGTCTGGAAGACGACCGACCACGGCGCGACCTGGACGCCCATGACCGACACGCAGGCCTCGCTCGCGATCGGCTCGATCGCGATCGCGCCGTCGAACGGCAACGTGATCTACGCCGGGACCGGCGAGGGGAACCAGTCGTGCGACTCGTACTTCGGCGCGGGCATCCTCCGCTCGACCGACGGCGGCGCCACGTGGACCCTCCTCGGCGCGACGCCGTTCGCGAATACCAGCGTCACCAAGATCCTCGTCCATCCGGGGAACCCGAACATCCTCTGGGCGGCGAACGGCGGCGGCATCGGCGGCTTCCTCTGCTTCGCCGGCCCGGCCGGGACCTACGGCGTCTGGCGCTCGACCGACGCCGGCGCGACCTGGCTCCATGTGCTCGGTTCGACGCAGATCGGCTCGAACGCGGCGATCCACGACCTCGCGGCCGACCCGACGAACCCGAACATCATCTACGCCGGCGCGAACCACAGCGGCGTCTGGAAGACGACGAACGGCGGCACGACCTGGACGAAGCTCGCGGGCGGCCTTCCGTCGTCGGTCGGCCGCGTCGCCGTCGCCGTCGATCCGGTGACGAACACGACCGTTTACGCCACGTTCGAGAACGCGTCGAACGGCCGGCACCTCGACACGTACAAATCGACCAGCTCGGGGACGTCGTGGTCCGTGGTGACGAAGCCGAGCGGCGCCTGCCAGTACTGGACCTTCTCCGATCCGTGCACGTACACGGGCGGCACGTCGGGGCAGTGCTGGTACGACCTCGTGCTCGGCGTCGCGCCCGATCACGGCGTCTGGCTCGGCGGCACGGGGATCTGGCGCTCGGGGGACGGCGGGTCGACGTGGGGCGCCGTCTGCCCGCAGTCGGTGCACGCCGACCAGCACGCGGTCGCGTTCAAGGGATCGGAGGTCTGGCTCGGGAACGACGGCGGCGTCTTCACGACGACGAACAACGGCGGCCTCTGGACGAGCCGCAACCCCGGCCTCCAGCTGGCGCAGTTCTACCCGGGCGGCGCGCTCGACCCGCAGGACGGTACGCGCGCGCTCGCCGGCGCGCAGGACAACGGCGTGCAGCGGTTCGACGGCACCGCGAGCTGGAGCCTCGAGGTCACCGGAGACGGCGGATACGCGGCGATCGACTCCGCGAGCCCGGGCAGCGTGTGGTACGGCTCGACGCAGCACCTCAACATCCTGAAGACGCAGAACGGCGGCGCGAGCTGGTTCTCCGGAACGAACGGTCTCGCCGACGCGAACACCAACGCCGCGCCGTTCGTCGCGCCTTACGTCATGTGCCCGAGCAACTCGCAGGTCCTCATCGCCGGATCGAACAACGTCTGGCGCACCGACGACGCGACCGCCAATTGGACGTCGAACAGCCCCGAGTTCCAGAGCATGGTCGCCCTCGCCTGGGCCGACGCCGACGCGCAGTGCGACACCTACTACGCCGTCGACAGCGCCGGGCACATCCTCTTGACCACGGATTCGGGAAGCGATTGGCGATTTGCGAACGGCAACCTCAACTTCTCGATCAACGTCGCCGACATCGCCGTCGATCCGACCAGCCCTGCGACGGTCGTCATCGCGACCGGCGGCTTCTCGGGCCCCCACCTCTACCGCACGACGAACGCGCTCGACACGACGCCGACGTGGACGGCGATCGACGCCGGCATCCCGAACGTGCCGATGAACGCCGTCCTCATCGATCCCGATAACCCCAGCGTCCTCTACGCCGGCTCCGACGTCGGCATCTTCCGCAGCCTCGACGCGGGACAGAGCTGGGAAGTGTTCATGGGCGGCCACCCCAACGCCGCCGTCTTCGATCTCGTCGCACAGTCCTCGACCGGTACGATCGTCTCGTTCACGCACGGCCGCGGCGCATTCAAGATGGGAACGTTCTGCAACGACCAGGATGCCTGCACGACCGACCGCTTCGACCAGGTCCTCGGCTGCACGCACACCCCGCTCGATTGCTCCGACAACGATCCGTGCACGACCGACTCGTGCAGCTCGGCGACGGGCTGCGCCCACGTCCCCGTCGTCTGCGCCCCGGTCGACGGCTGCCACGTCAACGCGTGCGACAGCGGAACCGGCGACTGCAACGCGACCGAGCTCCCCGACGGCACCGGTTGCGACGACCAGAACGCCTGCACCTCCGGCGACGCCTGCGCCGCCGGCGTCTGCGCAGGAACCCCGGTCACCGCCCCCGCGGAGGTCGACACCGGCCTGCGTGTCGATCGCAACGGCACCGACGCGCTCGTGAGCTGGAACGCAGCCCTCGGCGCGACGTCATCGGACCTCCTCCGCGGCGACCTTGCTTCGCTCCCCGTCGGCCCCGGCGGCGACGACGAGCTCTGCTCCGGCGCCATCGCCGGCACCTCCGCCACCGACTCCGACGTCCCGCTCGACGGCGCCGGCTACTGGTACCTCGTGCGCGGCGCGAACGCGTGCGCCGGAGCGGGGACCTACGGCTACTCCGAGATCAACGGGGTGCCGGACACGGAGCGGGCGAGCAGCACCTGTCCGTGATGTCTCCCCGGATTGGGTGAGCCCCCGCACCTCGGACTATGCGATGATCTTGGGAGAGTGGGGGGTCATCCATGGAATCTCATCGACGGCGCATCCTTGTTTCGTTGTTCCTCGGAATTGGGATTGTCGGCCTTCCGGCTTGTAAGCAATCGTCCAATCTCACGAGCGCGCCGCCGCCCAGCGAGACTCCGTCATCGCCAGGCCTGACGATCTCGGCGGCTCAACCCGCGAATGGCGACGCGGAAATGGGCATCGGTGTGGACGCTCATCGAGACGGCGCGTTCGACCGTGTAGAACAAGTCCGGACGATCGGCGACATCACCCACAACGTCACCATCTCGCTCGACCACTCGACTCACGAGATCAAGTCCATTCGCCACGTCTGGTCGCAAGTGTTGCCGGATGACGAGGTCATCACGGACGGCGACACGCAATGCGAGGAGGGGTCCGACGTACCTTGCAGCCACGTCTCATTCGCGCGCGACGGGAGAGGGGATCGGCTGATGTTCACGGGCCTGCGGCTCGTGGGAGCGGGAGGCACGGAGTCTTGCACGCTCGACGGGCTGTTGGCGTGGCGGACGCTCTACGGACGCTGAACGGCACGCGAGCAAAACTTCCAGACCTCGACACTCGATGGGACGATCGAGTGGGCGACGGGATCGTGAGCGAGACCTGGCGATCGCGCCCCTAGACGGCCTTTCGGCATTGTCGTCTCGGGCGATGGGTTTGACGCGCTGTGAGCTCGTGAATTGGCAGCGCTCTCGGCGCAATAGCCTTCGTACATTTCTGCCATGACGCCTCAGATACGACGAGTCCTGACCAAGGTGTCTCTAGGAGCGGGGCTCCTCGTCCTGGCCGGGTGCGTGGGCGCCAACCAACTTATGGATACGAGCCCTACCCCTGACATGCTGACGGTCTCGGCATCGCAGCCGTCGAGCGGCGACGGGCAGCTCGACGGTTACGCCGATCTCAGCGTGGTCGACGCGACGAGGGACGAGCTGTACATGAGCCAGGCCGTCGGGCAGACGGTTCACGACGTGATCGTCGTGATCGACCACTCGAGCCACGCCGTGCTGTGGGTCGACCATTCGTGGTGGCATTACTCGCCGAACTTCGATGAGGTCGTGGACGGCAACACGGTGTGCGGCGTCGGAACGCCGAAGGCGTGCGGGCCGGCGACGTTCCGCTCGGATTCCACCTCCGATCGTCTCACCCTGAAGGGCTTCACGATGACCGACGGCTCCGGAACCGAGACCTGCACGCTCGATGGAACGATCGCGTGGCGCTCGGGGTCGTGAGGGTCTGTCGTCGCGGTGCTACCCTGAGCGCACATTGCGTGGGCCGTTAGCTCAGGGGTAGAGCACCAGCCTTTTAAGCTGAGGGTCGCTGGTTCAAATCCAGCACGGCTCACCAGAATCGCGGGAAGCGACCGAGTTTCTCGGCGAGGACTGACGACGACGCGTTCACAGCGCGGGGGCGCCGAGGCCGAATTCGAGTCCGTGTCCCTGCGCCACCCTCAGGGACACGTCCCGTGCGGGACGGACAGCTCGGAATCGCGTCCGGCCAGCTCGGACGGCGCGCCGCTGCTCCAGCTCCCGATGGCGCCGCTGCAGCTATGACCGCGGACGAGGTAGTAGAGCGTTTGGCCGACGCCGTTGACACGTGGATCGGTGACCGAGGTCCCCGCGTAATTCGACACGACTCCGAGCTGGCACGAGTAGGTGAACGTCCCGAACGACTTGAGATACTCGATGACCCCATCCTCGACGTCGAAGGCCACGCCACCGGCGGGGCTCCATGACAGGAGCGCCGAGTCCCCGGCGTGGTTCACGAGGAGTCCGGGCGATCCTGCGACCGGAAAGCCTTCGTCCACCGTGCCGTCGCAGTTGTCGTCCAGCGCGTTGCAGATCTCGGCGGCGCCCGGATGGATCTCGGGGCGCCGATCATCGCAGTCGCCGCTCGTCATCACGTAGCCGGCCGGCGCGTTGCAGGCCTGCACCGTGACGCCGATCGCACCGAACCCGTCGCCGTCGACGTCGGGATACCAGAAACCGGGCGAGGCGCAGGAGTCGAGGCAGAGTCCCGCGCCCGTGTTGAAGAACTCGTTTCCGTCGTCGCCGCCCCAGACGAGCACTTCGGTGCCGATCCAGCTCGCCGAGTGTCCGCGGCGCGGCGAGGGCGACGTCGCGCCGGCGCCGATCGGGGTCCAAGAGTCGGTCGCGGGGTCGTAACGCCCTCCGTCGCCCAGCATCGTTCCCGACGAGTTGCCGCCCCAGACCACCATCTCGGTTCCGGTCCACGCGGCCGCGTGGTTGGAGCGGCCCGTGGGGACACCGCTCGCGAGCGAGGTCGGCGTCCAGGCATCGTTGAACGGGTCGTACGCGCCACCGGTGCTCGTGTTGCCGGGACCTACGAGGCCGCCCCAGATGATCATCTTCGATCCGGTCCAGACCGCGGTGTGATACTGACGTCCAGACGGCGCGCCGGCGGTGGAAGTCGGAAGCCATGCATCCTGCGCCGGGATGTAACGCCCACCGGTGTTCGCCGTGCCTCCGCCCCAGACGACCATCTCGTGGCCCGTCCAGACGGCCGAATGCCCGGAACGCCCGCTGGGCACATTCGCCCCCACCGAGGTCGTCGACCAGCTCCCGCTTCCGGGATCGTAGAGCGCCCCGGTGTTCGTGCTCGCTCCGCCGCCCCAGATCACCATCCGCGCTCCGGTCCAAACGGCGGTGTGGCCGCTGCGCGGCGACGGTCCGCCGGCGGCGGGAATCGGCGTCCAGGTATCCGCCGCCGGGTCGTAGCGCCCGCCGTCGCCGAGGTCCGTGCCGTTCGTGCCGCCCCAGACGATGACTTCGGATCCGGTCCACACCGCAATGTGTCCGCTCCGTATCGACGGAACGTTCGTCGACGCGGTCATCGACCAGGTGTCGGTCGCCGGGTCATAACGCCGGGGATCCGCGACCTGAGCAGGGGAGGTGGTGAAGCTCCGGATCCCCCCGAAGACGATCAGCTCGGCCCCGGTCCAGGTCGCCGTATGGGACGTTCGCTTCGGATCGGAAGGATTGGTGCGCGTCGGGAGCCACGTGTCCGCCACCGGGTCGTACCGTCCTCCGCTGTCGAGGCGCTCGACGGAGCTGAACCCCGTCTCGCCTCCCCACACGACGAGCCGCGTCCCGGTCCAGACGCCGACGTGGGACCTGCGGGCCGCCGGCGCTCCCGCGAGCGACATGGAAGTCCAGGTATCCGAAGCCGGGTCGTACCGGGCCCCGTCCCCGAGCTGGTGAGCGGGCCCATTGTCGTTGCCACCCCAGATCAGCATCCGCGTTCCCGTCCACACCGCCGTGTGCGAGAACCGCCCGGTCGGCACGCCCGCTCCCGTCGACGTCGCGGTCCACTTGTTCTGCGCGGGGTCGTAGCGACCGCCCGAGTTGATGCCGCTTCCCAGGCTATCCAGGCCGCCCCAGACGATCATCACGGTCCCGGTCCACACTGCGGTGTGAGCGTATCGCGCCCCCGGCGCTCCCTGCGGCTTGGTCGCACTCCATGTATCGGCCGCGGGGTCGTACAGGGCACCCGTGGCGAGCAGGCCGACCGAACTGCTATTTCCACCCCACACGATCATCCGTGATCCGGTCCACACCGCGGTGTGCGCATGTCGAGCGTCGGGCGCTTGGCCCGCAACGGAAGTCGCGGCCCAGCTATCGGTCGCCGGGTCGTACCGCGCTCCCGTGCGCAGATCGACCGAGCCTTCACCGCCTCCCCAAACGATCATGCGGGTCCCGGTCCACACTGCGGTGTGCAACCCGCGCGGCGAAGGCGCGCTTCCTGCGGTCGAGGTCGAGGCCCACGTGTCGGTGGACGGGTTGTACCGTCCGCCGGTACCGAGCGCCGCGCTTCCGTCGGGGGCACCCCCGCCCCACACGATCATCTCGCTCCCCGTCCAGACGGCGGTGTGCTGGATACGCGCGCTCGGCTCGTTGGCGACCGCCATCGCGGTCCACGTGTCCGTTGCCGGGTCGTATCGCTTGCCGAGCGGCGCATTCACCGCCGCGCTCGCCCCGCCCCAGACGATCATCTCCGAGCCCGTCCATACCGCCTGCGCGCCCGTCGCGCCGTCAGGCGGACCATCGGCGCAGCACGTCGGCTCCCACGCAAGAGGCGTACACGCGTCGCCACCGATCGTCGGGAGGACGAATTCCGCCGAGGACAGAGGAGAAGGCGCCGCGGCGAAGGTCATCCGCACGTCGTTCCACCATGCGTCGAACCCGTCGCCGTAGGCCTCGCGCAGGAGACGCTCGGTCAGCGCGGGACGCACTACGGCGTCGACGATCCGGGCCGGATCGTTTCCCAAGGCGTCGAAGATCTCGCGAAGGACGAGCGGCGCTCGCGTCGATCGCGCCATGCGGTCGAGCTCGACCTGAAGCATCGCGGGGGTGACCGGCCGGCCGCTGAGAACCTCGAGGGCGGCGGCCTTGCGCCACGTCTCCTCGACACGCGCACGGACGGCCGAGTCCGGAACGACCTGATCGAACATCGGCTTGGCCTGCGGATTGTCATCGGGCCACAGCCGGTGATTCCAGTAGACCTGCTCGACCGCGCGCCGCGCGGCGACGCGATCGTCCGTTGCCGGCGAGAGCGCGGCGAAGCTTGCCGCACCGAGTGAAGCCACGACGAGGAGAGACGCGAGACCTCTCGAGGGGCCCATGGTGTCCTCCCCCTTGCGTCGACAACCGTTGTGCGTTGTCTTACGCCGATCGCCGGGCAGGGTCAAGTCGCTTGGCCGACGCTGGGGCGACTTCCAAGAATTGTGAGTGCTTCCCTGAGCGCACATTGCGTGGGCTGTTAGCTCAGGGGTAGAGCACCAGCCTCTTAAGCTGAGGGTCGCTGGTTCAAATCCAGCACGGCTCACCAATCCCGCATCATCGCTTTGGCGACGAAGAGCCGTGAGGTTGAGAATGGGAGGACCACCGAGTCTCCACGAGGGTCCTTCGATGTCCGAGCCTGCGGAAGACGAAGTTTCCGTCCAGTGCCCCTACTGCGGGGAGTGGCAGTCCGTCTTCCTCGACCCCGAGTCCGTCGGTGAGATGGTCCAGGATTGCGAAGTGTGCTGCGAGCCCTGGCAGATGACGGTGCGTCGCGGCCGCGACGGGAAGCTCGCCGTGAGCCTGCGCCGCGCCTGATCGCGGCGGCCGCGAAATCGCATTTCCATTGGTTTCGCACTAAACTCCGGCGCTGCCCACGAGGTCTACTCGCAAGAGGGACCTTCGATGAGACGAACGGTTGTCGTCGTCCTCGCGCTCGCGATTCCGCTCTCGGCGCGTGCCGCGGGTGTGACGAACGCCGCCGATGATCGGCGCACGGGGTGGTATCCGGACCAGGCGTGGCTCGCGCCGTCGTTCGTCGCCGGCGGGGGCTTCAGTCAGCGGTTCAACATCCAGATTCAGGGGCAGGTCTACGCGCAGCCGCTGGTGATCAACCGGTCGCTGTTCGTGGCGACCGAGGAGAATTGGATCTATCGGATCGATCCGGAATCCGGGGCGGTCCTCTGGCGCCGGCAGGTCGCGCAGCCATGGAAAGCAGCGGACATCGAATGTCCGGATCTCGCGCCGTGGATCGGTATCACGGGCACGCCGGTCGTCGATGAGGCGACGAACACGGCGTACTTCTTCTCCAAGACGTACGCGAGCGGGACGTCGGGGCCGGCGGCCTATTTCGCTCATGCGGTCGACCTGATCACGGGCGTGGAGCGGCCGAGCTTCCCCGTTGCGATCGCGGGGAAGGCCCAGAACAGCGAGCAGGTCTTCGGCGCGACGTACGAGCTCCAGCGGACGGGCCTCCTCCTCATGGACGGCGTCGTGTACGCCGGGTTCGGCGGGATTTGCGATACGTCGCCGTGGCAGGGTTGGATCGCCGGCGTGTCGACGAGCGGCGAGCTCAAGGCGCTGTGGACGTCTCGCGGAACCCTGGGCGGCGACGGGGCGGCGATCTGGCAGTCCGGGGGAGGGATCGTCTCCGACGGTCCGGGACGTCTCATCGTGGCGACCGGCAACGGCGGTTCGCCCGGGCAGCCGATCCCCGGCGACGCGCCTCCGGCGGACCTCGGCCAATCGGTCGTGAGGCTGAACGTTCAGGCGGACGGAACGCTCGCGGCCACGGATTTCTTCTCGGCGTGGGACGGGCCGACGCTGGACTATTCCGATACCGACCTCGGCTCGGGAGGGCCGATCGCCCTTCCGGACGACTTCGGGACGGCGAAGTACCCGCACGTCGCGCTCGAGATCGGCAAGGAGGGGCTCCTCTACGTGTTGAACCGCGATCATCTCGGCGGTTGCCAGGAGGGGACGAACCAAGGGGACGATGTCCTCGACGAGATCCCGGGGCTCGGCGGCGTTTGGGCACGTCCATCGTGCTGGCCGGGGGACGGAGGGTACGTCTACTTCCCGACGAGCGGCCTGGAGAGCTCACCCCTGCGCGTCATGAAGCTCGCGACCGACCACAACGGCACGCCGACCTTCACGCTCGTGGCGAGCTCGGCGGACGACTTCGGTTTCGGGTCCAGCTCGACCGTCGTGACGAGCAACGGCATGCAGAGTGGATCCGCGCTCGTTTGGATCGTCTACATGGCCGACGAATCCGGGGCCGGCGCGGAGCTGCGGGCCTACGATGCCGTCCCCACCGGTGGGGCACCGGTGCTGCGGTACGCCGCTCCGGTCGGAACCGGGTCGAAGTTCAACCCGCCGGGGATCGGATTCGGCCGCGTCTATGTCGGCACGCGCGACGGTCGTGTCCTGGGGTTCGGAGCGCCGCCGATCCAGCTCCATATCGGCAAGCGCGCCGGGAGCGTTCACCTGACGTGGACCGGAGGGACCGCACCGTACACGCTGCGACGTGCGGAGGATCCCGATTTCAAGGTGAACGTGATGACGCTCATCGATCACCAGGTCGTCACCTCGTACGACGAGCCGGGGCTCGACGACGGGAAGACCTACTACTACGACCTCCACTGAAGGCAGATTCTGGTTGATCGGTACGCCGGTTTTCCGTATGACTGCGCAATCACGCTCCGAATCCGTCGTGAGGTGAGGGGGATCGGCGGACCGAATCGGTCGTCATCGGACGGCGAAGGTCGGTCAGAATACAGCCAACGATGCGGGCCCCGAAGAGCGGTCATTCCAGGCGCGCCGGCTGGGTGCTGGCGCTCACGCTCCTCTTGCTCGTTGCGGCCCGCGGCCGGTCGTTCGCGGCGGAGACGTCCCTGCGTCTCGTGAGCGAACCGGGGGCGTCCGCCGGCGACGGTCAGAATCTGTTCTACACGCCGGCGGACGGAACTTTGAGCGTCCTGTACGGCGGGGCGTCTTTCCTCTTCGAGACGCCCGACTACCGGACGGAGTGGGTTCTGCAGTTCACGGGGTTGGCGCGCGAGCTGCCGGCCGTCGGCACCTACCGCGACGCGTGGCCGCCCTACTGGGACGATAGTGTGCCGGGGCTCGTGGTCTACGGTCGGAACGGCGGTTGCGACCGTATCCGAGGAAGCTTCCAGGTAAAGGAAGCGGTCTACGACGATGCGGGCAATGCGACGTCCTTCTGGGCGGTGTTCGAGCAGCGTTGCGCGGGCCAGCGGCCGGCACTGCGGGGCGAGCTCAGGTTCAACGCAGACGTCGTCGTCGCGCTGACGGCCCCGCTGGGCGAGATCGTCGACCGGGACGCGCCGCTGCGGTTCGACGTCTCTGCGACCGACGTCGAAGGGCGCCCGGTCGCGCTGACCGCGGCTGGATTGCCGTCGGATGCGGCGTTCATCGACCACGGCGACGGCACGGGAACCTTTTCCTGGACCCCCGGATTCGACCGCTACGGGAAGTACGACGTGAGCTTCCGCGCGGACAACGGCGCCGGAGACATCGACGAGACCACGACGAGAATCGAGGTCCTCGGGACGACGTCGCTCTACATCGAGAGCGAGCCGGGCGATCCCGCGGGGGAGGGGCGTTTGGCGTTCTTCAACGCCGGCGACGGCCGTTACACCACGGAGAAGAATTCGAGGGCGGGTATCGACACTCTCTTTCTGTACCTCCCCGATTACTCACAATCGTGGCAGCTTCAATTCGGGGCACCGTTTTCCGTGCCCCTCGGTGTGGGCACCTACGCGGGGGCGACGATGTTCCCCGCGCAGGATCCTTCCATGCCGGGTCTCCTGGCGCGAGGCGACCACTACTGCTCCACGGTGGACGGAAGCTTCGACGTGAAGCAAATCCAGTACGGACCGGTGACCGACATCGCGTCATTCTGGACGACGTTCGAGCAGCACTGCGACGGGGCCACCGCGGCGCTCCACGGAGAGCTTCGCATCAACGCGGACGTGCCGCTCCTCGTCACCGCGCCGGAGATGTCGTCGGTGGCGGAGGATCGCGCGCTCAGCGTCGACGTGAGGGCGCATCACAAGGGGGCCGATCCGGTCAGCTTGAGCGCGTCCGATTTGCCGCCGGGAGCTTCGTTCACCGACAACGGGGACGACACCGGGACGCTCAGCTGGACGCCTTCCGTGGGGCAGATCGGCCGCTACACGGTGCGGCTCGCCGCGCAGGACGCGCTCGGCGACGTCGATCGCAGCCTCACGCGCATCCAGGTCCGGCTCAAGAACGACGAGATCGAGGACGCGATCGCGTTCTCGTCACTTCCGTTCGAGTACACGATGGATACGAGCGGGGCCACGGTCGGCATCGACGATCCCTTCGACTACTTCTGTCCCGGCTACGGAGTCGCTTCCGCGTGGTACGCGTTCCACCCGGCGAAGGCGGTGTCGGTCATCGCAACCGCCGGCCTGAGCGGTCCGCAAGGATCGATGATCGCGGTCTACATCGGCGAAAAGGGAGCGCTCCAGAAGATCGCTTGCGGCAACGGTGGCATCCGATTCGATGCCACGGCGGTGCACACCTACTACTTCCTCGTGCAAGGGGGCGCAAACGTTTTTCGCGTCGCGGCCGCCTCGACCATCCCGCCACGACCCGCAAACGACGACATCCACGACGCGACGCGAATCACCGCCACGCCGTTCGTGGACGAGGTCGACACGAGCGGTGCGTGGGTCGGGAGGGACGACCCCAAGAGCTGCGGTGGTCGCATGCGCACGGTGTGGTACGTGCTGAAGATGCCGGCGCACGCGCAGGTGACCGCGAGCACCGCCGGGAGCGACTACGCGGCGTCCGTCTCCGCGTGGACGGGCTCGCGCGGGGCGCTCCATCGCATCGGTTGCGAGCACACGGCGTTGACCTTCGAAGGCAAGAAGGGCAAGACCTACTACCTCATGGTCGACGCCGATGCCAACGACTCTCCGCCTGTCTTGCGATTCTCGGTCGACGCCCGCACTCTGCTCGACCTCGGCTTGAAGTTGAATGCCGCGTGCTCCTTCGACCCGCAGACCAGTGAAGCTTCCGTGGGTGGCCAGGTTACATGCTCCAAGCCGGCGGTCGTTGCCCTCCATGGGGTGATTCGGCAGCGGACGACCGTCGCGACGTTCGACGTGTCGGTGTCGTGCACTGGAACCACCGCGTGGACGGCCGTGGCCGTCGGAGCGCCCAAGCCGCTCAGCTCGGGGCCGGCTTCCGTCGCCGTCGATGCGTCCTCGCTCGACGACGTGAACGGGAACACCGTCCGGGTGCGCAAGACCGGAAGCGTCGTCCTGAGTCGGTAATCCGCCTCAAACCCCCGGCGGTACGGCGTCATCGTTCGGCGGCTCGTGGTATTCCCACGCGCCGTCTTTCTCGGTGAAGCCCCAGCCGCGCATCGCGGGGGCGCCTTCGTGGCCGAAGGGTACGGCGGCGATGGGGCGGCCGCGCACGGACAGGGTGAGCGCGCGGAAGAGCGCGTAGCCGGTGCCGCGGTACGAGTGGTCCTTGTCGCGCTGGACGAAGATGAGGCGCGGGCGCTCGCCCGTTCCGTTGAGCGGGTCCGTGCACGTGGCCACGCCGATCGTGTCGCCCTCCTCGTTCAGGGCGAGCACGCCGCGGATGCGGGTCTTGCCGTCGTCGCTCGAGCCTTGCCAGACCTGGAGCGTCTCGCGATGGGCGTCGGCGGCCCAGCCGGGAGGATCGGTCGCGAGCCAGCCGGGGACGTCCGCAAGCGGTGCAATCGTCGTCGCCATCCGACCCCCTAGGTCAACGCGCGGCTTTATGCCAAAGGCGGCGGCCCCGAGTCAACAGCGCATTACGCCGCTCGGACCGGCTCCCAAGCATTTCCCTTGAGGCGGAGGGCGAGCTTGGGGGGCTTGGCAGGCCGCGGCTTCATCTTGGTGAGCAGCTCGTCGGTGTAGTCCATGCGCGGCTGCGTGCGTGTGACGAGGAGGCGCACGAGGAGATCGGCGGTGCGGGGGATCTCGTGCTTCCCGCTCTGCCAGCGCGACATCGTCTCCGCCGTGACGCCGAGCATCTTCGCGAAGTCGCGGGAGGAGTGGCCGAGGTACTGGCGGAGGAAGCGGAACTCCTCGCGGCTCAGCGCCGACGGGCGAGCGACGATGGCGCGCGCGAGGGAGGCGTGGAGGCCGGTGATGTTGGGGATCGCCACCTCGACGTGGCCGCAGCGCGCGCACTTGCGGACCTCGACGCCCCGCAGGACGACGTGGGGGAGGCCGGACTCGACGTAAGGATGGGTCGTCCCGGCGGGACGAAGGGTGCCGCCGCATTCCACGCAGGTCATGAGCCGTGCCTCCTAGCGCCGACGATGACGACCTCGTCGGGCTCGCCCCGGCCCGATTCGGGGCCGCGGAACGCGAAGTCGACCGACATGGTCTTCGTGCGGCTCCGGTAGCGCTGGATACCGTGCTCGACCTCGAGGCTACGGACGGCGCCGCCGCGGAGGACGTTGACGACGTCGGCGCTCGTCAGGTCCTCGCGCATCATCGCTTCCTTCGCGGCGCTGCCGAACGTCGTCATGCCCCTCTCGCCGAGGATGCGCCGGACGATCCGCCGGGCGGTCTCGTGATCGTACGGCTCCTCCACGGACGGAGGTTACACCCGATTGACGAATCGTCAAGTGTCGCCTTACACGACGCGGCGGGGTAGGCTCTGTCTCGATGACCCCGTCCAAGGCCTTCGCCCTTTCGGCCCTGCTCGCCCTCTTGGCCGCATGCACGAACGTGTCGGCGCCGACCGATTCGTCCTCGTCGTCGCCGCCGCCGTCCGGACCGGGCGGCCCTACGAGTCTATCGGGGACGTGGGACGCGACGCTGACGGTGACCGGCGGGAACGCGCTTCCGAAGGGCACGAAGCTGACGGGGACGATCGTGCTCGTCGCCGACACCGACACGAACGCGCTCTCGGGCACGCTCACGCTCTCGAACGGCATCGCGGGGACGATTCAGGGGGCGCAGGCGGGGAACGGGTTCGTCATGACGACGACCGAGACCTTGCCGTGCCACTCGGGCTCGTTCGACACGCCGGACGGCCGCGTGAACGACGCCTTCACGCAGCTCACGGGGACGTTCGACGGGCGCGACTGCAACGGGAAGCTGGTGGCGGCGCTCGCCGCCGTGCGGCGCTCCTGACCGATCACGCCTCCCAGTACTGCCACTCGCCGGCTTCGTCGTCGAGCGATTCCCAGCGGATCAGCGCCAGGCGGCCGTCCTGGGTGATCGGCCACGGGAGGATCGGCCGCTCGCGCATCGCGTCCAGGACCGCCCGGAAGAGGGCGGCGTTGATCCTGCGTCCCTTGCAGCCGGGGTCGCGGGCGATGTGGTGGAGGTGACGCTTCGCCAGCTCCTCGCTGCGCTCGTAGAGGGCGAAGCCGACCGCGCGGCCGTCCTCGATCGCGCGCATGAGGCGCATGCCGGCGTAGCGCGGCGAGTACTCGAAGGGCTGCCCGTACGGGTCGCCGACGGCGGTCCTCAGGCTGTGCGCCGCGGTGTAACGCACGCCGAACGCCCACGCCGGTACCTCTCCGCGGATCCAGGCGGCGACGTCCTGGACGTGCTCGATCGCGACGGCCAAGCAGCTACTTGGTCTTGGGAGCGGGGACGGCGCTCAGCGGGATGCGGAACGTCTTGATGTCGCCGCGATCGTTCTGCGAGTAGAAGAAGAGCGACGGGCTCCCGGTCGCCCACTCGTCGTACTCCTTGCGCGGGACCTCGACGACGCCGCTCACCGTCACGTTCTTGCCGGCCGGGATCGTCTGCTCGCCGAACCGGTGCCACACCTTCTGGATGACGTTGGGGTGCCTGAGGACGACGGGACCCTTGACGTCCTGGCCGCCGCTGTTCGTGATCGTCGCCTTGAACGTCATCGAGACGGTCGACGAGCGGACGTGCGGCCTCTCGACCTGGTACGTCCCGGAGAGCGCGAGGGGCTGGGTGTCCGCCAGCACCGCCGAGGTCGCGGCGAGCGCGGCGAAAGCGGAGCCGAGGACGAGCGTGCGCATGCGTGAGCCGGCCATGGTGATCTCCTCCGAACGGAAACATAGGCCGATCCGTGCGGCGAGCCAATGACGTGGCCGTTGAAGCTCTTTCCGCCGTCCGCTACACTCCGGCGTCCGTCTCGGTCCCCATCGTCTAGTCTGGCCTAGGACACCACCCTTTCAAGGTGGCGACGCGGGTTCGAATCCCGCTGGGGACGCCAAGAAGACGTCGACGGCGACTTCCGACTTTTCCCTCAGCTCATGACGGCTTCGTAACGACGCGCCACGTCACGCGCTTCACGTTTCCGTAATGGTTTCGCCCCGAACCGAGAACGATATTCGCGAGGGCACTTGCGAGTTCGGTTCCGGACGCGGCACCGAAGGCGCAGGTCATGCGACGTGGGGTCGACGAAGGTGTCCACGGGGTCCGACGAGAACCGCTCGCGCTTGCTCGTGCCGTTCATCGTGACGGTGGACGCGGCAGCCTTGACCGCGATCGCCGCCGGGATCGCGCGCGGATGGGGCGGCTCGGGCCAGACGTTCGCGCTCCTCGCGGCGCTCGCCGCGCTCGCGGGCGCGCGGCCGGTCCGCTTCGCACGCTTCAAGACCGAGCTGACCGCGACCCACCCGTTCGTCCTCCTCGCCGTCGCCGCCCTCGGGCCGCTCGCCGCGATGGTCGTCGCGGTCGTCGGTCTCACCGGTGTTCTCCTCAGGCCCGGGCGGAAGCTCAAGATCGATCGCACCGCGTTCAACCTCGGCGCGGTCGTCTGCGCCTCGGCCGCGGCGGCGTGGTCGTACCTGGTCACCGGCGGTCAGATCGGCGGGACGTTCTGGCCGAGCCTCCTCCCGCTCGTCGCGGCGACGGCGGCGTACTTCCTCGTCAACACGGGGCTCGTCACGATCGCCGTCGCGCTCCAGCAGCGCATGCCGATGTTCGAGGTCTGGCGCGAGAGCTTCGAGTGGACCGCGGTCGCCTACTTCACCGGACTCACCTTGGCCGCCGCGATGATGGCGGCGCTCCAGGCGTGGGGCACCTGGGTCGTCGCGCTCGCGATCCCGCCGTGCTGGCTCCTCCTCGGCTTCTACAAGGCGCACCAGGAGGCGCTCCAGGAACACGAGCGGCGCGTCGCCGAGATCGAGGCGCTGAACGCCGAGCTCGAGCAGAAGGTCGTCCTCCGCACTCACGAGCTGGCGACCGCTCTCCAGGGGCTCGAGGCGGCGAACCGCATGCTCCAGGACGCGAACCGCGCCCTGACCGATGCGAGCAACGCGAAGAGCGAGTTCCTCGCCAACGTCAGCCACGAGCTGCGAACGCCCCTGAACTCGGTCATCGGCTTCTCCGAGCTCATGACCGATCCGAACTTCGGCGAGCTGAACCCGCGCCAGCTCGAGTTCCTCTCCGACATCCGCGACAGCGGCGAGCATCTCCTCGCGCTCATCAACGACATCCTCGACCTCTCGAAGATCGAGGCCGGCAAGCTCGAGGTGCACCGCGAGGACGTCCCGATCGTCGAGCTTCTCCGCGATTCGCTCTCGATGCTGCGACCGCAGGCGGGGAAGAAGCGCCTGCAGCTCGAGATGCGCTGCGAGAACGACGTCATGGCGCGCGTCGATCCGCGCCTCGTGCGGCAGGTGCTCGTCAACCTTCTCAGCAACGCCGTGAAGTTCACTCCCGACGACGGCAACGTCGAAGCCGCGGCGCGGTTCGAGGGCGACGACCTCGTCGTCACCGTCACCGACTCCGGCATCGGGATCCCCGAGGAAGACCAGGAGAAGATCTTCCACGAGTTCTACCAGGTCGACGGGTCGTACTCACGCAAGTACCAGGGGACCGGCCTCGGCCTCGCTCTCGTGCGCCGCATGATGTCGCTCCACAGCGGCGCCGTGACGGTGACGTCGCGCGTCGGCAAGGGATCGTGCTTCCAGTGCGTCTTCCCCGGCGCGAAGACGACGGGGCGGCCGGCGCAGGCGATGAACGCCCCGGCCGCCCACGCCGCCGCTTCCGCACCCGAGCCGCAGGACGCGCGCGGCCTCACCGTCCTCGTCGTCGAGGACAACCCCGTGAACCGCAAGCTCGCGCGGAACGTCCTGAGGGCGCGCGGCTATCGCGTCCTCGAGGCCGACACCGGCGAAGAGGGGATCGAGCTGGCGCGCCGCGAGCGCCCGCACCTGATCTTGATGGACCTCCAGCTTCCCGGCCTCGACGGCATGGAGGCGACGCGCCGCCTGAAGGCCGACCCGCAGACGCGCGAGATCCCGGTCGTCGCCCTCTCGGCGCACGCGCAGGACGCCGACGAGGCGCGCGCGCGCGAAGCGGGATGCGCGGGCTACATCGCGAAGCCGATCCGCCTCTCCCGGTTCCCGCAGCAGGTCCGGTCTTACCTGGCCCCATGGGAAGGAGCCGCATGAACGCCACAGCGACCAAGACGCACGACGTCCTCGTCGTCGACGACGACCCCAGGAACCGTCGCCTGCTCGAGGAGTACCTCGTCAGCGCCGGCTACGAGGTCCGTCTCGCCCCCGACGGCGAGAGCGCGCTCAGGATGGCGGCCGAGCGTCCTCCCGACCTGGTTCTCCTGGACGTGATGATGCCCGACCTCTCCGGCCTCGAAGTCTGCCGGCGCCTGAAGGCCGACCCGCGCACGCGCCTCGCCCAGGTCGTCCTCGTGACGGCCTTGGACGGCACGCCGCACAAGGTCGAAGGCCTCGACACGGGCGCCGACGACTACGTCGCCAAGCCCGTGCGCCGCGAGGAGTTCATGGCGAAGGTTCGCTCGCTCCTGCGCGCGCGCCGCCTGATGGCGGAGCTCGAGGAAGCCCGCGCCACGCTCGCCGCGCGGAACGCGAAGCTCGAGGAGCTCGAAGCGCTCAAGGAGACGCTCACCCAGACCCTCGTCCACGACCTCAAGAACCCGCTCGCCGCGGTGCTCGGCAACCTCGAGTTGATGGAACGCAAGGTCGGCGAGCCCGCGCTCCACCTCGTCGTGCGCTCGAAGGCCGCCGCGTGGCGCATGCACCAGATGATCCTGAACCTCCTCGACGTCGGACAGCTCGAGGAAGGCAAGCTCCACCTCAACCTCGAATCGGTCGACGCGCGCACGCTCGTCAAGAAGGCATGCCAGGAGATGGAGCATGCGTCCACTCACCGCAAGGTGAGCTTCGACATCGCCGTCGGCGGCGAAGAGGGGACGATCCGCGGCGATGCCGCGATCCTGCGCCGCGTCATCGACAACCTCCTCTCGAACGCGATCGAGCACTCGCCCACCGACGGCAAGATCAGCGTCAAGGTCATCCCGTGCGACGAAGGGGTCGAGATCGCCGTCGCCGACCAGGGCCGCGGCGTCCCGCCGGAATTCCGCGAGCGCATCTTCGAGAAGTTCCAGCGCCTCGAGAGCCGCAAGACCGTCCCCGGCGCCAATCGCGGTCTCGGCCTCACGTTCTGCCGTCTCGCCGTCGAGGCGCACGGCGGCACCATCTGGGTCGACGACGCCCCCGGCGGCGGCGCGATGTTCCGTGCGCTCCTTCCTTCGTCGGAAGAAGGGGCCGGGGAGATGAGCGCCGAGCGGAAGGCGGCGGGCTAGCTCGCATGCGCAGGTGCGTGCTCCTCGCGGTCGCGAATCTGTGTCTCGTGATCGCTGCGCAAGGGTGCGTCCGCAAGGTCGAGGGTGTGTGGCTTCAGCCGCTCGACGAGGGATCGCAGCGGGTGTGGTTCAAAATGCGGGGCTTCTCTGTCGTCGTTCCGGCGTCGTGGGAAGCGCAGCCGCCACGTCCGCTGATGCGTGCGAGCGTCCAAGGGCGAGCGCAAGGAGGCATGCCCGTCAGCTGCATGTGGCAGGTGATCTCGGATCCCGAGTACCGCAAACGGAAACCCGAAGAGCTGTTCCGTGGTGATTTCTCACCTGAATCGATGATCGAGTACCTGAACGACGATCCGAACACCGGCGGCGCTCAGATCCTCAGTACCGAAAGCGTTTCCGTAGCGGGCCACCCGGCCAATCACGTCCTCTACACCGCAAATACTTCGTACAAGGGCATCAGCATGCCGGTCGAGATGTCGACGCTCGTCGTGCCGTATTCGAGCGTCGTCTTTGTTTCCCACTGCGGAACGCTTGCTGTGGATTTTTCTGCTGCGGAGCCCGAGATCAGGTCGATTCAGCACTCGCTCCGTCTGTTCGATGAGTTGCGGTCAGACGACGACCCAGCGGGCGGACCATCGAAGCGCCATTCCCATGGCGCGGCTGAGACATCTCTCTGGGTCGCCTTCGTCGCTTCGATGGCCGTTGGAGCGATCGGCGCGCCGCGTCTGTTGATGCGCTGGCCTCGAATGGCCATCGATCTCGTCGTTGCCTTCGCGATCCTCGAAGGAACGATGATTGTTACTTGGGTGGGGGCAGACTACTTCGCGAATGAAGCGATGGTGGACAAGATGTTCGTCCCGGTATTCCTGACGCTGATTCCATTCTTGGCGACGTTGGGAGCGGGACTATCCGTACTGGTGTTGCCTCGCGGAGCCTCACGCTGGTCGGGGATCGCCCTGCTCGGAGCATCCCTGCTTCCCGTACCCGCAACGCTCGTCATGAGGCCTCTCGCCGCCGCGATTGTCTTTCCCCTCATCGACAGGATCGTTGCCTGACCGTCGACGGTTGACAGTCGGCTGTCAACCCTCCTGCGGCGTCGGACTCTCCAGCACATTCCCCGCCTTTCTGTCGGCGGCAAGTAAGAGCACTGCGAAGATCAATCCCGCGATCCCCAGGCACGAGAACATCGTCTGGCTGGCGGTGTAGCTCTTCGTGTTGTCGACGAGCGTGCCGTTCAAGTAGGGGAAGGCGAGGAGGCCGATGTTCTGGACGGCGGTCATGATGCCGAACGCGGTGCCGACGCGCTCCTTCTCGACGACGAGCGGGACGGCCGGCCACATCGCGGCGGGGACGAGGACGAAGGCGGCGCCGAGGACGATCATCGGAAGCACAGGGTTGATCATCGTCATGCCCATCGCGAGGTGCGCGGGGATCATGAGGAGCGAACCGAGGATCATCAGGCTGGCGCGCTTTCCGATACGGTCGACGAGGCGGCCGGCGAACGGCGCGAAGATCATCGATGCGGTGATGATGATCGAGGTCACGCCCTGCGCGGTCGAGAACATGTGCGTGAAGTTGTAGAAGATGCCGGAGAGGAAGCCGAGCCCTTCGCCGCTCGCCTGCGGGATGTTCCACTTGCTGTGGAAGAAGTCGGGCGCGAGCGCGGTGAAGGGGAAGATCGCGGAGTAGAAGGTCACGCAGAGGAGCGTGACGTACCAGAACGACGGCGGGAAGGCACCCTTCTTGAGCTGCGACCAGTTGATCTCGTCGGCGCCCGACTCGCCGAGACCGAGGACGGGCTCGGCCTTCTTGTCGAGTACGTTGTAGAGGAGGTTGGCGAGCAGGCTGATGAAGCAGAGGATCGCGGCGACCCAGAGCGCCGCGCGCCAGCCGCTGCGGTCGGCGATGAGCGCCTCCGTGTTGAAGGTGAACAGGGTGCCGAGGCGGCTCACGGTGAGGGCGACGCCGAACGAGAGCGCGAGCTCCTTCCCCTTGAACCATCGTGCGAGGATCGCGCTCTGCGCGACGGCGAGCGGCTCGGCGCCGGCACCGAAGAGGAGGCGGCCGAACTGCATCCAACCGACCGACGGCGCGATCGCGACGACGACGGCCCCGGCCGTGAGGAGCACCGAGAAGAGCAAGCTCGCCATGCGCGTCCCGATCTTGTCGATGAGGATGCCGCCGACGAGGACGGCCGCGATCGCGGCGAAGCTGTACCAGCTGTACATCGACCCGATCGACGCGCGGTCCGCGCCGAGTCCCTTGATGAGCGAGGTCTCGATGGCCGACACGCTGTCATAGGCGAAGTAGTTCCCGAACATCATGAAGCTCGCGAGCGCGAGGATGACGAGGCGGTAGGTTCGTGTCGCGGGATTCATCGGCACCTCAACGGATGGGGATGCGGGCGGAGCGCAGGAAGACGTCGAGGACGTCGTGCGCGTCGGGGACGATCAAGAGGTCGTGGCGCTGCTGCTCGATCGACTGAAGGACCGCTGCCGCGTCGGAGCGTCCGGCGCGGGCTCGGGCCAGATACTCGATGACGAGCGGCATGGCGCGCGCGACCGCGAGCCTCCGCCGCATGACCATGAGCAGGTCTTCACGGAAGGGGCCGTCCTCGATGGCGGCGAGCGCCAGCATGCGGCCGGGGTAGCGGTCGGCGGTCCAGGTGAATGACTCGACGAACGCGGGGTCGTCGAGTCGCCTGCCCGCATCGGCGGCGTTCAGGAGATCGCGCGGCCAATAGTTCCGCTCGCCGATGAAGCCGCCCCACTCGAGGACTTGCGTGTCGAGCGCGGTCCGGGTTTCCTTTTCGCGGTTCGAGAACCTGTCGAGGAGTCGTTGGATCTCCCGGTCGGCGTCGTAGCCCTCGGGGTCGTTCAAGAAGGCGGCGGTCGTGGCGAGCGGGAAGCGCGAGGCGCCGAGCTCGTTCATGGGGCAGGCGAGGTAGCCGGCGACCTCGTCCCTGATCGAGGGCTCACGGTTCCGGAGCGCGCCCAGGATGAGGCCGAGCGCGTCGCCGGTCTCGTCGTCGTTGACGGGAAAGTTGTCGTAGAGGAGGAGCGGACGGCCGCCGAGGCGGGCGCGCGTCTTCTCGAGGTCGGCGCGCGTGACCTTTGGCGAGAGCACGTCGGGGCCGGTCCAGACGATGCCGATCGAGGGAGAAAGCTTCGGTACGCCCTCCAGGAACGGTGCCGAGTACGGCCCGCTGCCGTCGCCGAGGTGAACGTCGGCGTAAGCCGCCGCGCACAGCCAGAGCGCCGTGCCCTTCGGAAGCTTCGCCGCGATCCGTGCGGCGAGATCGAGATGCGCCGGTGCGGAGGAGAAGCCGTAGCGGAAGATGTCGCGGAGCTCGTGCAGCTTCGTGGGCTGGTCGTCGAACGAGAGGATGAACCGGTCGACGCCGGCCTTCGCATGGAGCTTCTTCATGAAGGCGAGGAGCTTCCGCTCGCCGTCCCCGTCGGAGAAGACGAAGGTGTTCCTCGTGTCGGCGACCGGGTTGATCGAGACCCAGAGCGCGACGCCGCTCGTCTTCATCGCGCGGGCGAACGTGACGAAATCGCGGTCGAGGTGCGCGCGCTCGGTCCAGGCGCCCGCCTGATGGCTGTAAACGAAGAAGGCGTTGAAGCCGAGCGAGCGGCAGTAGGAGACGTGCGCCTTCACGCTCGGGTCGGCCGGCATGCCCCCGAGCTTGACCATGCGGAGCGGGAACGGCTCGGAGGCGTTCGCTTCCGGGGCCAAGGCGGCCGTGAGCACGAGCATCGCGGCCGCCGCCTTCGTTTTCGGGCGCGCGCCGCGCCACGCTGCGACGAGGAGGATCGTGAACCCGAGGACGACCGCCACGTCGGCGAGGTTGAAGGCGGCGGTCGGCCATCCCGGCCGGCCGATGAGGACGTAGTCGCGGACGTAGCCGAAGACGATCCGATCGACGACGTTGCCTGCGCCTCCCGCGATGACGAGCGCGATCGCCCAGACCTCGAGCGGGCCGGCGGAGCGCGCGAGGAGGGCGTACGCGCCGAGCGCGGCGAGGAGCGCGCCTTCCGCGATGGTGAAGACGAGGCGCCGCGCGGTCTCGCCCAACCCCGAGCCCATGCCGAGGATGGCGCCTTTGTTGGCGATCGCGCGGAGCTGGACCACCCCCATCGAGACCGGAGAGGTGAGCGCGCCGAACGCGACCGCCTTCAATGCTTGGTCGAGCGCGACACCCAGGAGAAGGACCGCGACGAGCGTGAGCGCTCTGGCGCCGCGCGTCATGCGGCGGCCCGGCGCATGCCGCGCACGTACGCCCACGCGGCGAGCACGACGAGCACGAGGCACAGCGCCTGCGACGTGCTGACCGTTCCGAAGACGCGGCCGCGATCCTCGTCGCCGCGAAGGAACTCGAGGAAGAACCGCGCGACTGAATACAGGACGAGGAACGCGGCGAGGATCTGTCCGTCGAAACGCTTCCGTGGGTAGAGGAAGGCGAGGACCCCGAGGATCGCCCAGCCGGCGAGCGAGAGGTAGAGCTGCGTCGGATGGATCGGCACGCCGGGCAGTCCTGTGTGGAGGCGCTGAGCGATCTCGGGGAACGTGACCGCCCACGGGAGATCGGTCGGCGTTCCCCAGCAGCACCCCGAGCAGAAGCAGCCCCAGCGCCCTACCGCCTCCGCGACGGCCCCCGCGATCGCGAGCAGGTCGAGCCCCTTGCCGTAGGGGATGCCGACGCGCCGGAACCAGTACCACCCGAACGGCACCGCGACGATGACGCCGCCGAGGAAGATGCCGGTCGAGAAGAGCATGAGCTTGAGGCCGCCCGGTGTGGCGAAATAGCGGCGCCATCCGACGGCGAGCTCGAGCGCGCGCGCGCCGAAGTAGCCGACGGCGATCGTGAGCACGACGGCGTCCGCGGCCTTGCCGGGATCGAGGCCGTCGATCTTCGCGAAGCGGCGGACGAGGAGCACCGCGACCCCGAGGGCGAGCAGCGAGAAGAAACCGTAGGCGGGGACGCGGAAGTGCCCGATCTGGAAGAGGAACGGGTGCATGCGCGGCTTACTCTATCCCGATCACTTGAAGCCGCCGCGCGCCCTGAGGTGGTCCGAGAACCGCGTGAGCACGCGGGCGACGACGAAGCGCGGCACCCGCACGGGGGGGACGAGCGCCGCGAGCGGGCGGAAGCGGTCGGGAAGGAGCGCGCTCGCGAGCGTCGTGAGGCTGCGCGGCGAGGGCGGGTAGCGGCCGTCGTCGTCGAAGACCCGGTAGTCGCGCATGACCTCGGCGGCGATCAATGCGCGTCCCGAGTGGCGGAGGACCCTGGGGTCGGAGGCGAGCGCCGCCACCGCCCGGCCGGTGCGCTCCGGCGTCTCGCCGTAGGCATCGAGGATCCGCCGGTAGCGCGGCGCGGCCTCGTGGAAGACGGCGCCGGTGGTGTCGGTGCGGACGAGCCCGGGCCACACCGAGACGACCGCGACCCCGTGCGGCAGGAGCTCGTGCGCGAGATCGGCGGTCATCCGGTCGAGGGCGGCCTTGCCGACGCCGTAGGGGACGCTCAGCAGGTAACCGCCCGCGCAGAAGGAGGAGACGTTGACGATGAGTCCCCGCCGCGCCGGGACCATGAGGCGCGCGGCATGGACCGCCGCCACGTAGTGGCCTCTCAGGCCCGGCCCGTTCATCCGCTCCCACACCGCCGGGTCGGTCTCCCAGAACGGCCGGCCGACGCCTGCGACGAGATCGGGCATCCCGGAGTGCACGTTGTTGACGAGAAGGTCGAGTTGCCCCGACTCCGAAGCGACCTTGGCGAACAGCGCGCCGATCTCGTCGGGGTGCTCGTGGTCGCAGCGCACCGCGATCCCGTGCCCGCCGAGGCGGTCGACGTCGCGGGCGACGTGCTCGATCGTTCCGGGCTCCGGAGGAATCTCGGAGGCGACCGTGCGGCCGGTCACGTAGACGGTCGCCCGCGTCTCCCCGAGGGCCCGGGCGATCGCGCGCCCGATCCCGCGGCTCGCCCCCGTGACCAGCGCGACCGTCCCTGACACCGCACGATGATACTGGCTTCACACACGCGGACGCCGTATGCTCCGGGAATTCAAGGGGGGCTTCGGCATGACCGTGTCGCGGTTTCGGCAGCGGCCCGCGCTCGCCGACTACCTCACCGAGCACGCCCGAAACCAACCCGACGTCCCGCTCTACACCTACCTCGACGGCGAGGGACGCGAGCGCGACACCTACACGTACCTCGCGTTCCACGAGCGGACCCGCCACCTCGCCGAGCACCTGAAGACGAAGGAAGGATTGAAGCCCGGCGACCGCGTCCTCCTCGTCTACCCTCCCGGCCTCGAGATCATCGCCGCGTTCTTCGCCTGCGCGCGGATCGGCGTCATCCCGGTCCCCGTCTACCCGCCGACGCCGATGAACTTCGAGATCGGCCTGGCGAAGCTGACGTTCGTCGCGAGCGACTCCGGGGCGAAGCACGCGCTCACGACGCGCGGGTTCTACCGGAGCTACCGCCTCCTCCTCGCCAAGCGGAAGATCTCCTCGCCCTGGCGGCGCGCGCCGGGGCTGCCGAATCTGGAGTGGCTCACGACCGACGACGTGCGCGGCGTGGCGTCCGACGGCTTCACGGACACGCCCGGCGAGGCGCTCTTCCTCCAGTACACCTCGGGCTCGACGAGCGATCCGAAGGGCGTGATCGTCACGCACCGGAACATCATCGAGAACGGGTTCGCGACGCTCGATCATCCGCCGGTCGCGGTGTCCTGGCTCCCGCAGTACCACGACATGGGGCTGATCGGCTATTACCTCTTCCCCGCGATCACGGGCGGCTCCGTGTGGGGATTCTCGCCTCTCGACTTCCTGAAGCGTCCCGCGCTCTGGATGCAGACCGTGAGCAAGGTGCGCGCGACGTGGACGTCGTCGCCGAACTTCGGATTCGAGTACTGCCTCCGCGACGAGAAGCTGCCGGACGACGAGATCCGCGGGCTCGACCTGAGCTCGCTCCGCGTCCTCATGAACGCGGCCGAGCCGGTGAGGGCCGACACGTTCGAGCGCTTCTACGATCGGTTCGGGCCGCTCGGCCTGAGACGAGAGGCGCACGTCGTCGCGTTCGGGCTCGCCGAGAACACGCTGTGCGTCACGAACCACGGGCGCCGGGTCGTCACCGTCAACAAGCGCCTCCTCCAGCAGCGGAAGCTCCACCTCGAGCCGCACCAGGCGAAGAACGCGAACCAGGTGAGCCTCGTGAGCTGCGGCGCGGCCCTCGCGGGCGTCGACGTGCGTATCGTCGATCCCGAGACGCGCGAGGCGAAGCGCGAGGGAGAGATCGGCGAGATCTGGCTCTCGGGGGCGAGCACGTGCGCCGGGTACTGGAAGCGGCCCGACCTCACCGAAGAGGTGTTCGGCGCCCGCATCGCAGGCGAGGAGGACGGCCCGCGCCACCTCAGGACCGGCGACCTCGGGTTCCTGCTCGAAGGTGAGCTGTACGTCTGCGGGCGGATCAAGGACCTCATCATCATCCGCGGCGTCAACTACTACCCGCAGGACATCGAGAAGATCGTCGAGGCGTCGTCGCCCAGGATCCGCACCGGCGGGGCCGCCGCGTTCGACGTCGAGGACGAAGGCGAGGGGCTCGTCGTCCTCGCCGAGGTCCGGACGCCGAAGGAGCTTCCCGACCCGCGCGAGATCGCGCGCGCGGTGCGGACCCAGTACTACGTCGAGCCTCACACGATCGCGTTCGTCACGCCGAAGACGATCTCGAAGACGACGTCGGGGAAGATCGCGCGCGCGGCGACACGGCGCCGCTGGCTCGCGGGGGAGATCGAGGCCCTCGCCGTGCACCTGTCGGCGAAGGAGCAGGAGCCTGCCGGCGACGTGTCGGGTCTCCGCGAGCGCTTCCAGTACATCGTCGAGCTGTACAACTTGACGGGGCACGAGGAGTACCCGTTCGCCGAGATCGGGATCGACTCCTTGACCATGGTCCGCCTCATCGAGGACATCAAGGATCTTCTGGAGGAGCACGGCGCCGGCGAGCTCGTTCGCCACGTCGACGTCAAGCTCCTCCAGCGGCTCACGATCGCGGAGTTCTTCTCGTTCCTCGACCAGTTCGAGCGCGCCGCCGACCAGCCGATCGCGGCGCTCCGCTACGTCCTCGCCAAGATCCAGAAGGACCACGAGGAGTACGAGCGCGAGTGCATGCGCGCCGACGCCGTGCTCGAGCCGCAGCCCGCGGTCCCGGCCGCGAAGCCAGTGACGAGCATGCTCCTCACGGGACCGACCGGCTTCTTCGGCCCGTTCCTCCTGAGCGCGCTCCTCCGGAAGACGCCGTACACGTTCCACGCCGTCGTGAGGGCGACCGATCCCGTTCACGGGATGGACCGCATCCGCGCGGCCCTGCGGCGCTCGAAGCTCTGGACCCCCGAGATCGACGAGGCGCTCGAGAGGCGGGTCCACGTCGTCTGCGGCGACGTCGCGCGCCACAACCTCGGGATGAAGGCGGAGACCTGGCGCACGCTGTCGACCAAGGTCCAGGCGGTCTGCCACAACGCCGCGCTCGTCAACTACGTCCTCGGCTACGACGCGCTGCGCCCGCACAACGTCGACGGGACGCGCGAGCTCCTGCGCTTCGCGCGGAGCGGCGTCCTCAAGGAGTTCCACCTCGTCTCGAGCACCTTCATCTACGGGTGGACCGCGAAGGCGCGCCTGCTCGAGACCGACGCCAACGAGGCGATGGAGAACCTCGACTTCGGCTACGCGCAGAGCAAGTGGGTCGCCGAGCATCTCGTCCACGCCGCGGGGCGGCAGGGGCTTCCGGTGCGCGTCTACCGCCCGTCGCTCATCTCCGCGGCGACGAACGGCGTGGGGAGCAAGGACGACATCGCGGTCCGCCTGCTCGCGTTCATGATCCGGCACGGCGTCGCCGTCGACGCGAAGAACCAGGTGAGCTTCCTGCCGGCCGATCTCGTCGCCGACAACCTCGCGGCGCTCATCGCGGCCGAGCTTCCCTCCGGCGGGACCTACCACGCCACCGTCGACCGCTACTACAACATGGCCGACGTGACGCGCGTCATCACCGAGCGCTACGGCTACCCGTTCGTCTATCACGACATCCCGCGCTTCGTCGCCGAGATGGGGCGTCGCGCGACGCAGGACGATCCGGTCTACCCGCTCCTCGACTTCTTCACGCGGTCGCAGGAGAAGCTCGCCGCGATGCAGCACAAGCGGTACGACAACGCGCGCTACCGCGAGGCGCGTTCCGAGGCCGCAGGATTCCGCCCCGACCCGCCGCTCGAGGAGACGGTGTCCTACCTGATGGAGTTCATGCTGCGCGAGGGGATCGTTCAGGAGCGCAGCAAGAACGCCGCGACGAAACCGGCGTAGACCGCGAGCGTGAGACCCGCGTACGCCGCCGGTCCGCGCCACCCGTAGGCTGGAACGACGCCCGGCGCGGGACGGTACGTCCGCAGAACCGCGACGTAGGCGAGACCCGCGACGACGAGCGCCCCCGCCGCATCGGCGAGCACGTGCTGCTTGACCGTCAAGATCGAGATCGCGACGAGCACGACGCCGGCGCCGATCGCAGCACCGTAGACGCGGGAGGCGATCCACGCGGAGAGCGCGGCGAGGAGAGCGATCGAGAGGTGGAGCGAAGGGAAGAGGTTCACCGGCGGGTCGAGCCGGTAGATCGTCGCGACCGCCCACGGCGAGAGTCGAGACGTGTCGAGCGGTCCCGCGGATTCGCGGAGATGCGCCGAGGTCACCGGATACGCCGCGAAGACCGCGAGCGACGCCGCGATGACGAGCGCATAGGCGACGATCGTGCGCCGGAAGAGGCGGGGGCACCGCACGACGAAGAGGGGGAGCAGCGACGCGGGGAAGAGCCAGAGGTAGATCCACACCGTCCAGTCGACGAAGGGGATCCGCCGGTCCCACGCGCTCGTCAGGTCGTGGGCGCTCTCGGGCGCGATCGCGTGGCCGATCGCGAAGTAGCCTGTGACGAAGAGGGCGATGACGGCCGCGCTCAGAAGCGCGCGCTCGGTCCCGGCTCTCAGAAGGGGAGCTCCGCCCAGAGCAGCTCGCGCTTGCTCACCTTGATCCACGCCCACGACGTCGGCACCTTTGCGGTCTGGTCGACGCCGTTCTTGCGGATCGTCTTCTCGTAGTTGTTGAAGTCCATCTGGAGCGTGCGCCCGTAGACGGTGCGGTAGACGACGATGTCGGCCTTCTCCTTGCGAGCCGAGTCGCCGATCTCGAGGTCCCAGTTCCAGGCACCGGAAAGCTTGTTCGCATCCGCCGACGCGAGCTTCAGCTCGAACGTGACCGGATGACCCGCCATGTAGTAGGTCGCCTTCCCGTCCCAATCGGTTTCGAACGCTTCGGGGCCCGCGAGGCTCTGGTACTGGAGCTTGGCCTGGCGCTTCCCGTTCTTCGTCCGGATCCAGAGTGCGAAGTGGGAATCGCGGTTCACGTACATCCACGTGCCGTCGAACGTTCCGACGTTCGTCGGATCGGACTTCATGAGGCCGACCGTGTCGGTGCCGATCCCGTGGAGCTTCGTCTTCTGCTCGGTCGCCGCCCAGCACACCGCGGCGCCGGCGAGGACGAGGGCCGTGAGCGTCAATCCCTTGCGGAGCATCGCAGGACTATACCGTGAGCCTACGCCTCCGGCCACGGCCGAGGGCGGTCAAGGTCTTCGACAGCGCGCGGTGGGCGGCGGCCGTCTCCCGGTCGGACATGCCGAGGACGCGGAGGTGGGCGGCTACCGTCGCCGCGTCGCCGCGGAACGCCGGGCCGGAGAGCGCCCCTTCGATCCCGTGCCGGCGGGCGACCGCGAGCGCGCTCTCGGCGAGCGCCACGACCCCGCGGGCCGCGGCGGCTTCGGCGACGCCGGCGCGCACGAGGAGCGCCCGGGCCGCGAGGAGGAGGGCGACGACGTCGTTCGAGGCGAGCGACGCGGCCGCGTGATAGGCGGGGCGGTCGAGACCCTTCCCGGTGGGGAGGGGACGGAGGCCGAGGTTCTTCGCGAGGCGCCTCGCCGCCGCGCGCGCCTCGGCACCGCCTTCGATCCGCGCTGCGGCACCGGCGATCTTCGCCCCGCGGGTTCCGAGAACCGCGAGGGGGTGGAGGACCCCGGTCGAAGCGCCCGCCGCCTCGAGAGGGGCGAGGGGCTCGGGACCGAGCGCCCCCGCGGCGTGGAGGACGACGATGCCGCTCCACGTCCGCCGGAGTCGCGCGAGACGCGCGGCGAGCGGGCCGACCGCGGCATCCGGAACGGCGAGCAAGACGATCTCCGCATCGCGCACGGCGGCGGTCAGGTCGCGTACCGCGCGAAGCCTTTTGTTGCTTCTTGCGATCGCCTTCGCGTCCTTCGGATCACGCGACCAGACGACAGCCGGCGCGAGCTTGGGCGCGACCGCACGCGCCAAGGCGCCGGCGCCGAGGATCGCGATCAACGCTTCACCGCGCCGACGAGCGCGTCGATCTCCGGCGGGACCGGCGCCTCGAAGGCGACCGCGGCGCCCGTGACCGGGTGCACGAAGGCGATGCGGAGCGCGTGGAGGGCGAGGCGCGGGAAGGCGGCGATCGCGGCGCGTCGCACCGGGTCGCGCATCGTCTTCCACGGGGTGCCGCCGTAGCGCGTGTCGCCGATCACAGGATGCCGCCGCGCGGCGAAGTGGACGCGGATCTGGTGCGTCCGGCCGGTGACGAGATCGACGTCCAGGAGCGCGAAGCCGGGCCACGAGCCGACGGTCCGGTAAACGGTCGTCGCGGGGCGTCCTTGCTTCGCGCTCACGGTCATCTTCGTGCGATCGGACCGGCTCCGTCCGATCGCATCCTCGATCCGCCCCGCGGGAGGCTGCGGGCGGCCCCAGACGAGCGCGCGGTAGGTCTTGTTCACCTCGCGCCGCGCGAAGGCCGCGGCGAGCGCGCGATGCGCGGCGTCGGTCTTCGCGACGACGAGGACGCCCGACGTGCCCTTGTCGAGGCGGTGCACGATCCCCGGGCGGTCGGCGCCTCCGGCCGGGGCGAGAGTCATCCCGCGCCCGAGGAGCGCGTGGACGAGCGTCCCGCGGCGCGCGCCGTGGCCGGGGTGGACGACGAGCCCCGCGGGCTTCACGACGACGGCGATCGCGCCGTCCTCGTAGAGCACCTCGAGCGGGATCGCCTCCCCGGTGAGGCCGGAGGTCTCGCGCTCGGGCAGCTCGACGGCGAGCGCCATGCCTTCCTTCACCGGGAGGCCGGCCTTTCCGATCGCACGCCCGTCGATCGTCACCCTGCGCTCCTCGATGAGGCGCTTCCACGCCGAGCGTGTCAGCTCGGGAAGCTCGGCGGCGAGGAGGGTGTCAAGCCTCATCCCCGCGGCCGAAGCGGTCACGGCCAGGGTGACGCGGCGGGCGCTCATGCCCGCGCGATGCGCCGTGTGCGGTCGTGGACGAGGAACGCCGCCGCGACGACGACCGCGACGATGCTGAAGATCTGCGAGGTCGAGATCGCGCCGCCGAGCCAGAGGCCGCGCACCTCGTCGCCGCGGAAGTGCTCGAGGATCGCGCGCGCGGCGCCGTAGAGCCCGAGGTAGGCCCAGAAGACCGTCCCCGCCGGCTGCGGCCGCTTGCGCCAGAGCACGGTGAGAAGAACGGCGAGGGCGACGTCGAAGAGACACTCGAAGAGCTGGACCGGCAGAAGCGGTACGTCCTGGGGCACGCCGGTCTGGTCGTGAGCGGCGGGATTGGTGAAGCGCACCGCGCACCAGGAGTCCGAGGCGACCCCCCAGCAGCAGCCGGCGGCGTAGCAGCCGAGCCGCCCGATCCCCTGTGCCATCGCGAGCGGCGCGGCGATCGCGTCGCCGAGCGTGAAGAGCGGGAGGCGTGTGCGGAGCGCGTAGACGATGAACGTCAGAGCACCCGCGAGCACGCCGCCCATGAGCACCCCCGCGCTCCGGATCGTCCCGAGGATCTGTCCTGGGTGCGCGAGGTAGTAGGGGAGGTCGATGACGATCAGGGTCAGCTTCGCGCCGAGGAGGCCGGCGATGAGCGCGTAGAAGGCGAGGTTGAAGATCGGCTCCTGCGGAAGGCCGAGCGCCTTCGCCCGCTTCACGAACCACGCCCACGCGGCGAGCGCCCCGCAGGCGAAGAGCACGCCGTACGTGGGGATGAAGAGGTGCGTCACGCCGAAGAACGGCAAATCGTGCGTGCCGAAATCGACGAGGATCGGATGCATCAGCGCTCGGGCTCGGCCACGATCGTCCGCACGTTGGCCGCGCAGCGCGCGCAGACCTCGGGGAACGAGCTGTCTTCGCCGACATCCTGGGTGTAGCTCCAGCACCGGGAGCACTTGGTGCCCTCGGCCTTGGCGACACCGACCGCGAGGGCGGGCCCCGGCTTCAACGTCACCGCGCTCGTGATGAAGAGGAAACGAAGCTCTTCTCCGAACGAGCGGAGGAAGTCCAGCAGCTCTTCCGGCCCTTCGATCGTGACGTGGGCCTCGAGGGATCCGCCGATGAGCTTGTCGGCACGAGCGACCTCGAGAACCTTGAGGACTTCCATGCGGACCTGAGCGAGCTTCTCCCAGCGCTCGACCAAGGCCGTGTCGGCGGGAACGCCGAGCGGCTCCGGGAAGACCTCGGCGTGGATCGAGCGATCGCCCCAGCGCGGCCGTCCCTCGAGCGCCTCCAGCTCCTGCCAGATCTCCTCGGCGGTGAAGGCGAGGACCGGCGCCATGAGGCGCGTCACGTCGGAGACGATCCGGTAGAGCACGCTCTGCGCGGAGCGCCTGCCGGGCGACGTCTTCGGGAAGGTGTAGAGCCGGTCCTTCAGGATGTCGAGGTAAAACGACGACAGCGTCACCGTGACGAACCCATTGAGCGCGTGGTAGACCAGGTGGTACGCGTGCGCCTCGTACGCCTGCACGATGCGGAGGCGGAGCGCCTCGAGCTGCTGCATCGCCCAGCGGTCGATCTCCGGCATCTCGGCGTAGCTGACACGGTCGCGGCCGTCGTCGTAGCCGTCCAGGTTGCCGAGCAGGAAGCGGAAGGTGTTGCGGATCTTCCGGTAGGTCTCGGCGTTGCGGTCGAGGATCTCGGGCGAGAGCCTCATGTCCTCGAGGTAGTCGATCATCGAGACCCAGAGCCGGAGGATCTCGGCGCCGCGCTTGTCGGTGACGTCGAGCGGCGAGATGACGTTGCCGAGCGACTTCGACATCTTCCGGCCTTCGCCGTCGAGCGTGAAGCCGTGCGTGACGACGCCCTTGTAGGGCGCGCGCCCGCGGTCGTGGACCGCGACCAGAAGCGACGAGTGGAACCAGCCGCGGTACTGGTCGTGCCCCTCGAGGTAGAGGTCGGCCGGCCACGGAAGCCCCTGCCGCTGGCCGAGCACCGCGGCGTGGCTGACGCCCGACTCGAACCAGACGTCGACGATGTGATCGTGGATCGCGAGATTCTCCCTGGTCTTGCAGACCGGGCAGACGACACCCGCGGGGACGAGACGGCCGAGCCGCTCGGCGGCGCTCCCACCGAACCACACGTCGGACCCTTCGGCCAGGACGAGCCGGCGCACGTGCTCGAAGAACGCGGGGTCGCGCACGAACGCGTCGGAGTGCTCCGGCAGGCACGCCGTGCAGACGACGGCCGGGATCGGGACGCCCCACGTGCGCTGGCGCGAGATGCACCAGTCGGGACGCGTCTCGATCATCTGCGCGATCCGCTGCTCGCCGAACGCGGGGAGCCACGAGCCCTCGTGGATCGAGCGGATCGCGTTCTCGCGGAGGTCGCTTCCCTCCATCGCGATGAACCACTGCGGCGTCGCGCGGAAGAGAACCGGGTTCTTGCAGCGCCAGCAGTGCGGGTAGCTGTGCGTGTACGGCTCGTGGCGCAGGAGAAGGCCGCGCGCCTCGAGGTCCTTGACGATGAGCGGGTTCGCCTTGAACACGTGGACGCCCTTGAGCCATTCGGGGGCGACCTTCTCGGGGACGTAGGTGCCGTCGTCGGCGACCGGGTTGAACGGCGGCAGGCCGTGCTCCTGGCCCATGCGGAAGTCGTCGGCGCCATGGCCGGGCGCGGTATGGACGGCGCCCGTGCCCGCGTCGAGGGTGACGTGCGTGCCGAGGACGAGGAGGCCCGGGCCCGTCGCCGGCCCCGAGGGCATCGGGTACGGCCGCTCGATGCGGACGTCGTCGCCGGCGGCTTCCTTGCCCGTGAACTTCGCCACGACCTTCGGCGTTCCCCAGCCGAGGAGCGCCGCGACCTGGGGCAGGAGCCCCTCGGCGACGACGAGCGCCTCGCCCGCGACGTCGACGGCGACGTAGGGAAGATCGGGATGGAGAGCGACCGCGAGGTTGGCCGGAAGGGTCCACGGCGTCGTCGTCCAGACGGCGATCGCGGCCTTGCGGCCGGCGAGCGCGGGCACGCGCTTCTCCAGCCCCGCGACCGGCATCTTGACGTAGACCGACGGGTCGGTGCGCTCCTCGTACTCGACCTCGGCCTCGGCGAGCGCCGTCTTGCACGAGAAGCACCAGTGGACCGGCTTGTCGCCGTAGTAGACGTCGCCCTTGACGAAGAATCCGGCGAGCTGCCGGATGATCTCGGCCTCGTAGGTCCGGTCGATGGTGCGATAGATCGCCCGGCGCGAAGGTGCCGCGACCGCATCCTCTTCGGCGTCGGTGCGCCGGTCCCAGAGGACGCCCAGCCGGCGGAACTCGCCCTTCTGGACACCGATGTACTTCTCGGCGTGCGCGCGGCAGAGGGCGCGGACCTCGACGGCGCTCATCGCGGCCTTCTTGCCGCCGAGGTCCTTGTCGACGCGCAGCTCGATCGGGAGGCCGTGGCAATCCCATCCGGGGACGTAGGCCGCGTCGAAGCCGAGCATCGAGCGCGACTTCACGACGAAGTCCTTCAGGATCTTGTTCAGGGCCTGCCCGAGGTGGATGCTCGCGTTCGCGTACGGCGGGCCGTCGTGGAGCACGTAAGGCGCGCGCCCGGCCCGCGCGGCGCGGATCTTCCCGTAGGCGTCGATCCGGTCCCACCAGTCGAGGATCGTCGGCTCCCGCTTCGGGAGATCCGCCTTCATCGGGAAGTCGGTCCGCGGCAGGTGGACCGTGCTCTTAAGTTCAATGTTCTGCGACACTTGGCAGCCCTCGGGCAAGCGGGTACTGTAACACACGCATCATGCGGACCTATCTCGACCACAACGCGACGTCGCCCCTGCGGCCCGAGGCGCGCCGCGCCCTCGACGCGGCGCTCGACGCGGCGGCGGGAAACCCGTCGTCGCTGCACCAGGAGGGGCGCGCGGCCCGCGCGCTCGTCGAGAAGGCGCGGGCCGAGGTCGCCGCGCTCTCCGGTGCCTCACCCGGCGAGGTCGTCTTCACGAGCGGCGGCTCGGAGGGGATCGCGGCGGCGCTGCACGGTGCCGCCGGGACGGTCGTCGTCTCCGCGATCGAGCACTCGGCGGTGCTCGAGGGCGTGCGCAACCTCGACGTGATCCTCGTACCGTGCGAGCGGAGCGGACGCGTCGACGCCGGCCGGTTCATCGAGGCGCTCCGTCCCGGCGTCTCGCTCGCGGCGATCCAGGCGGCGAACAACGAGACGGGGGTCCTCCAGCCGGTCGAGGAGATCGCGACGGTTTGCCGCGATCTCGGCATCCCACTGCTGGTCGACGCGGTGCAGGCGGCGGGAAAGATTCCCATCCCGCGCGCCGATCTCGTCGCGCTCTCGGGCCACAAGCTCGGCGCCCCGCAGGGCACCGGCGCGTTGATCGTTCGCGACGGCCTGGCGCTGACGCCGCTCATCGCCGGCGGCGCGCAGGAGAGGCGCCGCCGCGGCGGCACCGAGGCGGTCGCGCTCATCGCGGCGTTCGGCGCCGCGTGCGCCGCAACGAAGCACGACCGCGATCTCGCTCCGCTCCGCGACCGGCTCGAGGCGGGTCTTCCGCACGGCGCGCGCGTGCACGGCGCCTCGGTCCCGCGGGTCCCGAACACGACCTCGGTCACCTTCCCCGACGTCCCCGGCGAGACGCTCGTCATCGCGCTCGACCTCGCAGGGGTCGCGGCGTCGACCGGCTCGGCGTGCGCCTCCGGGGCGGCGAGGCCGTCGCACGTCCTCCGCGCGATGGGAGAGGGATCTCAGGCCGTCCGCTTCTCGCTCGGGTGGTCCTCGACCGAGCGCGACGTCGACACGCTCCTCGGAATCCTCCCCGGGCTTCTGGCGCGCGCTACGATGGCGGGCCGATGAACGGGAACCTCACCGCGGTCGCGATGAGCGGGGGCGTCGACAGCTCGGTCGCCGCGGGCCTCCTCGCGCGCCTCGGCCGGCGCCTCGTCGGCTTCTCGATGAATCTCGCCGCGGACCGGCACGGGCGCTGCTGCTCTCCCGACGACTTCCGGGACGCGCGCGCCGTCGCGGACACGATCGGCTTCCCCCACTACGTCCTCGGCATGGAGGACGACTTCCGCCGCGCGGTCCTCGAGCCGTTCAAGGACGACTACGCCGCGGGCCGCACGCCGTCGCCGTGCGTGCGCTGCAACACCTTCGTCAAGTTCGACGCGCTGCTCACGCGTGCCCGCGGGGTCGGCGCCGATCGTGTCGCGACCGGCCACTACGCGCGTCTCGACTACGATCCGGCGCTCGGGCGCACGCTCCTCCGCACCGCCGCGGACGACGACAAGGACCAGTCGTACTTCCTCTTCGACCTCTCGGAGGAGCAGCGCCGCCGCGCGGAGTTCCCGCTCGGCGCATTGACGAAGGACGCGGTGCGCGTGGAGGCGCGCGCGATGGGCCTCACCACCGCCGAGAAGCCGGAGTCGATGGACCTCTGCTTCGTCGCCAAGGGTGAGAGCTATCGCGGCATGGTCGGCACCGGTGTCGCGGGGGAGATCGTCGACCGCTCGGGGCGGGCGCTCGGCTCGCACGGCGGCATCGCGCAGTTCACGATCGGTCAGCGGCGCGGTCTCGGCGTCGCGACCGGCGGCAAGCTCTACGTCATCGCCCTCGATGCCGCGGCGCATCGCGTCGTCGTCGGCGAGGAGAAGGATCTCTACCGCGAGACCTGCACGATCGATCGGGTGCGATGGCTCCCGTTCGACCGTCCTGCCGGAGCTCTGCGCGCCACCGCACGCATCCGCTCGGGGCACGAGGGCGTCATCGCGGAGGTCCGCGACCACGGGGACGGCACCGCGACCGTCACGTTCGAAGAGGCGCAGCGCGCCGTCACGCCGGGCCAGGCGGCCGTCTTCTACGACGGCGACCTCGTGCTCGGCGGCGGCTGGATCGCGTCCTGACGTTTCCTCTCCGTAACGTCCGTTACGAAGTTCGACGTCGCGCCGCCCGCTGAGGCCCCCGAACCGACCGATTTCGTCGGCATGCGCCCTGCGATCGTAAGGGCCGTCGGGCCAGGGGAGGCGCAGCACCATGAAAGCTCCAGTCCTCGTTCTTGCGGCGACGTGTCTCGCCACGGCGGCGTTCGCCGGCCGGATTCCGATCGGCGGCGCGCCCATGACGATCTCGCAGTCCGGAAGCTACGTGCTCGTCGCCGATATCGACGCGATCTTTCAGCCGGCGATCAAGCTGTCCGGTGAGGTCAACGCGGACATCGACCTCGCGGGCCACACCATCACGGCGTACGGCGCACCGGTGGTGCAGGTCCGCGCCACCCACGACGACGACAGCTGCCGCACGCTCACCCTCAGGAACGGCGTCGTCGCCGGCGGGTACGGGCTCGTCTCGATGACCGGCGGGCCCGACGCGTGCCGTCCGACGCTCACGATCGACGGCGCGCAGTTCCAGTCCGCCGACCTCTACGTCGAGGACACGGTCATCACGCTCACCCGGAGCGTGTTCACGAGCGGCGGGATCTTCGTCGTCAACAACGTCGGCGGACCGCAGTCCCACGTCCGCGGCAACCGCCTCATCGGCGGCGACATCGTCGTCCTCGGCGACGACGGCGGCAACATCGTCGGCAACGTCTCGCGGGGCGGCTCGATCATGGTCCGCGGCAACAGCGAGCGAGACACCGCGCACATCCTCATCGCGTCGAACACGATCGGCGGCAACCTCGAGATCGGCGGCGAGAACGCCGGCGAGGGCGCCTCCGACATCTACGTCGCGCGCAACAGCGTGAACGGTTACGTCACGCTCACGCAAACCTCCGACGCCAAGCTCGACTTGAACCGTATCGGCCGCTGCGGCCCCGGCAACACGAGCATCGGCGTCAACTTCGGCACCGCGGGCTGGATCGACGCCAACGCCTTCCAGGGCGGCTGCGCGCACGGCATCGTCTTCGATGAGCTGTCGAGCGGTAACGAATACTCCGGGAACACCTTCCGGGTCGTCGTCCCCGAGCCGGTGCTCGATTACGGGACGGACAACATCGACGGCGACGTCCGGAGCCAGGAGGGAGACGGCGTCCTCCCTCAGTGATTCCCTCGCTTGACGGAACGAGCAGGCGCCCGGTAGTCTGGAGCGTCCTCGGAGTGCGGGAATAGCTCAGTTGGTAGAGCATCAGCTTCCCAAGCAACGCAAGTAGCTGAAAGGCCCGGCACTTCTCACGCCGGGCCTTTCTTTTTTCATCCGACAAATCCGACGACGCCGGTAGAATCCGCGCAGCTTGGACACCCAGGCGGACACCTGCGGGCGGGTGACGGAATGAAGCGCGATCACGATCTTCTGCGAGCGATCCTTCTCCGCGTGGAAGAGGCCGGCCCGGGCCCGCTCAGCGAGAGCGAGCTGGCGATCGACGGCTTCGACAAGACGATGATCGGTTACCACGTTCAGTTGCTCGACGATGCGGGCTTCGTGCAGGCGAGGTTCCTCGACCTCCAACAGCGCCCCGTCCCCGTCTTCACCGTCCTCCGCCTCACGTCCACCGGGCACGACTACCTCGACAACATCCGCACGCCGGAGGTGTGGACCAAGACGAAGGCGACGATCGGCGAGCAACTGCGGTCAGCGTCGATCGAGGTCTTCGCGAAGGTGGCCGCGGAAATCGCGAAGGCGCAGATGGGCCTCGCATAGAGGGGGCGAGCGACGTGGACACTGGCCGGCATCACTTCGTGCCGAAGTTCTACCTGAGGGCGTTCTCGCAGAACGCTCGGCAGATCCACGTCTTTAACCTCGAGCGGCGTGAGGCCTTCTTGAAGGCGAGTCTTCGCGACCAGTGCTGTGAGCCGAGTTTCTACGGGGAGTTTCCCGGTCTTGAGGAGCGGCTCCAGAAGCTCGAAGATGCGTTCGCGCCGGTCGTTCAAGAAGTGATCTTGACGCAACGACCTCCCGCCCGAAATACGGCGACGATGGGACACCTGGTTACGTTCATCGCCCTTCAGCACCGTCGTAGCGTCGCCGCCGTTGAATCGTCAGTGGAGTCTTGGGAAAACATGCGGAAGGCGCTCGGCCCGATGTCACCGGAGCTCGTGCGCGACGGCTGGTCGGGGCCGATCTCGTCAGTAGAGGCGATGAGGCTCGCGCTCGGCGTTGTGAACGAAGCAGCGCACGGTCTTGTCGATCTTCACATGCGTACCCTTGTCGCCCCCACCGGCGTGCGGTTCGTAACGTCGGATGATCCGGTCTTTCTGTACAACCAATTCTGCGAGGGAGTGCACGGAACCGGAGTACTCGGGATCGCCCAGCGCGGCCTTCAGGTCTTCTTGCCGGTGTCGCCGGAAGTCACCGTCATGCTGTTCGATCCTGCGGTGTATAAGCTCGCTTCGGGGGATGCCATCGCCGTGACCGCGCGCGACGTCGAGATGCTCAACGGCCTCCAGGTTCTCAGCGCCGATGAAAGCATCCTGCTCTCCGACGAGAACGACGTCGCCGGCATCAGGCGGCTCGTCGATCGCTACGCACCACTGCGGGCGCCGAAGGCGATGAACGTCGAGGTGTACGAACGCGTCGACGACCCAAGAGAAGGCCAGGTGCACGCGTTCCAGCTCATGCCGCAGGCGCACCTCAACCTGTCCGTCTGCGAACTTCGTCGTCGTGCGAAGCGAGTGCCTCACTCGAAGCGGGCGGCAGGTCATCGGGCAAATGCAGCCGTCCGCCGCGACGCGCGCGGCGAGCAGCCTGACCGCGCTCCGGACAGTTACCGTCCGAGGCCTGCCGATCGTCGGGGCGAGCTCGTGTCCTTGGAGGTCGTGCCCCCGAGTCGCCGAGCGCGATAGAATCCGCGCGGCCCCGCACCCTCGACCCAGAGGATGCGGCTCCTGCCCGCGCAGCGGGGACGCCTTTACCCCTCGCAGGACCGGGATGGCGGCGCGGGTTGCAGCGGGGGTTGCGAATGAGAACCATGACCAGGCTCGCCGGAGTCGCGCTCTGCATTGCGGGCCTTCTCGCGGCCGCCGCCTTCCCGCGTTCGGTGCCGTTGTCGCTCGCGTGCCTCCTTGCCGTTGGCGCGGGCCTCGTCATTCTGAGCCGTCTGAGATCGTCGTAGAATCGCGCCGGCCCCGCACCGGATAGCTACCGGGGCGGGAACCTGACTCGCCTGCGGGGCCGTCACTACCCTTTCAGGACCGCCGACAGGAGGCGGGATGCAACGCTTCTCCCTCCGCGAGTTCTACCGGCCGTCGCCGGTCCACGCTCTCCAGCCATCGCCGGGCATGAAGCTCGTGACGGTTCGCCGGAAACGCACCGCGCCGGACGACACCGAGCCTATGGGCGCGAGGCTCATCGAAGTTCCGATTCGCACCGAAAGAGACCTCATGGACCTCTACCAGGAGCTCCACGGCTCGGGCGAGTGGGACCGCCTCATGGCGATCCACAAGCGCGTCGAAGACTTCGGAGCGGCCGTCACGGCATTCAAGCGCACGACGAATCGTCGACCCGGCCGACGCACGACAACGCTCGGCGATACACCCCTTGAGGCGAAGGCGGCAGAGACCGAGATCCGCCATTTGTATCGAAGCGTGCTCGTCGTTCTCGGATGGCTCGACGGCGCGATCGCAAGGTCAGCCGTAGAGATCGCCGACGCGCTCGACGTCGGTATGTTCCGGCGCGGTGCGTCCGATGCGATCAGTGAGAGGGTTCGGCGAATCCTCGAGCGCGTGAGGATTGGTCGCAGGCCGACGGCCTCGAGCCTTGCCGTCCGAATCGTGAGCGCGTTTCTGGTAGAGCAGGGCGTCGAGTTGTCCGACGATCGTGTCCTCGACATCGCGCGACCTGAGCGCGCGCGGCGAAAGAGGCAACCCCACGCAGCGATCGCCATCGGTGTGCAACCTCACGCCGAAAAGCGACGGGTTACACAGACCTAACCGAAGCCCGCAGCCGTGAAACTTCTCGCGTGGAATCAATCGACGCGAGCAAGCCCACCGGCCATGCCTTTGCCCGGAGCCTCTCGTTCAAGGCTCACAGGCGCGGCTGCCTGCATTCTCAAGCATCGCTCGCGCGGCTTTGCGGCCTGTCGCAGTCGCGTATTTCTCGGATTGAGCTGCGACTTCTTCCGGCGACGGCCGACGAGCAGGCGACGATCGCGGCGGCCCTCGGCCTCCCGATCATGGCGCTCTTCGAGGAACCGCAACCGGCCGCCGATCGTGAACTTGCCGAGGCGGCCCGATGACTGCGTCGGCGGCTCCCGAGCGTCTTGCCTTCCGCTTGGACGAGCTCTCCGGGATGCTCGGCGTCCCGAAGTCCACGCTTCACGACTGGACGAGGAACGGCACCCTCGGGTGCCACCGGGTAGGTAAGGGTAAGCGCCACGTCATCCTCGTCACGCGCGAGCAGCTCGACGAGTTCCTCGAGCGCACGCGTAGCAAGGCGACGAGGTCGAAGTGAACTACCGCCCCCGCGACGAGATCATCCCGCTCAAGGCGCTCGCGCGGTTCGCGTGGGAGTCGAGAGCCGACGCCGCGGAGTGTCGCCGGCGCGCGCATGGGTTCGTGCACATCGCCGAGGCTAGGGCCGCGTGGCTGAAGGATCTCGTCGAGTTGCGGCGACGTGAAGCCCGGAGGCGGGCGGCATGACCGCCCAGGCCGCGCAGGCGCTCCGGAAGATGTTCGACGCGCTCGAGGAGCACGGCTGCGAACCGAAGCTTACGGCGGACGGCCGAGGGATTGTCGCCGCGTGCCCGTGCTGTCACGGCGAGCGCACGCTGCTCGTGCACGTCGGCGAGCCGGAAGGACGCGAACAGTGAGCCCCGTCCAGCGTGTGCTCGACGCTCTCGCGGCGTGCGACTGCAAGCCGAAGCGCAATGGCCGCGGGTGGGACTTCCGGTGCCCGGCGCACGAGGACCACACGCCGAGCGCGCACCTCGAGGAAGGCGACGACGGCCGCGCGCTCGTCCACTGTCAGGCGGGTTGCCCATGCGAGGAGATCGTCGCCCGCGTCGGGCTGAAGATGACCGACCTGTTCGTCGCTGCGACGAAGGCCGAGCGCATCGTCAAGACCTACGACTACACGGACGAGAACGGCGACGTGCTCTTCCAGGTCGTGCGATTCGATCCGAAGGACTTTCGACAGCGGCGCCCCGATGGTGCGGGCGGTTGGGTCTGGAACATGGCGAACGCGCGCCGCGTGCTCTACCGCCTCCCCGACCTCGTCGAGGCGGTACGCCAGGACGAAACGATCTACGTCGTCGAAGGCGAGAAGGATGCCGACGCGATCAACGCGATCGAAGGGTCCGGCTTCATCGCGACGACAAACGCGGGAGGCGCCGGGAAGTGGCGGCCCGAATACTCCGAGACGCTCCGCGGCGCTCGCGTCGTCATCGTCGCCGACAAGGATGAGCCGGGACGAAAGCATGCCCTAGACGTTCGGCATCACCTACAGGGCATCGCGGCATCCGTGGGGGTCGTCGAGGCGCGGATTGGAAAGGACGGCTTCGACCACCTCAAGGGCGGCCACACGCTCGACGAGTTCGTGCCGTACGGCACCCCCGCGCCGAGCATGCCGGCGATCGTCCCCGTCAATCTCTACGACGAGTCGATCAAGCCTACGAAACCGAAGTTCGCCGTCAAGAACCTCTTGCGCGAGAAGGGCCTCGCGGTCATGTGGGCGACGCCGGGCGGACGGAAGACCCACACGGCGATGACCCTCTGTCACGAGATGCTCGTCGACACCGGCTGCGGTCGCCTGTTCGGGCACCCGGACCTGTGGATCGAGAAGCGGTGGAAGCGGGCGCTCGTCATTGCCTGCGAGGAGTCGGCGGGCGAGCTGCGGGAGATCGGGGAGAAGTGCCTCAAGGGGCTCGGGAAGGCCAAGCTCGACGGCGAGCTGCTCTACCTCTTCGCCGCAAGCGCCGAGAACCGGATCACGACCGACGACCTCCCCGCGATCATCGAATCGACCGGACCCTACGACGCGGTCATCCTGGACTCGCTTACCGGCCTGCGGCCGAAGGAAGTCAACGGCCAGCGCGTGAAGTGGGACCTCGACAACGACGCCGGAAACGAGCTGCACCTCATGCTCCGCGGGCTCGCCGAGAAGCATGAGCTCCTCTTCGTGATCCTCCATCACTCCGGGAAAGACGGCACGTCCTACCGCGGCGGCGTCGACCTGTGGGCCTCGACCGACACGATCTTCAGCCTCAGCGATGACGACGGGCTCGTGAAGGTCGGGCCGGAGAAGGTTAGAGGCGCGCGCAAGCCGTCTCCGTTCACGCTCGAGCCGACGTGGCACGCGGATGGATCGTTCACGCTGACGTACGTCGGCACGGCCACGTCGAAGGTGTTGTCGCCGACGGCGAGGGCGACCGTCGCTTGGTTCAAGGGGAAGGGCGAGGCGACGCAGGCCGAGGCGAAGGCCGCGAATCTCGGCGCCCCGACGACCATCGTCGACTCGATCAAGGCCGCCGTGGCGGCCGGTCTCCTGAAGGACACGGGCAGGAAAGTGAACGGGAGCCCGCTCTACGTGTCGGTATCGGAAGGTGTCGGAGATGAGCCCGATACCAAGGAGCCCGAGAAATGAACGCTTCTCGTGCTGGTATCGGAGGGTATCGGAAGGTGTCGGATCGACAGCCCCCGCAAGACATCGCGCGTCGGGGGGGAAGAGACGACTGTAAGGAGTCTTCCCCCGCGCGAGGGGGGTATCGGGGTATCGGATTTACTAAGGCCGATACGTCACCCTGGGAGCCTCCGAAGACACCCTCGGAAGGCGACGAAAGACCGTCGCGACCGCCCGCCGCGCTTTCGCCCTCGGCCTCTCACCCCTCAACGCTTTCACGCATCGGCTCTGTAGGCGGATGACGGCATGACGAAACCCCGAAACGTCGCGACTTCCGGCACGTCGTCGCCGCAGGTGTCCACGGGCGAGACCGCGACGAGCTCGAAACGACCGCCCGTCACCCCCACGACCGACCCGGCGAAGCCGCGTCGCGGCGGCGCGCCGAAGGGCAACGTCAACGCTGCCCGTGACCCGGAGTTCACGCTCCGCATGCGCGAGGCCCGCCGGCTCGCCAAGCGTGGCGAGGGCGAGCGGCTGAAGAAGCACGTCGCCGAGGCGCTGCGCGTGATCCTCGAGGCTGGCATCGCGGCGTCGCCGATCGGGGAGCGCCTTGCCCGTCGTCTCGCGCGTGCCGAGCACGAGATCGAGACCATGGCGAAGATCGTCGACCGGACCGGCCGCGTCCGCCGCGACGGCTCGCTTACGCCGACGTACGAGCGCCTGGTCTCGCTCGAGAAGGAAGACCGCGCCGAGGTGCGCCAGTTGATCGACCGCCTCGCCGAGCTGAAGGCGCAGGCGGCGCCGCACGCGGCCGAGACCCTCTACGTCGTCCAGCTCAGCGACGGCACCGACCTTTACAACACTTTGGCCTCACAGGACGCCTCAGGATCGCCGGCCACCGGTGCCGATGTCGAGGCCGTCGAGGGCGAGGAACGCGCGACAGCGGGCAACGGTGAGAGCGAGGCGCAGTCGTGACGAGCACGGCCCTCGTCCTCGCCCGCATGGTTGGGACGCAGGAAGCCCCCGAATGGATCGCGGCGGACGTGTGCGCGGTGTTGGGGATTGAGCAGCATCACCGCGCGCTAGCTGGCATGCCAGAGGACTGCAAGGGGCGTCAGATTATGACTACCCCTGGCGGCCCCCAGGAGCTTCTCACCGTCACCGAGCCGGGGCTGTATCGGCTCGTTGCGAGGAGCCGGAAGCCCGAAGCCAAGCAGCGTGCGGCGCGACTCCGGAAGGCGCGAGCCCAAGCATGACCATGGGAGCCGGTGCGGTGACCTCCTCAGTCCGTCTCATTGGAGCGGACTCGCGGGTCGACTCAACCGCGGTGTCATCGTCGGCCGCACCGGCGCCCCGTTCCTCGCACGTCGTCCTCGGCACGGTGGTCCGCGACACGATCCGACGAGCCAAGGGCAAGCGCGGCCGTCCGATCCTGGCGTTCGCGCTCGAGCTCGACGTGCCCGGGCTCTTCCGTCGTCAGCGCCTCCAGGTCACGGTGCGCGGCGAGGAGGCGAGGCGGCTCGGGCGGGTGATCGTCGGCGGGATGCGCCTGCGGCTCACCGGGAAGGTGCGCACGGTGACGTACCTCCGGGTCGAGAGGGTCTCGCCCGAGGTCGAGCGGTGGAAGGCGAAGGCGCTACCCCTTGAAAAGTCGGGAGAGCACTTGTCGCCAGCCTTGGGCGTTCTGATCGACCGTGTGCCAACGCCAGTCTCGGAAGAGCCATCGGGTGTTCAAGCGCATGCCGCCAATGTACAGGGGTGGCGCAAGTGACCGCGACGGCGCCCCGAGTGCAGCCCGCACACCGGACCGAGATCCTCCGGCTGCCGGCGCTGCGCGAGTACCAGCTCCCGGTGCTCACGTCTCCGGCGCGGGACGACCTCACGATCTCGGCGCCCCAGCTCGGGAAGACGACGGTCGGTGAGGCGTGGCTCTTGGCCGTCGCGTGGCGCGGAGGCCCGGGCGAGATCCCGTGGTCTTGGTTCGCGCCGACGCACGGGCAGTGCGAGCACGGCTTCAAGGGGCTCGCGGCGATGGCGCGGAGCGCGGGGATCTTGCGCGGGGAGCCGACGACGACGCCTCCCTTTCGGCTCACACTCAAGAACGGCGCGCAGATTCAGGCGCGCTCGTGGGACAGGCCGGAACTCCTGTACGGACCGCCGACGCGTGGCGGCGTGGTCGACGAGTTCGGCCAGTTGACGCCGGACGCCTACGCGGTGATCTCCTCGAGACGCGCCGAGACCATCAGCCGCGGTGAGGGGCGGCTCGTCTACCTCGGGAACGTCGGCGACGTCGGCGGGACGGCGGAGTCGCTCTATCGCGCGGCGGAGTCGGGAGCGGCCGGCTTCGCGTGCCGCCGGTGGACCTGGCGGGATCGCGCGTCGGCGCATGCGTGTCGGTGCGGGGCGAAACGCTCCGCGATCCCTGTCGCGCTCGAAACGGTCGACGGGCATCGGCCCGACTGCGGTCGCGGTCAGTACGTTCGGTTCATCGCGCGGGAGCGGAGCAGGCTGTCGGCGTCGGAGTTCCGTCGCCTGTACGAAGCCGAGTGGCTCGACGGCACGTCTCTGCCTGCGTACGAGGCGTTTGATCGCTCGACGCACGTTGTGGAGCGTGTCGCGCTGCAAGCCGGCCTTCCGCTGATCTTGTCCTGCGACTTCAACGTCGACCCGATGGCGTGGGTCGTGATGCAGCATCACCAGCACGAGGCTTGGATCATCGACGAGCTTGTCATCGCTGGCGGCGCGACGACCGAGCGCGCGTGCAAAGAGTTTATTCGTCGGTACCCCGACAAGACGCTCGAAGTCGTGGTCTACGGAGACAGCTCGGGCCGAGCGCGGAAGACGTCGGCGACGGCGACGGACTACGAAATTATCCGCAGTGAGCTCGGCAAGTACTACCACCGGCTCTCGGTGCGGGAGAGCGACTCGAATCCTCCGGTGTCCGAGCGCGTGGCCAAGGTAAACGCCTTTTTGCGCTCCGCCGACGGTGCCGTGAAGCTCCACATCCACCCGCGGTGCAAGTTTCTCGTTCGGGATTTTTCTCGCGTCTCGTGGCGGCCCGGCACGCGCGAGATCGACAAGAGAGACAAGTCGCTGACGCACTTCTCTGACGCGGCGGGTTACGCGTTATGGCGGCTCGGGCAGTCGTCAACCGGCGGCATCCGCGGCGGCCAGTGGCGCCCGTCGATTTGGACACGTCACCCGAACCCGGCTTTTGAAGCGTTTTGATCGCGGCCCGCGCGCCGCATGGAGAGACACGATGAAGATCCGCACACTCAAGCAGCTCAACACGGACACCCTCGCGGGCTGGCCGTCGAATCAGCTCATCCCGCCCGGTGTCGTCGGCTTCGTCCCGCACGCCGACGGCATGCGCATGTGCGCCACCGGCGAGGCCGAAGAGGTCGACGACGCGCCGCTGCACAACTCGCAGGGCCGCACGCCCTACGGGAACGCGTTCACGTCGAGCGACAAGCCCAAGGGACCGACGACGCTCGAGGACGCGCGCAAGGCCGCGTCGGCCGCCGGGGAGAGCAAGAACCGGATGGGCGACAAGGTCCAGGCGCATGACGACAAGATCGCCGAGCTCTCGGAGCGGATCCAGGACTCGGCGACGAGCGACAAGGACCGCGACGACGCGATCATGGAACGGATCACCATGACCGGCCGGCGAGACGCCTTCAGGGCCGAGCACGTCCGTCTCACCGCCGAGCACGATGCCTCGGTCGCCGAGCTGAAGAAGCACCAGCGGAAGGCGGACCTCGACGAGGCGATGAAGCTGCACAACGAGACCCCGGCCGACTGCGAGGCGCTGCGCACGAAGATGCTCGACGTCCTCCGGAGAGAGATTCTGCCCGACGCGTCCAGGATCGCGGCAAAGGGGCGTAGGCGCGACGAGCTCCGGCTCGCCGCCGGCGAGATGGCGATCGGCATGTACACGAGCGCGGCCGAGATCGTCGCCGGTCTCTCGCGGGAGTTCTCGATTCCCGGCCTCGCCGCGGCCCAGCTCCACGACGTGATCGCGAAGGCGAAGTGAGGCCGTGATCAACCTACCGGCGGATCTCTGCCAGGAGCTCGACGAACTCCGGCGCCGCGTCTATCACCTCGGCAGTGTGCCGGAGGCCGTCGCCGCGATCAATAACGGTGCGTGGCCGGCGATCAAGGCCGCGCTACGCGCCGGAAGCAAGCTCACGCTCGAGGACAGAGATGGCTGCGATGCCGTCACGCTGAGCGCGGAGGATCTTGAATCGAACAACGGGCGCACGAGCGCCAGGAGCACGCACATGACGAGCAATCACAGCACCATGACTCCGACGCGGGCGAAGAAGATCGTCCTCGAGCAGATCGGGGACTACAAGCGGGCCCACAACTGCGACTACGAGACCGCGGTGGAAGCGATCAAGGCGAACATGCCAGCGATCTACAAGCTCGCATTGGAGAGTTACGCCAACTTCTCGGCGACCGGCGACCAGGCCGCCGTCGACAAATTCCTCCCTGCGACATTCGTCGGGCCGCTCGTGGCGCGTCACGAACTCGCGCAGCTCGTGGAGGAATTGCTCGACCGCGGCATCGCGAGCAATCCCCCCGACGCGCTCAAGCAGATCGCGACGAAGAACCCCGATCTCGTCGAGCGCGCGCGCGGTCAGGTCGTCCCGACACCTTCGGCTCCGGATGGCAACCGCAAGCTGTCGTCGCAGGAGAGGGCCGGAATGCATGGGCCGAACGAGGAGCGGCTGCTCCTCGAGGCCAAGCGGATCGAAGCGGAGCGGAACATTGGCTTCGGCGACGCGCTCGACGTCGTCAAGCAAGAGAACCCGGCGCTCTACGCGGCGGGGATGCGGGACCGCGGCGAAGCCCGCACCGAGCCGGAGCGGCCGGTGGTCCAACTCAGCGCCGCCGAGAAGCGGAGCGCGACGGACGAGATGAGGGAGTTCATCCAGCGGGCGTTCGCGAATGGACGGGTCCCCGCGAACGACTTCATTGCCGGTGTCGCACTCGCCGCGAGGGAGCAGCCCGAGCTCCATGCCCGTTTCCAGGCTGCCTATCGCCACTGAGGTGAGATCGCGATGAACGGACCGCCGTCGCTGGGGTTCACCCGGCGACGGTGTTTTCAATTGAGGTGACGATGCGTCGTCGTGACCGCGACCGCGAAGTGCTACGCGACACAGAAGACCCGCACCGCGACCGCCCGCGCTCGGCGACGAGGCACGCGATGAACCGGCTGGCCGAACGACTGAACGCCGCGCACGAAGGGCTCGCGGAACTGAGGCACCTACTCGGCGTTGCGGAGCGGCTGGAGCCGGTTCGGCGCAAGTCAGAGGAGGAGGACTGATGGCACTCACCGTCATCGACCGTAACGGAGTCACGCACACCCAGATTCCGTTCACCACGAAGCCGGCGACCGTCGTCGTAGGAGGGGTCGTCACGCCAGTGCAGCCGTCGACCCCTCCGGTCAATCCGTATGCCAACCCACAAGCCGCGGGAAGCCCGGAGGCGTGGGCAAACGCGGTGGGATGGAGCAATCCGATTCACAACGTCCTGTGGGATTTTGGTTGGCAGTTCTCGCCACCGATCACGACGAGCGACCTGTACACCGCGGGACAGATCACGGACTTCGACCACTACAGCTACACCGCGCGGGGCGGGTTCGCGGAGGTCCAAGCGACGACGAGCGGAACAGTCCCCTCGACGAGCGACGTCCCGGCGACGCTGCAAGGGATGACCTACGTCACGAACCAACTGATCATCGTCACGGTCTACGAGCGGAATTGGCTTTGCTACAGCGGCTTCTACGCGCCGGGAGTGTTCATCAACGTTTGACGGACTCGGGGGCCGGTGTCCCCGAGGCGGCGGCCCTATCGCGGGAAGCGGAATCTCCCCCGAACCCGCGATTTCCACCCTTCCTCGGGATTCTTGACATGGGTAGTACCTTGGTACTACAGTTAGAAGTGACGGAGGACGAGATGCGTCGAGCGAGGACCGTAGAATCCGCCGCACCGGCAAGGAAGCCGGCGAAGGGGGATGCCGTGGTCCGAGCAAAGGACGCGACGCTACAGGTCCGCATCAGCAGCACGCTCATGGAGAAGATCGACGCGGCGGCCGACAAGGTCAGCCTGTCGAGATCGAATTGGGTCAACGCCGCGTTGGCGCTGGCCGCAGACGAGGGCGCGTACCGGACGTGGAAAGTCCACGCGCCTGAAAAGGGAGAGAACCGTGAGAGCAGGAAAAGGAAGCCCGCGAAGTAACGTCCTACCCTTCGTGCTTCCCGCCACGCTGGCGGGAAGTAGAAATCTCCCACCCGCGAACGGCGGCGCGGTGGTCAAGTTCCCGGCGCGCGCCGCAGAGGTTGAGATTGGCGACGCGCTCTATGTACTGGCGCGTCGAATGGAACGCAGCGACTTCGCGTACCAGATCGAGCGTGCCCAGCGAGTCGGAACCCCCGAAGCCGTCATCGAACAGGTCCGCAGGGCGAAAGGCTCGGTCGGATCGAAGGCATTCATGTTGGCTAGGTACAACGATGCCGTCGCGGCGAGGGGGTGAGCCATGGCGAAGCACAAGATCACGACCGACGAGGCATACGAACGCGCGGAGGGCGAGCTTAACCGGCTCGTCGAAGCGATGGCGGGGCGCTACGTCTCCGGTACTTACGACCGCCTACTCGAAGCCGCTGCGCGCCTGAAGCATCGCCTCCCCGCCGGTTACCGCCCGACGGAAGTAGACATCCCGGCGACCACCACCACCGAGAAGGGCGCATCGGTTCTCCGCCTTGAAATGGACTTCGCGCCGTACGGTTCCCCGCTCTATCGCGCGTTGATGAAGGCGTACCCCACCGAAGCGGACGATCGGCTGCTCTCCCCGTACCGCGGCACTCCCGCGGTTCCGTTTCCGTTCTCCGATCACCCCGATGCGGTCGATGCGCGGTTGGTCGGGGCGTACCGCGCGCTGCGTGATAGGCAGCCGGAAACGAGGGCGTGACCATGCCGAAGACGATCGAAAGCAAGGCGAGCGCCCACGTCACGCCGGCCGCTCGCGTAGCGGCCGCGATCGAGCCTCCTCCCGGCTTCATGGAGGCTGCGCCGGGCTACTTCCTGACCGCCGTCGCCGACGAGCTGTACAAGCGAGCCGGTAAGGGCGACCCGAGGATGGAGCTTCGCGATCTCGCGATCGTCGCCGCGCGCACCGCGCCGGCGCTCCTGAGTATCGCGAGTTCGCTCGAGGCCGACGCCGACGCTATGGGCGGTCGCGACGACGGACCGATGAGCGACGGGATGAGGCGGGCGATCCGTAATACGACCTACGGGAGCGTTCACACCCTCGAAGCCTTGGCGTCGGAACTTAAGCGCGCCGCGCGCGATGAGGAGGAGGCGTAACCATGGCGGCCTGTAGCGCCCCCGGCGTCTGGTCCAACCTCTGGCCGCAGCTCCTGGTCATGCTCGCCGGTGGCGGCTTCTTCTCGATCGGGTGGGGCCTCGTCACCGCGCGACGCGACGTCCTCCTCCGGTCGTTTGATCGCGTCTCGGTCTTGCTCGACGACGCAACAGCGGCGTTCACTGCGTTGGTCAAGTCGATCGAATCTTGCCAGGAGAACAGGGACAACCTCTCGGAGGATGAAGACGAGCGGCGAGACGGCCTGACGAAAATCTACGACAGACTCGGCGAGCATGCGCTCGCGACTCTTGACGTGCTTCTTCGTACAGGGGCGTTTCAGGACGCCGCCCGACTCTTCAACACGCCTCGTGTGCGAGGCGCCGCGGCCGCCTACGTCGCCGCCATGCGGGAGGCACAGGCCGTCCTGGTCAATATCGATTTCATGAATCCTGACCACGACGTCACGAGCGTCCACGGAAGGGAACTCGTCGCGCAGTGCTTCGCAACTGCGGATGCGCTCCGCGATGCGATGTTCGAGGAGGTTCGTTTTCTCCGAATCGTGCGGTTCATCGCGACGCACAGGCTAAGGAGTTTCTGACCATGGCAATCAAAGCACGCACTCTCAAACGGACCGGGATCACGGTCTATGACATCGACTTCCGAGACCAGGACGGCGACCGCGTCCGCGAGGCCGCCGGCACGACGATGACTCAGGCGAAGAGCCTCCTCACGAAGCGGAAGGGACAGGTTCTCGACGGCACGTATCGCAACCCGAAGAAGGAGGCGCGCAAGGCCGAGGAGGCGAAGGGCCCGACATTCGCCGAGTTCGCGGATCGGTTCATCCGTGAGTACGCGTCCGCTCGGCGCTCCGACTACTACGAACAGCGGCTACGGCCGGCGATCGAGCCGGCACCCGGCGTGAAAGAGAAGCGCGCCGGCCCGCTTCGCCGCGAGTTGGGCGCCCGGTACATGCGTGAGTTCCGGCCGGCCGACTTCGACGCCTTCCGCCTCGAGCGGTCGAATGCGAGCTACCAGGGGCGCCAGCTCTCGGCGTCCACGGTCCGGAAAGACCTCACGCTCCTCTCGACCATGTTCAAGCTCGCGAAGCGGTGGGGGGTGATCGACACGAACCCGGCGGCCGACGTCGAGAAGCCGAAGGAACCGGAGCCGCAGGGCCGGCCGCTCTCGACCGAGGAATGGGGGAAGGTCGCGGCGCAGCTCACCCCGACGCTCCGCGCGCTCTCGCTGTTCGCCTTGGCGGCCGGCGCGCGGCTCCAGGAGGCGGTCCGCCTCCGGTGGTCCGACGTCGACACCCGCGGCGGGTTCATCTACTTCTCGGCCGAGAGCAAGATGGCCCGATCGAAGCGCGTCAAGCTCGGCGAGGCGGCGAAGGCGGTCCTCGCGGACATGGAGCGCGTTCGGAAGGAGGTCGCACGGGCGACGTCGTCGGTCCCCGAGTTCGTGTTCGTCTACCCGAACGGCGGGACGCTTCACTCGAAGCGCGAGCGCAACCGGGTCTCGCAGAGGTGGAGAGACGCGGCCGAGACCGCCGGCATGCCGTGGGCGAGCTTCAAGAGCCTCCGCACGACCGCGGCGAGCTGGGCGGAAGAGGAGGGCATCCCGGTCGGCGAGACGAAGGCGCTCCTCGGCCACGCCGACGTCCGCACGACCCAACGCTTCTACGTGCGGTCGGACGCAGACCGCACGGCGAACGTCGTCTCGGCTCTCGATCGCCGTCTCGTTTCTGGCGTGGACACTCAGGTGGACACTCGTCCCGAAACGCCTTCCTCGGAGGCCACCGCGCGCGCTTGACGAACCGAGCTAACTCCCGCTACTCTTGGACTTGCTCACCTAGTGCGGGAATAGCTCAGTTGGTAGAGCATCAGCTTCCCAAGCTGAGGGTCGCGGGTTCGAACCCCGTTTCCCGCTCCAAATTCCAGCAGGCTTGGCTGAGCTCCCGCGTGTCCGCTAGGTGATCCACGAGCTCACCGGCGTCCTCCGCCAGACCCCACCCACCTTCTCGAGATGAACGGTCTCGCCGCGCCAGCTCTCGTTCCAGATCGCCAGAGCCTTGCTTCCGGCATGGTCCATGAAGATGCGGATCGTCGCCGGGTAGTGGACGCCGAAGCGCTCGCGGGCGCGATCGGCCTCGGAGTCGCTGAGAACGACGATCCGGTGGTCGGCGGTCATCCCGGCGAACGCCGCCCGGTCACCGCGAATGAAGGTCGTCGCCTCGGAGGTCAGAGCGACGGCATCCTTGAGCATCTTCTCCATCACCGCTTCGACGTTCTTCGTGTCGTCGGCGTCGGTCTTCTGGCCTCCGGGATCGCCGGTGAGGATCGGGCGCGCCTGGTAGCCGCCGCCCTGGAGCAGCGCGGCGAGCGCTCCGGTGAGGGCGCTCGCCTTGCTCGAGGCCGCGACGTGGGGCAGCGGATCCTCCCCGTCCCGCAGCCCGTCCCCGTCGGTGTCGGCGGAGTCCGGGTCGGTCATGAGCCGCTCCTCCGCGAGATCCGTGAGCCCGTCGCCGTCGCGATCGCGCTCGAGGTCGGCCCACGCGGCCTCGAGATAGATCCCCGATTCCGTCCTCGTGAACGATCGGCCGATTGGAGGGAAGGTGATCTTCGTCGTATCGAGCTCGCGGAGGTCGACCTCGATCCGCAGGCGGTCGCCGTCGATCATCGCCAGCTTCGAGAACGACCGGATGACGTAAGGCTGCATCGGCCGTAGCCCCGTGTAGAGCGCCCGCGACCACGTCTTCCCGCGATCGTGCGAGCGCGCGACCCAGTAGCCGCCCCCCGAGACCTCGCCCGCGGGGTCGTAGTCCTGCGCCAGACCGATCGCGACCACGTCGTTTCCCGCCGCATCGACGCGCACGGGCCAGAGTCCGGGAAGCTTCCAGGCCTTCAGCTTCTCCTCGAGCGGCCTGCGCTCCGCGTCGGGCGGATCCCACGGCGCGACGCCGGCCGGAAGCGGATGCTCCGCAAAGACCTTCAGCGGCTCCGCAGCGAGCCTGGACGCGATCCCCGCCGACGCCGCATCCGCGCGCTCACGCGCCTCGCTCGCCGCCGCAGGGTCGACCGAGACGGATCGGCAGGCCGCGACGGCGGCCGCGATCCGCGCCGGCACGGGCGCGGGATCGTTCCGCCAGGCGTTCCGGCGGCGCCAGAGCTCCGCCGCGATATCCGGGTAGTCGGTCTCGCTCGCGAGCCGCGCCCACAGCGCGGTCAGAGGCCGGGGCATGCGCTCGAACGATTCGCCGGACACCAGCGCCTTTTCGAGCGTGTCGAACGCATCGGCCGGCCCGCCGCCGGCGATGCGCTCGAACGCGGCGCGGACGATCGCGAGGCGCTCCCGCTCCTCGTCGCGCTCCTTGTCCTTCAGCGGCGGCGGGTCTCCGCTCGCGAGACGGATCGCGCGTTCCCGCTCCCCCGCGAGAAACGCCGCGGAGGCCAACGACGAGCGGAGCCGTACGGAGCGGAACGAATAGTCGAGGTCGTCGAGCCGGGTGTTGGAGTTTCCCTCGACATCCTCTCCCAGCGCGGCGCTGCGCCCCGCGATCGGCATGGCCTCGAAGCGATCGAGCGCCTCGCGGTCGAGCCCCGCTTCGAGGAGCGCTGCGAGGAGAGTGTTCCGCGCCGCGCCGAGGAACGGGGCATCGCGAACGTTTCTCGCCTCCGCGCTCGCGAGCGCCTCGCGTGCCCACGCGGCGGCAGCGCACGGGTCTTCTCGATCGAGCCCCGCAGCGCCGAGGAGCAACCCCGGGGCGTCGGGCCGGCTCGCGAGTCCGATTGCGAGGGCCTCGCGGTCGATCTCCTCCCTGCCCAGACCCATCGCCGCGACGTACGCCGCGAGCGGAGCCGGGTCGGCGCTCCGCCGCAGCTCGTCGACCATGCGATGCAGCTCCGCAGGATCATCTTCGATCTCGAACACGATCCATCCGGCCTGATCGAGGACGATGCGCGCCGCCGGTTCGCGACGGTAGGCGCGCCAGAGCGCTGACGCAGCGCGCTCGGCGAGCGCGGGGTCGCGATCGTCGTCGAAGCGTCCGGGCATGCTCTCCGTGATGACGCTCGCCTCGACGAGGTCCGCGGCCGCCTCGGGCCCGACGTGGTGCGCGCTCGCGACGAGCGCCGCCGCCTCGTCCAGGGACTTTCGCGCGTGCGCCGCCGTCCAGAGGAGATCGCTGAGCTTGTCGTCGAGCACGCGAGCGTAGGTCGACTTGGGCTTGGCGCCACGTCCGAAGCTCTCCCAGGCCGCCTGGAGGGGATCGGTCGCGGTTGCCGCTTGAGCGAGGTTGGAAATGACGAGGAGCGCGGGAACGATCATGGTGCGCATGACGTCCTCCGATTCGGTAGGTCGTACCCCGACGATAGTCAGGAAGGGATGACCGCGGGGGAAACGCATGGCGATCGTGCCGCATCCGGCCCGCAAGCCGCGACGCGAGTTAACCCCGAGCGCGCCGCCGCCGTCTCACCGGCAGAGGCCGCTTCCGGCCTCGCGCGGAGGACGGCATGGATTGGCAACTGTTCCAGATCCTGGTGGCGGCGTTGACGGTCGCGGCCGGCGCGCTCGCGATCGCGCTCGCGATCCGGTGGCACCACGTGCGGGCCGATCTCAAGCTCCGTGAGTTCGAGATCCGCCACCGCGTCTTCGAGAAGTTCGCCGATTCGCAGGCGTTCCTCGACTTCGCGCGGTCCGAGGAGGGACGGCGCCTCCTGTCGGCCACGGCAGAGCCGGCGCGGAACCCGTGGCGCGCCGGTCTCGGCCTCCTGAGCGTCGGGTTGCTCGTCCTGGCGCTCGGCATCGGCGCGAAGATCTCGTCCGCGAACTTGCCCGAGGGCAAGGAGCTGTGGGAGAGATTGGCCAAACAGAACATGGCGACGTGGGGCACACTCTCGTTGTGCGCGGGAATCGCCCTGACGGCTTCGGGAGTGCTGGCGCGTTGGCTCGACCGGCGCTGACGTCATTGGCAACGATCGTGGGTACGCGGGCGGGGCCCGTGGCGGTGACGCCGGCCCACTTCGACGCCTGGTACACCGAGCTGCGCGTCCCGCTGCGCGGGTACCTGCGGCGCATCACGGGGAGCGCCGCTGCCGCCGACGATCTGTTCCAGGAAACGTGGGTTCGCCTCCTGACCCATCCGCCGCGGACCGCCGACCTGCCGTCGGTCCGCGCCTACGTCTTCACGATCGCGTCGCGACTGGCCACCGACGCCTGGCGTCGCGATTCCTGGCTCCAACGCTGGCTCAAGCCGCGCCGCCCGCAGCCCGACGGGACAGGCGACGAGATTGACGATCTTCCGTCGGACACGGAGCTCGCGCCCGACGCGCAGGCCGCGATGCGGGAGCAAGTCGTCCACGCGCTCGCGTGCCTTTCCCCTCGCGAGCGAGCGCTCGTATGGCTCGCCCACGTGGAGCACTACGACCACGACGAGATCGCCGCGATTCTGGACCTCCGGCCGCGGAGCATTCGCGTCCTGCTTCACCGTGCGCGGAAGCGCGCCGCCGCGGCGCTCCGCGAGACGAAGACCCCTCGAGGTGCGCCGTGAGCCACCGAAGCCCCTGCCCGCACCTGCCCGAAACGCTCACCGCATTCCGGCGCGGGGACCCCGCGGCGGCGGTGCACGTCCGAAGGTGCGGCGACTGCTCCGATGCGCTCGCGCTGGAGCGCGGGCTGACCGTTCTCGCAGCGGCCGAGGGCCGGCGAGCGTCCATCTCCGCCGAGGCGATGCGCCTCGAGGCCGCTCTGATCATCGAGGAGCGTCGTCTCGCGCGGTGCGCGATGACGCGTGTGGCCCTCCATGCGCTCGCGTTCGCAGTGTGCGCGCTTCTCGTCGCCGCGGTCGCGATGCTCGGTCTGGCGCACGAGGCTCTTGCGGGCGCGATGCTCGCAGGTGCGGGATTGGCCGCGACGCTCTCGCTCTGGAACCTCCTCCGGGCCGTCGGAGACGCCGCGGTCGCTTCCTAGCGTGCACTCCGAAACGAGAGGGCGTGATCCCCACGAGCACGACGACTTGCGAGACGCGGCCCGGCAGGCCGGCGCCGAGGCGTACGTGGTGAATACGGACCTTCTGGTGTTGCGGGAGCTTCTCAGGGAGCGGTGATCCGAGGGCCGAACTGCCCGTACACTCTCTGACGGAGGGGGCATCGGCCGGGGCAACGACCGCCGGTTCATGCATCGAACATGTCGACACGTCCTCGGCGGATCCGCCGGATCCTCGCCTCGCCGTGGTTCCTCGCGGGTGTGCTCGTCCTCGCCGCGACGTTCCGCGTGTGGCATGTCCTGGCCCTCCGGCAGCTTCCGCTCTTCGATCGCCTCATCGTCGATTCGGAGGCCTACGACCTTTGGGCACAGCGGATCGCGGCGGGGGATTGGCTCTCCGGTGCGCGTCCCTTCTATCAGGACCCGCTCTACCCGTACGTGCTCGCGGCTCTCTACAAATTGTTCGGACGCGATCTTCTGCTCGTGCGCCTCGTCCAGGTGGCGTGCGGCGTCGCGACGTGCGGGCTCGTCGCAGCGCTCGGCCGGCAGCTCGCGGGCCCCGCAGCGGGGAACCTCGGCGCGTTGTTGATGGCGCTCAATCGCGCGGCGGTGTTTCAAGAGGGCGAGTTCGAGAAGACGGCGCTGTCGGTCTTCCTGGCGACACTCTCGCTCGTCTGCTTTCTTCGCCGAGGAACCTGGTGGATGTTGGGCGCCGGCGTCGCGCTCGGCCTCGCGGCGCTCACGCGCGCGAATCTCCTGCTGATGGTGCCGGCGGCTCTCGTCTACTTCGGGTGGCGCAAGGAGTGGCGTCCCGCCGTCGCGCTCGTGCTCGGCACGCTCGTCGTCATCATGCCGGTCACGCTGCGCAACGGTCTCGTCGCGCACGAGTGGGTGCTCACGGCGTCGGGGATGGGACAGAATTTCTATACCGGGAACAACCCGGCGAATCACGACGGCCGGTTCCGCGCGGTGCCGTTCGTGCGGCCGGAGACGGCCCACGAGGAGGGGGATTTCCTGGCGGAGGCCGAGCGGCGCGTGGGGCATCCGCTCACGGCGAAGGAGGCGTCGTCGTACTGGTTCCGCGAATCGCTCCACACGATGGAGGCGGAGCCGGCGTTCGCGGCGCGCGCGATGGCGTCGAAGGCGGCGCTGTTCTGGAGTGACGTGGAGGTCGCGGACGCGTGGGACCTGCCGTTCATCGAGCGGTTCTCGCCGCCGCTGCGGCCGCTCCTTCCTTTCTCATTGTTCCTGGGGTTGGCGGTTCTGGGTCTGATTCCCGCATTGCGCACGGAGGGCGGGCGGGTCATGGCGGCGTGGATCGTCATCTACAGCGCGTCGGTGATCGCCTTCTTCATCTTTTCCCGGTACAGGCTCCACGTGGTCCCGCTCCTCGCGGCGTTCGCCGGCGCCGGGATCGTATGGAGCGCGGAGCGGTTGCGTCAGGGAGAAGGCCGCCGCCTGCTCGTTCCCGGTCTCGCCGCCGTCGCGCTCGCCGCGACCTCGGCGCTCGCCTTCCCGTCCTACCGCATCGAGGACACGACGAGCGCGGCGTCGCTGGCCGAGCTGTACCAGGAGCGCGGCGACTTCGTCTCGGCGCGGCGCGTCGTCGACGACGCGCTTCGCCGTGAGCCCGGGGATGCACGCCTCCTCTGCGAGGACGGGAAGCTGCGACTGCGGCTCCGCGACGCGGCGGGAGCGGTGACGAGCATCGGCCGGTGCGTGCAGGCGAACCCGTATACCCCGGATGGGTGGTATCTCCTCGGTCTCGCCCAGGAAGCCAATGGGGACAGCACCGGAGCGCAGCAGTCTTATCGCACGCAGCTCCGGTACGTGCCGGGGCACGAGGGAGCGCGGGCCCGTCTCCGTTGACCATCGGAAACCGTCGGAGGCGCCCGCCGGCGCCGCGGGAGCGCGCGCCGATGCTATGGTCGCACCGGTTCCCGCCTCCCGTTTCGTAACGGGACCATCCGAGCCCCCGAGCTTTCCGCCGCCTCGGCCTTGTCGGGGAGTGGCACCCGGATTAGCGATGGTTCCCGATGATCGCTGGTGGTAATTTTCCGTGGTTCCGACCTGAGATGGGCGCGATGCGTCCCGACGCGGGGTGGTTGTGACGACGATCCTCCTGGGGAAGGAGTGTTCCTCCTTCCTCGAGCTCGACGATTCCGTGCTGCAGCGCGCGGAGGTGCGTTTCGTCTGGGCCGAGACGACCGACACGTTCGTGCCGCTCGCTCGCGAGCATCGCCCCGACCTCGTCGTTCTCGATCCTCACGTCCCCGGGCTCGACGCCTTCGCCGCCGCGGCGCAGATCCTCGAAGCGCTCGGCGACTCGGTGACCGTCTTGGCGCTCGGCAACTCCGCCGACGCGGCGCGCGCGGAAGCGGCCGGCATCGCCGGGCTCGTCACGCGACCCCTCACGCAGGCGCGGCTCGTCGAGGCGATCAAGAAGTACCACCCCGTGGCGTTCCGCAGGGACGAGCGCGCCGAGGTCGCGCTCAAGGTGACGATCGTGCGCGGCGGCGTCGAGGGGCTCGCCTACACGCGCGACATGGGGATCGACGGCTGCTTTCTCCTCACGCACGAGCCGGCCGCGGCCGGCGAGAGCATCGCGCTCGCGTTCCAACTCCCGATCCCCGGCGCGCGCGAGGTGCGCGCCGAGGCCGAGGTCGTGCGCGTCGAGTCCGCGGGGATCGCGCTCCGCTTCACGACGATCGCGGCGGCGGACCGGGTCGAGCTGGGCCGCTACCTGAGGGCGCAGCGCCGGGGTGTGGCGTGAGCGGGCGCATCCTCGTCGTCGACGATCAGGACGACATCCGGGAGACGGCGCGCGCGGTGCTCGCGAGCGCCGGATACGAGGTGGTCGCGGCGCCCTCCGGCCGCGAGGCGCTCCGGCTCGCCCGCTCCGAGCCGTTCGACCTCATGCTCCTTGACATCAACATGCCCGATCTCGACGGCTGGGCGACGCTCCGGCTCGTCCGCGCCGACGAAGCGCTCGAGTCGCTTCGCGTGGCGATGTTCTCCGTCAAGGGCGAGGTTCGCGACAAGGTCGCGAGCCTCCAGGACGGCGCCGTCGACTACATCACGAAGCCGTTCGGCATCGACGAGCTGGTCGCGCGCGTCGCGCGCATTCTCTCCGCGGTCCCCTCCGCCTCCCCTTGGTAAGAGCCATGGACCGATCGACCCAGGCCCTCGAGCATTTCAGGAACGGATACCTCAAGCTCCGGAGCGCGCTCCACGATCGCGCGACCCGGATCCCCGCCTACCCGGTCCTCTTCGACGAGCTGCGCACGCTCCTCGATCAGCGCCGGAAGCTCGGCGTCCTCCACGTCGAGGCCGCGAACATCGACCTCGTCGAGTCGCTCTACGGCTGGCAGGTCTTCGACCGCACGATGGCGCGCCTCGCGGCGGTCATGAAGGCGATGCCCGGCGCCGAGCTGCCGGAGGGAACCCTCCTCGCCGTCGGCGGGGTGCCGGCCGATCGCTTCGTCGTCTTCGTCCCCCGGACCGCCGGTGGTGGCGAGCCCTCGGCGTCCGATCTCGCCGCGATGGCCGCGGCCGTCAAGGTGCGTCTCGACACGGCGCTCGATACCGACCCGTTCGCGACGATGGCGCCCCGCCTCCTCGTCCGCGTCGGGCATTCGTTCCTGTCGGAGGATCCGTTCTACCGTTTCGAGCGGCGCGTCCACGCGGCGGTCGAGGAGGCGCGGACCCTCTCCGAGAGGCGCGAGCGCGACCGCGACCGCGTCTGGGGCGCCGAGCTCCGCGAGCTGATCCGCGACGCGCGGATCCGCACGGTCTGGCAGCCGGTCATCGAGATCGCCTCCGGCGACGTCTTCGGGTTCGAGGCGCTCGCGCGTGGACCCAAGGACAGCCTCTTCGAGATGCCCCGCGCGATGTTCGCGCTCTCGGGGCGCGTCGGCGCCTCGGGCGATCTCGACCGCCTCTGCCGCGCCGCCGCCATCCGCGAGAGTGCGGAGGTCGCAGGCGCGCGCAAGCTCTTCGTCAACGTTCTCCCTTCGACCCTCGCCGACCCCGAGTGGCGGGACGGTGCCGTGCCCTCGCTCCTCGCGGCCTCGGGCCGCAGACCCGAGGACGTCGTCGTCGAGGTCTCGGAGCGTGCGGTCGGCGCCGACGCGGAGACGCTTGCCGTGGCCTGCTCGTCGCTACGGCAGGACGGCTTCGCGATCGCGATCGACGACGTCGGCACCGGCCGTGACGGCGGCGAAGCGCTCGACCGCCTCCGTCCCGAGTACGTCAAGGTCGATGCGTCGGTCGTGAGGGGGATCGACCGGAACCTCGTCAAGCAGGAGATCTTCGCGACGATCGCGCGTCAGGGCGGTGCCGTCGGCGCGCGCGTCGTCGCCGTCGGGATCGAGTCGGCGCCGGAGCTCGAGACCGTGCGGGCCCTCGGCTCGACGTACGGCCAGGGGTATCACTTCGCGGGGCCGGCCCCGCGCGAGCGCTGGGTGTCATGACCTTGCCGTCCGCTCTCGTCGGCCTGCTCGCCGTCATCGTCGCCGTCGCGGCGGCGGGGGCGATGGCGCTGCTCTTCGCCGCGCGGCGCGGCAGCCGGCGCGAGACGCAGGAGATCGTCCGGGTGCTCGAGGAGATGCGCGGAGGACGTCCGCGCGGGCGTCTCGAGATCGAGCCGCGCTCGCCTTACGCGCCGATCGCCGACGCGGCGAACCGGCTCGGCCAGGACCTGTCCGTTCGCTGGGCGCGCACCGAGGCGGCGGGCGAGGCATACCACGCGCTTCAGGACGCCGCGACCGGCTACGGCGTCGTCGCCACCGACGCCGACGGCGATCTCCGAATCGTCTCGCCGGGCGCGGTGTCGCTGTTCGGCTGGGAAGAGGAGGCGCTCGTCGGCCGGAACGTCGCGATGTTGTTCGACGAGGCATCGTGGAAGGACGTCCTTCCGAAGCTCGCGCGCAGGAGCCTGAGGGAGCGCGGCATCGAGTCGCGCGGCGTCATGGTGCGGAAGGACGGGACGCGATTCTCCGCGCGCCTGACCATCCGCCTCCTCCGCGGCCCGTCCGACGATCACCCCGGTTTTCTCGTCGTCGTGCAGGACGTGTCCGACCAGGACCGCGAGACGACCGGCAAGCATCGCGACGAGGAGCGGGCGCAGGACATCCTGGAGAAGCTGCCGGGGGGCGTCGGCGTCGTCCAGGGCGGACGCATCGTCTCCGGCAACGGCGCGCTCCGCGCCCTCCTCGAGATCGAGTCCGGCGAGCTGCCGGGCTTCGCGCTCCGCGATCGCGTGGCGACCGGCGACGTGCTCGTCGTGCAAGACGCGCTCTCTGCGATCGAGCGCGGCGACGGGCCGCCGCGGTTCGAGGGAACGCTCAGGCTTCGCGACGCGGCGGGTCGCGAGGGTCCGAAGGTGAGCTGGCTCGCAATCGCCCACCGCCACGAGGGGCGCGCCGGAGCGCTCGTCGTCTTCCGGGACGAGACGGCGCTGGGACGGGCGCAGGGCGCGGTCGCGGCGCAGGAGGCGCGGCTCGCCACGATCCTCGACACGATCGACGAGGCGGTCGTCCTCGTCGAGGACGGTCCCGGAGGGCCGCGCGTACGCTTCGCCAACCCCGCCTTCGCGCATCTCTTCGGACTGGCGGCGTCGTCGGCCGCCGGGGCGACCGAGGGGGACCTGCTCCGCACGCTCCGTGACCGGGGCGAGCTCGGCGCCGCGGCCGCGGCGTGCCTCGCCGCCGCCGAAGCGACGACGGTCGAGGACGTCGTCACCGCGGGAACGCGCACGGTGGCGCTCGCCGCGCGCCCGCTCGGAGGTCCCGACGGTCCGGTCACCGGCCGTCTCCTCCTCGCGCGCGACGTCACCGCGCAATCCGCGCGCGACGCCGAGCGCGCGCGGGACACCGCGTCGCTCCGGCGAAGGCTCGAGGCGGCGGAGACGGCGCAGGCGAAGCTGCGCGCGCTCCACGACGATCTCGCGTCGCGCCGGGCCGAGGCCGAGCGGCTGAACCAGGAGTTGCAGAGGCTCGACACGATGAAGTCCGACCTGCTCGCGAACGTCAGCCACGAGCTGCAGACGCCGCTCGTATCGATCCGCGGCTACACCGAGATGATCCTCAAGGGGCGGCTCGGGCCGATCAACGACGAGCAGAAGCAGGGGCTCTCGCTCTCGCTGCGCAACATCGACCGTCTCATCGCGATGATCGACAACCTCCTCGCCTTCGCCCGGATGGACCGCGACGGCGGCGCCATCGACCTGCGCGTCTTTCCGCCGGCGGCGGTCGCCGACGAGGCGCTCGCGCTCCTGCGCGAGAAGATCGAGGCGAAGGAGCTGCGCGTCACGCGCACGGCGGCCGATCCCGCGCTCCTCGTGCGCGCCGACCGGGACAAGATCCTCCAGGTCTTCGTGAACCTCCTCTCGAACGCCGTGAAGTTCAACCGCGACCGCGGCTCGATCGCGATCGAGTTCGCGCGCGGCAAGCCCGGCTTCGCGCTCGTCCACGTCAAGGACACCGGAAGTGGGATCGCGCGCGAGGATCTCGAGAAGATCTTCGATCGCTTCTATCAGGCGGGAAGCCGCGCGGGCGAAGGCGGAAAGGAAGGGACCGGCATCGGGCTCGCGATCGTGCGGAACATCCTGCGGCTGCACGGGTGCGTCATCCACGCGACGAGCACTCCGGGCGAGGGCACGATCTTCTCGTTCACCCTCCCGATCGCGGCGGAGCGCGAGGCCGAGCCGCCGCGGCCGGTCGCCGTCCCCGATCCCGAGCCTCCGGTCGCGGAGGATCCCCCCGCGCACGAGGCGCCGGAGCGTCCGCGCCTTCGCATCATCCGCCGCTAGGCTCTTCGTCGCGCCCGAGCCGCCTCGATGAGGAGCACGGCGCCGGCCGCTCCCACCGACAGGCTCTCGACCGCTCCGCTCATCGGTATCGCGACCGTGGCGTCGAGAGCGCCCCTCAGCGCCTCGGGAAGACCGGAGCCTTCGGCCCCGAGGAAGAGGGCCACCGGCTTCGTCCACGGGGCTTCGTCGTAAGGCGTCCCGGAGGGCGAGGCGCCGAGGAGGAGAAGGCCGCGGGCGCGCGCCGCTTCGATCACCGCGGGGAGCTGCGCCGCGACGGACGGAAGGCGGAAAATCGACCCCATCGTCGCGCGCACCGTGCGCGGGTGCGTGAGATCGGCGCTTCCCGGCGTCGCGACGAGGCCGGTCCCGCCGGCCGCCTCGGTCGAGCGGACGAGCGAGCCGAGGTTCCCGGGGTCCTGGACCCCGCAGGCCACGACGACGAGCGGCAGCCCGCTCATGACGTCGTCCAGCGACCGAGCCGCGTGGCGCACGAGGGCCAAAACCGGCTGCGGCGCCCTCGCATCCTGCAGCGCGTCCAGGACCTCGTCGCTCGCCTCCTCGATCGTCACCCCGCGCCGTCTCAGGGCGTCGAGCAGATCCCGCCCCTCGGGGAGATCGCGAAGCCGCGGCACGACGACGGCGGTCTCGATCGTGGCGTGCGACGCGAGCGCCTCCTGCACGAGATGGACCCCCTCGGCGACGAGGAGCCCGGCGTCGCGACGCGCCGCCGCATCGCGACGCAGGTCGCGGAGCTGCCGGACGAGCGGGTGGCGGCGGGTGAGCACGACGATGAAGATGCCATAATGAGGATCGTCGTTGGAGCCGAACGGATGGTCGCTGCGGCGCCTCGAGCGCCGGGGAGGAAAGTCCGAACTCCGAAGGGCAGCGTGCTGGGTAACCCCCAGGCCCGGTGACGGGACGGAAAGTGCAACAGAGAGCAGACCGCCGGCGGTACTCCCGGTCGCGCCACCGCGTCCCGGGCCTCACGGTACCGGCGGCAAGGGTGAAACGGTGCGGTAAGAGCGCACCAGCGCCGGCGGCAACGCCGGCGGCTCGGCAAACCCCACGCGGAGCAAGACCAAATAGGGGAGCGTTCGAGGCCGGCCCGGCCGAAGCTCCCGGGTAGGTTGCTGGAGGGCGGGGGAGACCCCGTTCCTAGAGGAATGACCGTCGCCCCGAAAGGGGACAGAATTCGGCTTATGGACGACTCCGACGACGCTCGCTACCGCCGGGTCCGGGTGGCCGGAACCGGCGGCGGCGGATTTCACGCATGAGCGCGCTCCTCGCGCGCGGCGACCGCGTGGGCGTCGTCGCTCCGGGGTTCGCCGTACTTCCCGAGGCGCTCGACGCCGGTCTCGAAGCGCTCGCGAAGCGCGGGATCCGTGCCGCCGAGGGCGAGCATCTTCGCGCGGTCGACGGCTACTTCGCGGGGGACGACGCCGCGCGTCAGGCCGATCTCGAGACCGCGATCGAGGATCGAGCGCTCGACGCGATCTGGTTCGCGCGGGGCGGCTACGGCACCGCGCGCCTGCTCGACCGCATCGACCTGGCGCGGCTCGTCCGGGAGCCGAAGCTGCTCCTCGGCTACAGCGACGTCACGGCGCTCGCGGGCGCCCTCCTCGCGCGGACGAAGGCGCTCTGCCTCCACGCGCCGTTCGTCGCGGAGCTCGGACGGAAGGAGGCGTTCCACGCGCCGTCGCTCGCCGCGATGCTCGCCGGCCGCGCCGTGAAACGCCCCCTTGCCGCGCGCGATGTGCTCTCCGGCGGGAAGGCGCGCGGCCGGCTCATGGGCGGGAACCTCACGGTGCTCACGCACCTCCTGGGCACGCGCCACATGCCCGATCTCCGCGGCTCGGTCCTCTTCTTCGAGGAGGCGGGCGAGCAGGCGTACCGGATCGACCGTCTGCTCAACCACATGAAGATGGCGGGGGCGCTCCGCGGCCTGGCGGCGGTGCTCGTCGGCCAGCTGCTCGTCCCGCGCACGACGCGTACCTTCCCGGGCGATCGCGACGTCCGGGAGGTCCTTCGCGACCACCTGCTGCCGCTCGGAGTTCCCGTCGTGACCGGGATCCCCGTCGGCCACGGCGACGGCAAGTGGACGATCCCGATCGGCGGCGGCGCCGTGGTAGACACGGCGCGTCGCGTCGTGACGTTCACGCCGAAGCCAGCCCGGTGACGAGGGCGGCGCGGCGGATCCGCCTCGACCTCGCCTACGACGGGACCGGTTACGCCGGCTGGCAGGTCCAGCCGAACCGGCCGACGATCCAGGGGACGGTCGAGGAGGCGCTCGCGCGCCTGCACGGCGGAACGCGCGTCAACGTGCGCGGGGCCGGCCGCACCGATGCGGGCGTGCACGCACGCGGCCAGGTCGCCGACGCCACGGTCGCGCTCGCCGAGGATGACACAGCGATCGCGCATGCGCTCCGGCGGATCCTCCCCGACGCGATACGGGTGCAGGACGTCGCGACGGTGCCGGACGGATTTCACTCCAGGCACGACGCGATCGCGAAGACGTACGCGTACTACGTCGACCGCTCGCCGGCGGGCGATCCGTTCCTCGCGCGCTACGCGCTCCACGCGACGCGCCGCCTCGATCTCGATGCCATCGACGCGGCGCTCACGCTCCTGCCGGGGCGCCGCGACTTCACCGGCTTCGCGGCGGCGTCCTGCGTCGTCGCCGATCGCGTGCGGACGATGACCGTCGCACGGCGGGTCGCGATCCGTCCGTCGCTCGACGCGCTCGCGTTCACGGCCGACGGTTTCCTCACGCACATGGTGCGCAACATCGTGGGCACGCTCCTCGAGATCGGCGCCGGACGCTTCGACCCGCAGCGCATCGCCGAGGTGCTCGCGTCCGGCGAGAGGCGGCTCGCGGGACCGACCGCGGCGGCGCGCGCGCTCACGCTCGAGCGGGTCGATTACGGTGTTACCATGCGCGCCCGATGAGCCAGGTTCTCGTCACGGGTGGCGCGGGCTACGTCGGCAGCCACGTCGCGCGGTACCTCCAAGAGGAAGCGCGCCGCGACGTCATCATCCTCGACGACCTGTCGTTCGGCCATCGCGCCGCGGCGGGCCGCGCGACGTTCATCGAGGGCGATTTCGGCGACGCGTCGGTGCTCGACGGGATCTTCGCGGGCCGGAGCGTCGACGCGGTCGTCCACATGGCCGGAAGCTGCCTCGTCGGCGCGTCGATGACCGATCCGGCGGCGTACTACGCGAACAACGTGGTCAAGACCCTCGTCCTCTTGGACGCGATGCGCAAGCACGACGTCAAGACGTTCGTCTTCTCCTCGTCGGCCGCCGTCTACGGCGAGCCGCGGGACGTGCCGATCCGCGAGGAGCATCCCTGCCTGCCGACGAACCCGTACGGCGAGACCAAGCTCGCGATCGAGCGGGTGCTCCAGTGGTACCAGCGCGCCTACGGCTTGCGCCATGCGGCGCTGCGCTACTTCAACGCCGCCGGCGCGCACGAGAGCGGCGAGATCGGCGAGGACCATGGGGATCGGGAGTCGCATCTGATCCCGCGCCTCCTCGGGTCGATCGTCGACGGCGGGGCGCCGACGCCGATCCTCGGCGAGGATTACCCCACCTCGGACGGCACGTGCGTCCGGGACTACGTGCACGTCATGGACCTCGCCGAGGCCCACGCGCTCGCCCTGGGGGCGATCGAGCGCGGCACGCTCGAATCCGGCGCGTTCAACCTCGGGAACGGCGAGGGGTTCTCGGTGCGCGAGGTCGTCGCCGCCGTCACACGTGTGGCGGGCGCCGCGCCGCCGACCGAGCGCGCGCCGAGGCGCGCCGGCGACCCGGCGATCCTCGTCGCGTCGGCCGAGAGGGCGATCCGGCGCCTCGGCTGGCGGGCCAAACGGCCGAGCCTGGACGCGATCGTCAAGACCGCATGGACCTGGCATCGGGCGCACCCGCAAGGCTACGGCGACAAGCTTTAGGCACGGGTTGCCGCTCTCGCGGAGAAGGCATTAAGATTCGCCCGCGCTTCACTTTTCACGGCGAGGGAATGGCGAACCTAACGCGACTGGCACCCCCGGGGAGCGAAGGGGAGAGGCTGCTCCGGCAGCTCGATCTCGCGCGTCTGCCTCGCCATGTCGCCCTCATCATGGACGGCAACGGGCGCTGGGCGCGGAAGAGGCATCTTCCGCGGATCGCCGGCCATCGCGCGGGCATCGCCTCGGTCCGGGACATCGTCGAGGCGTGCGGCTGCCTCGACCTCCAGGTGCTCACCGTCTACGCGTTCTCGAAGGAGAACTGGAAGCGGCCCAAGGCCGAGGTCGACTTCCTGATGGACCTTCTCCGCGAGTACCTGCGCAAGGAGCTCGACGACCTGCACCGGAACGGCGTCCGCGTCCAGGTCGTCGGCCGGATGCATGAGCTGCCGCCGGCGGTCCAGGACGAGCTGCATCGCGCCGTCGAGGCGACCCGCGCGAACGAAGGGCTCGTGCTCAACCTCGCCCTCTCGTACGGCGGCCGCGCGGAGATCGTCGACGCCTGCCGCGCGCTGATCCGCCTCGGCGTCCGTCCCGAGGAGGTCGACGAGGCCTCGTTCGCGAAGAGCCTCTACACGGCGGGGCAGCCGGAGCCCGACCTCGTCGTGCGGACCGGGGGCGAGATGCGCGTCTCCAACTTCCTGCTCTGGCAGATCGCCTACGCCGAGCTCGTCGTGTCGGAGGTGCTCTGGCCCGACTTCCGGAGGAACCACCTCCTCGCCGCGCTCCTCGAGTACCAGACGCGCGAGCGGCGCTTCGGCGGGCTCTCGCCGCGCGAAGCGGCGGAAGGGTCGCCGGCGCTCGTGCAAGGATGACGCGCCTCCTCACCGCGTCCCTCCTGATCCCGGCCGCCTGGTACCTCTGCAAGAAGGCGCCGTTCCCGCTCTTCCTCGCGGCGCTCGCGGCCGTCGTCGGGCTCGCCGCGTGGGAGGCGCTCGGCCTCTTCGAGACACGCGGGGCGAAGCCGTTCCGCTGGGGTGGAACGATCGCGAGCCTCGCCTTCGTCTGGGCCTACGCCGGTCTCTCGCCGCGGCTCGACCCGATCGACGTGCTGGTCGCGCTCTTCCTCGTGATCCCCGTGGGCGCGATGGTCGCTCGCGCGGGCGCCGAGGCGATGCTCGACGCGATCACGGGAACGATCGTCCCCGTCGCTCTCGTCGGCGTCGGGCTCGCCCACTGCGCCGCGCTCCGGGCGGTCCCCGGCGAGAACGGCTCCGACCTCCTCATGCTCGCCATGGTCTGCGCGACCCTCTCGGACACCGGCGCCTACTACCTCGGGAGCGCGTTCGGGAAACACCCTCTCGCCCCGTCCATCTCGCCGAAGAAGACCTGGGAGGGCGTCCTCGGCGGCTGGGCGGCGAGTCTTTTCGGCGCGGGGCTGGCCCATTTCTGGTTCTTTCAGCGCCTTTCGATCGTTCACGCCGCCGTCCTCGGGACGCTCCTCTGCGCCGCGGGGATCGCGGGCGACCTCGCCGAGAGCCTCCTGAAGCGCGCCGCCGGCGCCAAGGACTCCTCGTCCCTCCTCCCCGGCCACGGGGGAGTGCTCGATCGCGTCGACAGCCTGATGGTCGCGGCCCCCGTCCTCTACTATTACTGGCGGGCATTTCTCGTGGGAGTGATCTGAGACAATGGCGAAGGGCCTCGCCCTCTTGGGCGCAACCGGATCGATCGGACGCCAGACGCTCGACGTCGTGGCGTCGATGCCCGGCGCCTTCCGCGTCGTCGCGCTCACCGGCGGGCGGAACGTCGCGCTCCTCGCGGACCAGGCGAGGCGCTTCCGCCCCGCGCTCGTCGCCGTCTCGGACGCCGAGGCGGCGTCGGCGCTCCGCTCCGAGGTGCCGGCCGGAACGCGCGTGGTGCACGGCCGCGACGGGCTCTTCGAGGCGGCACGCCACCCCGAGGCCGCGACCGTCGTCTGCGCGCTCGTCGGCGCCGCCGGGGTCGAGCCCGCGTACGCCGCGATCGATGCGGGGAAAGACCTCGCGCTCGCCAACAAGGAAGCGCTCGTCGCCGCGGGGGCCTTCCTCACGGCGCGGGCGAACGAGACCGGCTCGGCGATTCTGCCGATCGACAGCGAGCACAACGCGATCCACCAGTGTCTGCGGGGTGAGGACCGCGCGGAGATCAAGGCGCTCTGGCTCACCGCGTCGGGCGGCCCGTTCCGCACGATGGACGCGCGCGCCCTCGCCGGCGCCGGCCCCGAGCAGGCGCTCCGCCATCCGACGTGGGTCATGGGGCCGAAGATCACGATCGATTCGGCGACGCTCATGAACAAGGGGCTCGAGGTCATCGAGGCTCACTGGCTGTTCGGCCTTCCCGGGGAGAGGATCAAGGTCGTGGTCCACCCGAAGAGCGTCGTGCACTCGCTCGTCGAGATGACGGACGGATCGTTCAAGGCGCAGCTCGGCGTGACCGACATGCGCCACCCGATCCAGTACGCGCTGACCTACCCGCGGCGTCTGCCCGCGGCGCTGCCGCCGTTCGACCTCCTCGGCGCGGGCCCGCTCGCGTTCGAGGCGCCCGACCTCGAGCGCTTCCCGTGCCTGCCGCTCGCCTACGAGGCGCTCGCGCGAGGCGGGGCGGCCCCGGCGGTCCTGAACGCGGCGAACGAGATCGCGGTCGAGGCGTTCCTCGCCGGGCGCGCGGGATTCTTCGACATTCCCGACACCGTTCGCGCGGTGCTCGTCGCACTCGGCGACGCACCCGCGGGAACCCTGGCCGACCTCCTCGACGCCGACCGTCGCGCCCGCGCGGCGGCGGCGAAGCTGCTCGATTGCGGAGTCAAGTCGTGACGCATCTGATCCAGATCGGTGAGACCCTCCTCTCCTTCATCCTCGTCCTCGGCATCCTCGTCTTCGTGCACGAGCTGGGACACTTCCTCGTCGCGAAGGCGTTCGGGATCGGCGTGCCGGTCTTCTCGCTCGGGTTCGGACCGAGGCTCTTCGGCTTCCGCCGCGGCGAGACCGAGTACAAGGTCTCCGCGATCCCGCTCGGCGGCTACGTGCGCCTCGCCGGCGACGAGGCCGACGAGAACAAGACCGGCGCCCCCGAGGAGTTCGGCTCGCGCCCGAGGTGGCAGCGCTTCCTCGTGTTCGTCGCTGGGGCGACGTTCAACATCCTCCTCGCGATCGCCGCGATGACCTTCGTCTTCACGGTCTGGGGGAAGGACGACGTCGTCCGCCTCGAGGCGTTCCCCGTCGTCGCCGACGTCGACCCCGCGCTCGACGCCGCGAAGTCCGGCGTGCGCGCGGGGGACAAGGTCGTCGCGATCGGCGGCAAGGACGCGCGCGATCCGATGACGCAGCAGGAGGAGATCCTGCTCTCGCCGGACCAGACGAAGCCGGTGACGCTCGAGCGCGACGGCGCCCGCGTCACGCTCTCGATGGGGACCGGCCACGACGTCGTCTACCACCTCGGCTGGCCGGGCTGGCGCGTCGTCCAGGAGGGTAACGGGCCGCCGCGCGTCGACATGGTCATGGGCGGCTCGCCGGCGAGCCGCGCAGGTCTCGAGCGCATGGACCGCATCGTCGCGATCGAGGGCCGCACTCCGCAGGGCGAGCTCGAGATCCGCGCGATCCTCGAGCGGAGCGCCGGCAAGCCGGTGGCGATGACGATCGAACGGGGCGGAGCGCGCCGCGACGTCACGGTCACCCCGGCCGACGAGGACGGGAAGGGGAAGATCGGCGTGATGTTCGCCGACGGGAACCGGGTCCATCGCGACCTCGGCGCCGGCGACGCGTTCGTCGCCGCCTGCGGCTGGGCGGGGGACACGACGCGCACGGTTTTCCAGACCTTGGGCAAGCTCGTCACCGCGAAGATCTCGATGAGGGCGCTCTCGGGCCCGATCGAGATCGCGCGCGTCTCGCGCGAGGCGGTCCGCGCGGCCGAGCAGTTCTTCACGATCCTCGCCTTCATCAGCCTGCAGCTCGGGATCCTGAACCTCATGCCGATCCCGGTCCTGGACGGCGGACACATCCTCATCCTCGCGCTCGAAGGCCTCCTCAGGCGGGACTTCTCCGACCGCGTCAAGGAGCGCGTCATGACGGTCGGCTTCGTCTTCCTGCTCGCGTTCTTCGGCGTCGTGATTTTCTTCGACATCCTCAAGGCGAGGATGTAACGCCGGCCCCCATGCTGCCTGTCCTCGCAGAGCTCCTGGACGAGGTCAAGCGCGGACGGCGCTGCGTGCTCGCGACGATCGTGCGGGCGAGCGGCTCGACGCCGCGCGGGCCGGGCGCTCGCATGCTCGTCCGCGCCGACGGCACGACGTCGGGAACGATCGGCGGCGGCGCGTTCGAGGCGATGATCGGTGCCGACGCCAGGGAGCTGCTCGGCGGGTCCGAAAAGCCGCCGCAGCTCCGCACCTACACCTTCACCGAGACCGGGGAGAACGCGCTCGGGATGGCGTGCGGCGGCACGGCCGAGGTCCTCCTGGAAGTGCTCGGCCCCGGGGCGAGGCTCGTCGTCTTCGGCGCGGGGCACGTGGGCCTGGCACTCGCGACGCTCGCCGCGCGCGTCGGCTTCGCCCCCGAGATCGTCGACGACCGCGAGCCGATGTGCGAGGCGGCGCGGGCCGCAGGCGTCGGGCGCGTCTTCCGCTGCGACGCGCGCTACGAGGCCGGCGTGCCCGATCTCGACCCCGGATGCTTCGTCGCCGTCGTGACGCGCTGCCACGCGACCGACCGGCTCGCGCTCAAGCACGTCGTCGGCCGCCCGCTCCGCTACGTCGGGCTCATCGGAAGCCGGCGGAAGAAGGCGGTCATCTTCCGCGAGCTCCTCCAGCAGGACGGGATCGCCGAAGAGGCGCTCGCCGCCGTGCGCTGCCCCATCGGCCTGCCGATCGGCGGCGAGACCCCCGAGGAGATCGCGGTGTCGATCGTGGCCGAGCTCCTCCAGGTGCGCGGCGCGGCGTAACGCGAAGGCGCCCGAGCGGACGCCGCGGACGCTCCGCGGACGACGAAACCCGCGATCCGCGCGCCGTCCCGGCTGGCATCGGCGTTGCCCTTCGGAAGACCGCCGCGCAACGGAGCGCGGCGCTCACCTCCGGAGGCCCGCATGCTCAGAAGCTCGCGCATCGTCCCGATCCTCGTTTTCGCCTTGGCGCTCCCGCTCCTCGCCTGGTCCGCCCCGTCGCGCGCCTCGGCGCCCGCCGCGGCGCACGCCGCGTCGCAAGATCTCCGGCCGGTCGACATCAACACCGCGACGTCGGCGGACCTCGAGGCGGTCCCCGGCATCGGGAAGTCGCTCGCCTCGCGCATCCTCGCGTTCCGCGAGAAGAACGGCGCGTACGGAAGCGTCGACGACCTCCTCAAGATCCAGGGGATCGGCGAGAAGTCGCTCGAGAAGCTGCGCCCCTACCTGGTCGTCGCGAAGGCGAAGTGAATCGCGCCGTGACGGCCGAGCGGGGCACCTCTCTCGTCGAGATGCTGGCGGTCCTCGCGATCGCGGCGATCGCGCTCGCCGTCACCCTGCCGGCCGCGGCGCAGCTCCGCGATGCGGGGCGCGCCGCGGCCGGGGCGCGCGCGATGGCGACTCTGTTCTCCTCGCAGCGATGGAAGAGCACGACCTCCGGCACGACGACCGGCTTCCAGTTCCGGAAGCAAGGCGCGGACTGGACCTGGCGCGAGGTGCGCGACGGAAACGGCAACGGGCTCAGGACCGCCGAGATCACGCGCGGCGTCGATGCCGTCGTCTCGGGCGACCAGTCGCTCTCGGCCCGCGTCGATCACGTCACGCTCGGCTTTCCACCCGGCGGCTCGTTCCCCGAGGCGCCGCCGGGCACGGGACGGGTGCAGACCGGCGACGATCCGGTTCGCTTCGGCGTCTCCGATCTCGTCTCGTTCTCGCCGCTCGGCGCGTCGTCGTCCGGCACGCTCTACGTCACCGACGGCCACGAGGGGCTCTACGCCGTCGTCCTCTTCGGGCCGACGACGCGCCTCAGGGTGTGGCGGTGGAATCCGAGGGAGCGCCGATGGACGCTCTGATGCCGGCCGTTCCCGAAGCGCCCGCCGACTCCGAGGCGGGGCGGCGCGTGCGCGCCTTCCGCGCGACCGACCACTTCGCGGTCGCGGTCTATCAGGCGGTGAAGGCGTTCGCGCGTCCCGAAGGCGAAGACCTCGCGCGCGAGATCCGAGGCGCCGTCGCGAGGAGCGGCGGCTCCCTCGTCGCGGCGGCCTCCGCCGCGGAGGACGATCCCGACGCGAAGCGCGCGCTCGCTTCGGCGCACCGCGGGATGCTCGAGATCCGGTACTTCCTCTACCTCGCGCGCCGGCTCGGGTGCCTCGATCTCAAGCGTTACCGTCAGCTCGCGACCCTGCAAGATGCCGCGCTCCGGGAGTTGGCCGCTCTCCTCGCGTAGGTGGTAGGCTGCGCGGCCATGGCGCGCATCCTTCTCGGGATCGCTCTCGGGGTGCAGGCGATCGGCGTAGCCCTCGCCGCGCTCGGCGAGCTGCGCCGCAGCGCGAAGTTTTCGAACGCCGGCGCCGCCGTCCTGGGCCTCGCGTGGGCGCTCGAGCTCGCCGGGGTGGCCACCGTCGTCGCGTCCGGCTCCATTCCGATCCGGAACGGTCCGGAATACATGCTCACGCTCGGCTTCCTCGTCCTGACGCTCCACCTCGCCCTCTGGTTCCGGTCGCGGGTCTCCGCCGCGGCGCTCGTGCTGCCGCCGATCTCCGAGCTCATGCTCCTCGTCGGCTTCGCGCTCCAGGGCGGGCGCGAGGTCGGCGAGCTTCCGACGCACGGCTGGTTCGTCTTCCACACGGTGATCGCGACGATGGGCGTCGCCGCGCTCGCCGTCGCGTTCGCGATGAGCCTCCTCTTCCTCGTCAAGGAGCGCGCCCTCAAGGAGAAGCGCTCGCTCGCGGTGCTCGAGCGCCTCCCCGCGCTCGAGTCGCTCGACCGTCTCGGCTTCCAGGCGATGCTCTACGGATTTCCGCTCTTGACGCTCGGCATCGCGACCGGGATGGTCTACAGCGACCTCGTCCACGACCGGATCTTCCTGTGGGGCCTGAAGGAGATCTTCCCGCTCCTCGCGTGGATCGTCTTCGCGGTCATCCTGTGGGCGCGCTTCGCCGGCGGCGTGCGCGGGCGGCGCTCGGCGATCCTCGTCATCGCCGGATTCGCCCTCGCGCTCCTGACCTTCGTCGGCATGGTGCGCTGATGCTCACGCTCGTGGGGATGAACCACAGGAGCGCGCCGCTCTCGCTCCGCGAGCAGGCGTGCTTCCCCGAGGACGGGATCCCCGCGGCGCTCGCGCGCCTCCGCGACGAAGGGGGCGCGGCCGAGGCGCTCATCGTCGCGACCTGCAACCGCGTCGAGATCCTGACACGCACCGTCGACGGCCGCCCCGCCCCCGAGGCGATCCGCGCGTTCCTCGCGCGCGAGCGGGGGATCGCTCCGGAGACGGTCGAGCAGCACGTCTACGTCCACGAAGGGCTCCAGGCGGCCCACCACGTCTTCGCGGTCGCCTGCGGCCTCGACTCGATGGTGCTCGGCGAGCCCCAGATCTTGGGCCAGGTCAAGCGGGCGTACGCGCTCGCGCGGGAGGCGCACGCGGTGGGACCGGTCCTCGACCGTCTCATGCAGCATGCCCTCGCCGCCGCCAAGCGCGTCCGCACCGCGACGGGAATCTCGCGCCACGCGGTCTCGGTCGCCTACGCCGCCTCGACCCTCGCGCGGACGATCTTCGACGATCTCGAAGGGTGCTCCGTCCTCCTCATGGGCGCCGGCAAGATGTCGGAGCTGGCCGCGCGGCACCTCGAGAGCCAGGGCGTGCGCGACCTCACCGTGACGAATCGCACCTACGCGCGGGCGCTCGACCTCGCGACCTCGCTCGGCGGGCGCGCGGTTCCGTGGGACGAGAGACAGGTCCAGCTCTCCCGGGTCGACATCGTGGTCACCGGGACAGCGGCGACACAGCCGGTCGTGCTCCGGTCGCACGTCAAGGAAGCGCTGCGCTCGCGCAAGGGACGGCCGCTCTTCATCGTCGACATCGCGGTGCCCCGCGACGTCGAACCGTCCGCCGGCGATCTCGACGGCGTCTATCTCTACGACGTCGACGACCTCCAGGACGTCGTCGACGCCGGGCTGAACGAGCGGCGCCGCGCAGCCGAGGAGGCGCGACGGATGCTCGACGCGGAAGTCGTCGCTTTCGATCGCTGGCGCCAGGCGGTCGATCTGTCGCCGACGATCGCGGCGCTCCGCCAGCAGCTCCATCAGCTCGGGCACGACGAGATCGAGCGCTTCCACCGCCGCCTCGGATCGCTCTCTCCCGAGCAGCATGCCGTCGTCGAGGAGCTGGCGCGGTCGCTCATCCAGAAGGTGCTCCACACGCCGATCATGGCGCTCAAGTCCGCGGCGGAGCGCGGCGAGGCCGCGGCGCGCACCGCGCTCTACCGCGAGATCTTCGGGCTCGATCTCGCCGAGGGCGGGAACGGCGACGAAGCCTCGGGGCCGACCCACGCGATCTCCGGGGGGAAGGACGAGTGACGACGATCCGTCTGGGCTCGCGCGGGAGCCCGCTCGCGCTCGCTCAGTCCCGCATGGTCGCAGCCTGGCTCGAGCGGGCGCATCCCGGTCTCGCGGTCCCGATCACGATCGTCCGCACCGAAGGCGACCGGAACACGGACGCCTCGCTCACCGCGGCCGGCGGCAAGGGGCTCTTCGTGAAGGAGCTGGAGGACGCGCTCCTCGCCGGCACGATCGATCTGGCGGTGCACAGCCTCAAGGACCTTCCGACGGAACTGCCCGGCGGCCTGACGCTCGCGGCGATCCCGAAGCGCCACGACGCGCGGGACGCGCTCATCGCGCGCGACGTCGCTCGCCTCGACGCTCTGAAAGAGGGCGCCCTCGTCGCGACCGGAAGCCCGAGGCGCCAGTGCCAGCTCAAGGCGAGGCGCGCCGACCTGCGCTTCGTCGCGGTCCGCGGCAACGTCGACACGCGCGTGAAGAAGCTCGAGCGCGGCGAGTTCGACGCGCTCGTCCTCGCCGTCGCCGGGATCGAGCGCCTCGGCCTGGCGACGCCGCCGCGCGCGCCGATCCCGACGGAGATCTGCCTCCCGGCGCCGGGCCAAGGTGCGCTCGGTCTCGAGACGCGCGCGGACGATGCGGAGACACGACAGCTCGTCGCCGCGCTCGACGATCCCGCCGCGCGCGCGGCCGTGACCGCCGAGCGCGCCTTCCTCGCAGAGCTGGGGGCGGGATGCCTCGCCCCCGCGGCCGCTTTCGCGCAGGTGTCCGGCGGCCGGATCGTTCTCGAGGCGATGGTCGGGGACGCGGAGACCGGCGCCGTGCAGCGGGACACGGCCGCGGGCCCCGCCGAAGACGCCGCGTCGCTCGGCGCATCTCTCGCCGGTCGCCTCTCGTGACCGGTCCGCCTCCCGCGCGCGTGCTCGTCACGCGCCCGGCGGGGAGCTGGCCCTCGCTCGTCTCCCGTTACGCGGGGACGATCGCGATCGAGCTCGCGCCGACGGCCGTTCAGGTCGAGCCGCTCGATCCCGCGCCCGGAGAGCGCGCGCTCGACGCGCTCGCCGGCTACGACTGGCTCGTCGCGACGAGCGGGCAGGGTGTCAAGGCGCTGACCCTCCGTCTCGCCGCGCGCGACCGTCGTTCCCTGCCGAGCGGTCTCAAGGTGGCCGCCGTCGGCGAGCGTACCGCCGAGGCGCTCCGCGGGACCGGCGTGACGGTCGACGTCGTCGCCGCCGATCCGCGCGCTGCGGGTCTGGTCGAGGCGCTCCGCCCGCGCCTCGGCGAGGGCGCGCGCGTGCTCGTCGTCAAGCCGGAGGGAGGGCCGGCGCTCCTCGCCGCCGCTCTCCGCGGAGCGGGCGCGCGCGTCGACGAGGCGCCGCTCTACCGCACGATCGCGTCCGACATGGCGCGGCCGCTCGCCGAGCGCGCGATCGCGGGAGCGTTCGCGGCGGTCGCGTTCACCGCGCCGTCGTCGCTCACGCTGTGGCTCGAGGCGGCGGCCGAGAAGAAGCAGGCGCTCGTGGAGGCCCTCTCCCGCGTCAAGCGCGTCGCGATCGGGGCGACGACCGCGGCCGCCCTCGAGGACGCGCATCTCCCCGCTCATGCCGTCGCCGCGAGGCCTGACGAGGACGCGACGGGAGAGGCGATCGGTCGCGCGCTCGCTGCTTCGACCTGCTAACATCGCGCGCCCGGGGAGGGTTCGTGAGCGTTCCTTCGGTCAAGTCGACGCCCTTGAACCGCGCGCACCGCAAGGCCGGCGCGCGCATGGTCTCGTTCGCGGGCTGGGACATGCCGGTCCAGTACACCGGTGTCATCGACGAGCACATGGCGGTGCGCACGCGCGCCGGGCTGTTCGACGTCAGCCACATGGGCGAGGCCGAGGTGCGCGGGGCGGAGGCGCTCCCTTACCTGCAGCACGTGACGTCGAACGACGTGTCGCGGCTCACGCCGGGACGGATCCAGTACAGCGCGCTGACGACACCGGAGGGGACGTTCGTCGACGACCTCCTCGTCTACAAGCTCGCGGAGGACGACTATCTTCTCGTCATCAACGCGGGGAACACGCCGAAGGATCTCGACTGGCTCCGTTACCACGCCAAGGGGTTCGACGTTCGCGTCCGGGACGTCTCCGACCTCTACGGCCAGATCGCCCTCCAGGGCCCGAAGGCGCAGGAGATCCTGCAGCCGCTGACGCGCGCCGCTCTCCCGGCGATGAAGTACTACGCCTTCGATAAGACGGAAGTTGCCGGTACGAGCTGCATCGTCTCGCGCACCGGCTACACCGGGGAAGACGGCTTCGAGATCTATTGTCCCGCCGAGTCGGCGGAAGGGATCTGGGATGCCCTCCTCGAGGCGGGCCGCCCGGTGGGGCTCGTCCCCGCGGGGCTCGCCGCGCGCGACACGCTCCGCCTCGAGGCGAAGATGGCGCTCTACGGGAACGACATCGACGACACGACGACGGTGCTCGAGGCCGACCTCGGCTGGATCTTGAAGCTCGACAAGGGCGAATTCCTCGGGCGGGACGTGCTCCTCCGCCAGAAGGCCGAGGGAATCACGCGCAAGCTCGTCGGCTTCGAGACCGAGGGGCGCGCGATCGCGCGCCACGGCCACACGGCGCTCTCCTCCGGCACGCCGGTCGGCGTCGTGACGAGCGGCACCTTCGCGCCCTATCTCAAGAAGAACATCGGGCTCGCCTACCTTCCGGTCGCGCTGACCGAGCCCGGGACACGCTTCGAGGTCGAGATCCGCGGGCGCGCCGAGCCCGCGGTCGTCATTCCGACGCCGTTCTACAAGAGGGTGAGATGACGATGTTTCCCAGCGATCGCCGGTACACCAAAGAGCACGAGTGGGTCCTGACCGCGGGAACGACCGCGACGATGGGGATCACCGATTTCGCCCAGAAAGAGCTCGGCGACATCGTCTACGTCGAGCTGCCCGCCGTCGGACGGACCGTGGCGCAGGGCGAGGTTCTGGGCACGATCGAGTCGGTCAAGGCGGTCTCTGAGATCTACGCCCCGATCTCGGGAACCGTCGCGGAGGTCAACGGCCTCCTCGGCGACAAGCCCGAGACGATCAACGCCGATCCGCACGGCGCCGGCTGGATCTGCAAGCTCACAGTCACGGTGCCCGCCGAGCTCGACGCGCTCCTCGACTCGGGACGCTACGCGGCGCTCGCCGGCTAGAAGTTCGGTAGCTGTCCCCTTATTTCTCGGCGTAGGCCTCGAGAGGCGGGCACGCGCAGACGAGGTTCCGGTCGCCGTAGGCGTTGTCGACGCGTCCGACCGAAGGCCAGAACTTGTGGGCCCGCGTGCCGGCGTCGGGAAACGCGGCGCGCTCGCGCGAGTAGGGACGGTCCCACGCTTCAGCCGTGACCGTCTCGGCGGTGTGCGGCGCCATCTTGAGGAGGTTGATCGCGCGATCGGCGCGTCCCTCCTCGATCTCGCGGATCTCTTCGCGGATCGCGATCATCGCGTCGCAGAAGCGGTCGAGCTCTTCCTTCGACTCGCTCTCGGTCGGCTCGATCATGAGCGTGCCGGGGACCGGCCACGACATCGTCGGGGCGTGGAAGCCGTAGTCCATGAGCCGCTTCGCGACGTCCTCGACCTCGATCCCGGCCGTCGCGCGCATCGGACGGACGTCGACGATGCACTCGTGGGCGACGGTGCCCGCGCGGCCTCGATAGACGAGCGGGTAGTGCGGGGCGAGGCGTCGCGCGATGTAGTTCGCGTTCAGGACGGCGACCTCGGTCGCGCGCTTCAGGCCGTCCGCTCCCATCATCGCGATGTAGGCCCAGCTGATCGGGAGGATGCTCCCGCTGCCCCACGGGCTCGCGGACACGGGGCCGATGCCTTCGGCGCCGCCGACGTCGGCGAACGGATGCCGCGGCAGATAGGGCGCGAGCTTTGCGGCGACGCCGATCGGACCCATCCCGGGCCCGCCGCCGCCGTGCGGGATGCAGAACGTCTTGTGGAGGTTCAGGTGGCAGACGTCGGCGCCGAGATCGCCCGGCCGACACACGCCGACGAGCGCGTTCATGTTGGCGCCGTCGAGGTAGACGAGACCCCCGGCCTCGTGGACGATCGTGCACAGCTCGCGGATCGACTCCTCGAAGATGCCGTGCGTCGACGGGTAGGTGACCATGATCGCGGCGAGGGAGTCGTGATGCTCCGCCGCCTTCTTGCGCAGGTCGGGGAGGTCGACGTTCCCCTGCGCATCGCACGCGACGACGACGACCTTCATCCCCGCCATCGTTGCCGAGGCCGGGTTCGTGCCGTGCGCGGAGATCGGGATGAGGCACACGTCGCGCTTCGCGTCGCCGCGGGCTTCGTGATACGCGCGGATGACGAGCATCCCGGCGTACTCGCCCTGCGAGCCGGCGTTCGGCATGAGCGAGACCGCCGCGAAGCCGGTGAGCTCGGCGAGCCAGCGCGCGAGCGAATCGGTGAGCGCGCGGTAGCCCTCGGCCTGGTCGTTCGGGACGAACGGGTGGAGCGACGCGAAGCCCGGGTAGGAGATCGGCAGCATCTCCGACGCCGCGTTGAGCTTCATCGTGCACGAGCCGAGCGGGATCATCGACGTCGTCAGCGACAGGTCGCGGGACTCGAGGCGCTTCAGGTAGCGCATCATCTCGGTCTCCGACCGGTACGCGTGGAAAACCGGGTGCGCGAGGATCTCGCTCGTGCGGCGGTGGGGGAGCGGGATCGCGACGTCCGGCTCGCCGGCCTCGTGCGCGCCGAAGATCGCGAGGAGGTCGGCGAGATCCGGCTCGCCCACCGTCTCGTCGAGCGCGATGCCGAGGTCGCCGCCGTCGAACGTCCTGAGGTTGATCCCGCGTGCGAGGGCCCGCTTCACGATCTCGGCGCTCGCCATGGGGCCGCGGCCGACGCGCAGCGTGTCGAACGCCAGCTCGGGGCCGACGGCGTACCCGCTCGCCCGGAGGGCCGCGGCGAGGCGAAGGGTGAAGCGGCGGACGCGGGCCGCGATCGCGCGGAGCCCTTCGGGCCCGTGATAGACGGCGTACATCGACGCCATCACGGCGAGGAGGACCTGCGCGGTGCAGATGTTGCTCGTCGCCTTCTCGCGCCGGATGTGCTGCTCGCGCGTCTGGAGCGCCATGCGATAGGCCGGACGCCCCGCGGTGTCCTTCGAGACGCCGACGAGGCGGCCCGGGATCTGGCGCTTGAACTCGTCGCGCACCGCCATGAACGCCGCGTGCGGCCCGCCGAACCCCATCGGCACGCCGAATCGCTGCGCGCTCCCGACGGCGACGTCGGCGCCGAACTCGCCCGGCGGGCGGAGGAGGGTGAGGGCGAGGAGATCGGCGACGACGACGACGAGGCTGCCCGCGGCGTGCGCCCGCGTCACGAAGGGCGAGTAGTCGAGGACGGCGCCGTCGGTCGCCGGGTAGGCCACGAGCGCGCCGAAGGTCGGGCGCGAGAAATCCCACGACGCATGGTCGCCGACGACGACCGGCAGGCCGAGCGGCTTCGCGCGCGTGCGCACGACCTCGATCGTCTGCGGGTGACACCGCTCCGAGACGAAGAAGCACTTCCCGTGAACGTCACCCTCGTGCACGCGCGCGGTGAGCGCCATCGCCTCGGCGGCGGCCGTCCCCTCGTCGAGCAGCGAGGCGTTCGCGACCGGCAGCCCGGTCAGCGAGATGATCAGGGTCTGGAAGTTCAGCATCGCCTCGAGGCGGCCCTGCGAGATCTCCGCCTGGTACGGCGTGTACTGCGTGTACCAGCCCGGGTTCTCGAGGACGTTCCGCCGGAGCACCGCGGGAACGAGGGTGCCGTGATAGCCGAGGCCGATGTACGAGCGGAAGAGGCGATTCTTTCCCGCGAGCGCGGCGAGCGCGTCCATCGCCTGGGCTTCCGTGAGCGCGGGCGGGAGGTCGAGCGAGCGCGTCAGGCCGATCCCGGCCGGGAGCGCTCGGGCGAGGAGATCGTCGAGGCTGTCCGAGGCGAGCGCGCGCAGCATCTCGCGGACGTCGTCCTCTCGCGGACCGACGTGACGGTCGACGAAGCGATCTTCTTCGTGTGTCGGCATGGGAGGCGAAAGGGTATCACCCGCGACGGGCCGATTCCATGTGGTGGAGGAGGTCGCAACCGACCTGCTCGAACAATCTCGGAAGCGTCTCGAGCGGCAAACCGACCACGTTGCTCCACGATCCGTCGATCCCTTCGGCGAGGAACACGCCGTGGCCCTGGATGCCGTAGGCGCCCGCCTTGTCCATCGGCTCGCCGGTCCCGACGTACCAGCGCGCGCGTCGCTCGTCCCACGGCGCGAAGGTGACGCGGGTGACGGCGAGCGCCGCCGCCGTGCGCCCGTCGTCGGTGCGGACGACACGGCACGCGGTGAGCACCTCGTGCGTCCGGCCGGCGAGGCGGCGGAGCATCGCGAGGGCGCCGTCCTCGCCGCCGGGCTTCCCCAGGATCTCGCCGGCGAGAGCGACCGTCGTGTCGGCGGCGAGGACGAGGGCGTCGACCCCGCCCAGGCGAACGGCGTGCGCGACGGCGGCCGCCTTCGCCGCGGCGAGGCGAACGACGTGCTCCTCGGGGCGCTCGCCCGGGGCCGGCGACTCGTCCACGTCGGCCGGGCGAACGTCGAAGCGGAGTCCCAGGACGGCGAGCAGCTCCCGGCGGCGGGGCGACGCCGAGGCGAGGACGAGCGGCAGCACGGGGGGACCTCCGTCGTGTGGCAGCAGCCACGGGCCCTCCTTATACTCCCTCGGGTCTTACGGTCGTTCCGGAGGTGGGCCGATGAACACGTCGTCTTGGGCGCGGGGCGTGCTTGCGATCGCGTTTCTCTTTTCGGGGGCGGCGGCAGCACCGCCGGCGAAGCCCGGTGCGCCGGCCAGCGTTCCGAAGCCGCTCGACGTCCCCGACGGAGGCCTCGTCGCCGCCGGCAAGGCGCCCGAGCTGGAGCTGCTCTACACCGGCGACGTCATCGGTTATCTCGAGGACTGCGGCTGCAAGCTGAACCCGGCGGGCGGGCTCGCGAAGCGCGCGTGGCTCGTCAATCAGCTCAAGACGAACTACCCGCAGACGCCCCTCGTGCTCCTCGACTCCGGGAACTTCGCCGACAACCCGTCCGAGATCGGCGATCTCCGCACCGCGGCGCTCCTCGACTTCATGGCGAAGCTCGGCTACAAGGTCGTCAACGTCGGCGAGCGCGACCTCACCCTCGGCTACGACGACTTCATCCAGCGCACCAAAGACCTCAAGATGGATTTCATCTCGACCAACATCGTGAAGCAGGGATCGAAGAGCACCGTCTTCCCGCCCTACGCGATCGTCGAGGTCAAGGGGACGAGCGGCAAGCCGGTCAAGATCGGCGTCATGGGCGTCATCCGTTACAGTCCGGTCTGGCAGAAGGCCGGCCCGGCGGGGGACAACCTCGGCGTCGCCGGCCCCGAGGAGATGGTCCAGCTCGTGCTGAGCGAGGTCCGGGCGAAATCGGACATCGTCGTGCTCCTCGCGGCGGTCTCCAAGGAAGACGCGCACGACATCGCCAAGAGCGCTCCCCAGATCGATTTCATCCTCGGCTCGTACGGCGGGATCTACAACACGCTCGAGGAGAGCGAGGGCCCGGTGCGCATCCTCTACACCGGGAACCAGGGGAAGCGCATCGGCGAGAGCCGCATCGATCTCGACGCCAAACGCCGGGTCGCCGACGTCACCTCCTACATGCACTTCCTGACCGCGCGCTTTCCCGATGACAAGGCGATGGCCGCCGCGGTCGCGGACGCCAAGGCGAAGATCGGCGGGCCGGCCGCCGCCGACGCGAAGCCGGCCGAGGCGCTGAAGCCCATCGGCGCCACCCCCGCTCCGGGGGGTCATTGACCGAAGGCGCGAGCCGCGTCCTGGGGATCGACCTCGGGACCGTCCGCGTCGGTCTCGCGCTCTCCGATCCTCTCGGCCTGACGGCGCAGCCGCGGGGCTTCTTGCCGCGCCGTGCGCTGGCGAAGGATCTGGCGCCGCTCGCCGCGCTCATCCGTGAGCAGGGGATCGGCACGATCGTCGTCGGTCATCCGCGCACACTCGCCGGTGACACCGGCCCGGCGGCGGCCGGCGCCGAGGCTTTCGCCGCGCGCCTCGCGGAGGCGCTTCCGTGCCGGATCGTCCTGTGGGACGAGCGCCTCACGACGGTGCAGGCGCAGCGTGCGCTCCTCGAAGGGGACGTGCGGCGGTCGAAGCGCCGCGAGATCGTCGATCAGACCGCGGCGGCGATCATGCTCCAGAGCTGGCTCGACGCTCAGACGGCCGGATCGTCCTCGACGTAGACCGGCTTCGGCGAGAGGCCGTGGAAGTTGATCTCCCTCCGGCGCGCCTGGTCCGACAGCAGCTCGTTGATGACGCCGCGCTCGTTGATCTCGCCGCGCTTGAGCGCGTCGTAGTGGAAGCGGCAGAAGCCTTCGAGGTAGCTCGGATCCTGGCAGAACTCCGACCCGCCGAGGCTCGTCCGGAACAAGCAGTGTGAGGGCACGCGATCCTCCGCGCGCATTATAGGCACCCGCCCGGTTCGTTACCCCGATGACCAATCCGTGGGGAGCGTCGCGGCCGGGAGTCCGCGACGGCGCGCTCCTTTCCCGTTGGCCGCCCCCTTGCAGTCCGAAGCCGCGACCCCCAGCCCCGGCACGAGCCGGGCAACGGAGCCCCGGTATGGATCCGGCGCTTCGGGCCGGGCCGGGATGTCGACGAGGTCCACCCCCTCCCGTGGAGGTTGCCCCCCTTCATGGCGGTCCTCGGCGGCATCTCGGTCCGGCGTCTTTCTCTTCCGTCTACAATGGCCGCTCGATGATCGCCGATCGACGCGCACGGGGTTTCGAGCGGGTGGGAACGGCGGGCGCCGCGGCGCTCGGTCTCGCCCCCGTCCGCGCGCGCCAGCTCGCCGTCGAGGCCGCCTGGCGCCGCGTCGCGGGCCGCTCCCTCGCCGAGCGTGCGACGGTCGTCGATCTGTCGCGCGGCATCCTGAGCCTGCGCGTCGCCGACCCGACGTGGCGGCGCGCGATCGACCGCCTCCTGCCGGAGCTCTCGGCGCGCTTCGCCCGCGAACACGGGGCGCTCGGCGTCGTGCGATTCCGGATCGTTTGACGGCGATTCCGGAAATGATCTCGGTCGATCGGCTCACCAAGGTCTACGGTCCGCGCGTCGCGGTCTGGCGGCTCACGTTCGAGGTCGCGCCCGGAGAGATCCTCGGCTTCCTCGGCCCGAACGGCGCGGGGAAGACGACGACGATGCGCATGCTGACCGGGTTCCTTCCTCCCTCCTCGGGATCGGCGAAGATCGCGGGCCACGACGTCGTCAAGGATCCCCTCGCCGCGAAGGCTTCGATCGGGTATCTCTGCGAGATGCCCCCCGTCTATCTCGAAATGACGGTCGGCGCGTATCTCGACTTCGTCGCCGCGATCAAGCGCGTGCCGCCGGCCGCGCGGAAGGCGGCGATCGCTCGTGCGATCGAGCTCGCGGGCCTCGTCCCGGTCGCGCACCGCGTCGCCGGCCATCTCTCGAAGGGCTATCGCCAGCGCGTCGGGCTCGCGCAGGCGATCCTCCACCGGCCCAAGGTCCTCGTCCTGGACGAGCCGACGGTCGGGCTCGACCCACGCCAGATCACCGAGATGCGACGGCTCATCCGCGGGCTCGCGGGGGAGCAGACGGTGATCCTCTCCACCCACATCCTTCCCGAGGTCGCCGCGGTCTGCTCGCGCGCGGTCATCATCAGCGAAGGCCAGCTCGTCGCCGAGGACTCGATCGAGAACCTGACCGCACGCGCGCGGCGGACGCCGCTCGTGCGTCTCCGTGTCGCGCGCGACCTTCCAGGTCTCGCCGAGCGGCTCGCCGCGATCCCCGGGGTGAGCGAGGTCTCGCAGCCTGCGCCCGCGACGTACACCGTGCGGACCGAGGGAGGCGACGACGCCTGCGAGCGCGTCGCCGCGGCGGCGATCGCGGCCGGCGCGGGGCTCCTCGAGCTGAGCTCTTCGCGCGCGAGCCTCGAGGACGTCTTCCTCGATCTCGTCACCGAGGAGAGCGAGGAGGCGCCGGCGTGAGCGCGGTCGTGGCGGTCGTCAAGCGCGAGCTCCAGGCGTATTTCGTGTCGCCGGTCGCGTACGCGTTCATGGCGGTGTTCCTCTTCATCATCGCCGCGGGCTTCTCCGTCGGATTCATGCGCTACGTGATGATCCCGGCCGCCGTGTTCGAGAAATGGGGCCTCACGATCCGGACTCAGCTCGTGGCGGGCCAATACGGGCTCGTGACGTGGGGGTACTTCGCCGCGCTCTTCTCGCTGCCCGGGCTCTCGATGCGCCTCCTCTCCGAGGAGAAGAAGCTCGGCACCGCCGAGCTCCTCTTCACGTCGCCGATCACCTCGGCGCAGATCGTCGTCGGGAAGTTCTTCGGCGCGGTCACGCTCTACGCGTTCATCCTCTTCCTTACCCTCCCGTTCCCCGCGTTCCTGGCGTGGAAGGGCGAGCCGGAGCTGGCGGCGCTCGGTGCCGCGTACCTCGGCCTGTTCTTCTACGGCGCGGTCATGCTGGCCGCCGGCGTCTTCGCGTCGTCCCTGACCGAGAGCCAGTTCATCGCGCTCATCCTCACGTACGCGATCGTCATGCCGCTCGTTCTCGTCGAGTTCGCGGTGCCGCTCGTGCGGCCGCCGTTCGACCAGGTCGTGAGCGCGCTCGCCATCGGCTACGCCCTGAAGGCCGCCGCGCTCGGCTCGATCGACACGGCGTACGTCATCCTCCAAACGATCCTCATCGCGGCCTTCCTGTTCCTTGCGGTGCGCGTCATCGACTCGCCGCGGTGGAGGTGACGATGGCCGTGACCCGCCGTGAGGACCTGCCCGCCGCCGAGGGAATCGACGCCCTCGGCGACGCGCGCGCGGGTGCCGGCGCCCTGGCCTACACGACGCTCGTCCTCGCGGCGATGCTCTTCGCGGTCCTCCTCGCGGCGCGGTTCCGCGTCGCCTGGGACCTCACCCGGCAGGGGGCCATGAGCCTGTCGCCGAAGAGCATGCAGGCGCTCGCGGCGCTCGAGCGGCCGGTGTCGATCCACGGGCTGATGCAGGACAACGATCGCCGCCGCGGCACCTACTGGGACCTCCTGCAGCGCTACCGGCAGGCGTCACCCGAGGTCAGCGTCGAGATCTTCGACCCGAACGCCCGGCCCGCGGCCTTCCAGGCGCTCGATCTCTCCGACATCGACCGCGACACGATCAAGAACGGGGTGAGCGTCGCGATCTCGGGATCGCGCCACGCGGTCTTCCGCGGCGTCGGCGAGGAAGACGTCACGAACGCGATCCTCGAGGCGGGGTCGTCGGCGCCACGTGTCGTCGGCGTCCTCCGCGGCTACGGGGCGCGGGAGCTCGACGAGACCGCGGACGGCGGCGTGAGCCGCCTGCGCGACGCCCTCCTCCGGGAGTACGACAAGCTGGTCGACGTGCGTCTGGACGCCGGCATTCCGTCCGACATCGCACTGCTCGTCGCGTTCGGCCCGCGCGCCCCCGTCCCGCCCGCCGATGTCGAGCGGCTCGCCGCGTGGCTCGATGCGGGCGGACGGTTCCTCTTGCTCGTCGATCCCGAGCACCCGACGGGGCTCGAGAGCATCGGGTCGGCCTGGGGGATCGAGGCCACGAGGATCCGCGTCGTCGACCGCAGCCAGGGATTGCGGGGACAGGCCGAGATCCCGCTCGTCTCGGAGTACACCCGCCATCCGATCGTGCGCCCGTTCGGTCCGGAGAAGCCGCTCGCCCTCCCTCTCGCCGCCGCCGTGGTGACGACCGAGGGCCGCGACCCGGCGGTCTTCCGGGATGCGCTCGTCAAGACCTCCGCGTACGCCGAAGGGCTCGCGCCCACCGGGGAGCGCTCGCAGGGCCCCTTCGCGCTCGCCGCCGCAGCCTACAAGCCGGCGAGGGCGGATGCGACCGCCGAAGGCCGCCTCGTCGTCGTCGGCGACATCGCGTTCGCGACGAACGCGTTCCTCGCCGAGGCCTCGAACCGCGATTTCCTCCTCAACTGCGCGGGATGGCTCTCCCGCGCACGCGGGCAGGTCACGATCCGGCCGTCGCCGCTCGCGGCGCAGATGATCCGGCTGCGCCAGGGCGACGGCGCGATCTTCCTCGCGATCGCGATCGCGCCCCCTTTTCTCGTCCTCGCGATCGGCGTCGCCGTCCACATGCGCCGCCGGCGCCTCTGACCGTGCGGCCGCGCCTCCTCCTCGCCCTGGCGGCCGCCGGCGGGCTCGCGGCGCTTTACGTGTGGTCCAGTCGCGCGCGCGGACCGGCGACGTCCGAGGCGCGGCTCGCCGCGTTCGACCATCGCCGGGTGACGGCGCTCACCGTCGCCGCCGGCGGCGAGTCGTGCCGCGCCGTCCGCGACGGCGCGGGGTGGAGGCTCGACGCTCCTGTCGATGACGCCGCTTCCGCGTCGGCGGTCGAGGAGGTCCTCGTCGCGGCCGGCCGGGCGACCATCCTGCGGGCGATGCCCGAGGCCGCGCCGTCGCCGGCGTTCGGCCTCGTGCCTCCGGAGGTCCACGTGGAGCTCGAAGGGGTCGCCACGCCTGCGATCGACGTCGGCGCCCGCATCCCGACCGGCGAGGGCGTCTACGCGCGCGTCGCCGGCCACGCCGGTGTCGTCGTCCTCAAGCTCCCCGAGTGCGCGGCGCTCTCGACCGTCCGGTGCGCGCTCCTTCGCGACGCGTCGCTCCTCGGCGCGCAGGCGAGCGAGATCGCCGCGGTCGATCTGGCCCCGGACGGTCCGTCGCTCCGGAAGGAAGGGGGGGCGTGGTGGATCGAGAAGCCGCGCCGTCTCGCCGCGTCGCCGGCGCGCGTCGACGCCCTGGTCACCGCGCTCGCACGCGCGTCGATCGTGGCGTGGGACGATGCCGCCGACGCGGCCGATCCGCGCTTCGGCCTCACGGGAGGGCGGCGCGTCGCGGTCACCGCGGCGGGCGCGGCGCGGGCGCTGACGTTCGGCGCCCGGGCGGGCGAGGGACGCGTCTACGCGTCGCGCGAAGGGCGTCGCGGTGTCGTCACGGTCGCGATCCCCGCGCTCGCGGGGACGAGCCTCGACGCGCTCCGCGAGACCAAGCTGACGAACGTCAACCGCTATCACGTCGTCTCGCTCGACTACCGCAACGGTGCGGAGCGCTTCACCGCCACGCGAGTCAAGGGCACCTGGACGCCTCTGTCCGACGACGCGGTGCTCGCCCTCCTCGTCGGCCTGCTCGAGGCGCCGACGGCGTCGTGCGAAGCCGCGACGCTTCCCGGCGGCACGCGAGCGACGATCGACTACGCGACCGACGACGGAGCGAAGGGGCACATCGAGGTCGTCTCGGGGCTCGCGTCATGGAGCGAGGCGCCGGGCTCCGTCTTTCGTCTCGCTGCGCCGCTCCCGCCCGTACGGTAACTGTCCCCTTAGAACCGCCGCGTGGCGATGCCGAAGATGCCGCGCGTGTCGCCGCTCAGGAGCTGCTCGTCGTGCGCGATTTCGACGCGCACGTCCCATTGGGAGGGGAGGAGCGCGCCCAGGCCGTAGGAGCTCGACGCGATGTCGCCGCGCTCGGCGGCGGCGGCGAGGTAGAGCCGCGCGCCGTGCCAGGGCGGCGTCGCCCAGCGGATCGCTCCGCGTGCATGCCACGACTCGTCCTCGCCGAACGCGCTGTCGATGAGCCAGCCCGCGCGGAACGAGAGATCGAGGCCACCGGCGCGGCCGAAGTCGAGCGCGGGCTCGGCACCGAGGAACCCTTTCGTCTCGATCGCGCCCTCGAGCACGTCGATGCTCGTCACGGAGGGGTTGAAGCCGTCGACGAGGTGGTTCGACCGGTGGTGGAAGAAGAGTCCCGCGCGCCAGGCGTCACCGGGGAGCGGATGGGCGATGCCGGCGTCGTAGAGGTAGTAGAGATCGTTGCCGGCGTCCGACGTGAGGACGTGGGAGTCGACCTCGATCTCGCCGTAGGTGCCGCCGAGGAACGGAGGGGAGGCGACCCGGAGATCGAAGCGTGCGCTCGCGCGTCCCGCATCGCCGCCCCCCGCCGCGAGGAGCCCGGCGATCTCGGGAGGCACGGGGCGCGCACGGGGCCCGCGCGGTCCCTGCGCGAGATCGAAGCCGGCGAGCAAGCCGTCGGTGCCGAGGCCGAGCGGGTTCCGCGACGACAGCCAGCGTGCGAAGAGGCCGAACCGGCGGTTCCCACCGAGATCGACGTCGAGACGAGGGCCGGCGAGCCAATCGATCCCATGGTCGTTCCCGATGAGCGCGTCGGCGCTCGCGTCGACGCCGATCGCGACGCTCTGCTTCGCCCCGAGTCGATGCATGAAGCGCACGGTCGCCGCCGCCGTCGCGGAGGCGTCCACCCCGTGCGACTCGAAGACGTAGGCCGCGGCGGCCCGGCCGGCGAAGCCGTTCTCAGGGAACGCATCGAAGAAGCCGGGGGACGCCCATGCGATGCCGGCCTCGCGGACGCGCGCGCGTCCGGCGTCGTCGACGACCTGGAATCCGTGCTCTCCCGCGAAGAGCTCGAGCGAGCCGCGACCGAGCGGTCGGCGCGCGGCGAGCTCCACGCGGTAGTCGATCTGTCCCACGGCGAAGGTGAACCCCGAGGCGTTCTCGATCGCGGTGAGGAGGCCGGCGCGCACCGCGACGCGCCAATCGCCGGGGGTCGCGAGCGGGACCTCCGCGTCGAGGGTGCCGAGGAGCTCGTATCGTGCCGATGAGAACCACGCGAGCGAGCCGCGCGCGTAGGCTTCGTCCTCGCCGGCGAGGGCCGCGGGCGCTAGGGCGAGGGCGACGAGAGCCGCGGCGGCACCGCGGATCACGGCTTGGGGACGACCGGCTGCGGGGCGTCGGCCGGCGCCGCGTTTTCGTGCTCGACGACAGAGAACGGCGCCGTCGTCTCGACGGCCGCGGCCGTCGCGTCGACGACCCGGATCCTCAGACGGTAGGCGCCGAGCGGCCAGCTGGCGGCGGTCGGCAGCTCGAAGCCCTGGCCGATCGTCGTCGCCTCGCGCTCCTGCGGCCTCCCGAGCGCGCGCCAGCTCCCGTCGGTCTCCTTCCCCTCGAGCTGGTACGTGACGTGGTACGGCGGCGCGCTTCCGTAGATCTCGAAGAAGACGCGGACCGGATCACCCCGCGCGAGCGTCTCGGCGGCGCGCGGGACGACGTGGAACCCGCCGATGATGTAGGGCGAGTCGTAGCTCGACTGCGCCACGTAGGGGAGCGGCTCCATCGTGCGCGCGAGGACGGTATCCGAGACCGAGACACCGGTGCCGGAAGGGAGCGGATCGATCCGGCCCCTGTAGATTCGGCTCACGCCGGTCGATGGGTCGACGGCGAGAACCGTCACCTCCCACGCCCCGGGCTCGAGCTGGACGCGCCCCTGCGCTGTGCGCGCGACCCCCTCGCCCTCGACGCGGAACGATCCCTCGCCGAGGAGGTGCGCGGTCCCGCCGTTCCCAGGCTTGGCGAACCTCGCGATGAGCGAGGGTGGCGCCGAATCCGCCTCTCCCGGAATCGCCACGGTCGCGACGGCCAGCATCCCGCCCTTCTCTTGCCGGAAACGGTCGACGGCGAGGGGCAGCGGCTGATAAGCGAACGTCTCGACCGCTTCGACGGAGTCGAGGATGTACTTCTCCTGCGGCGGCACCTCTTGCATCTTGCCGAGGTCGAGGAGCACGCCGAGCGGCGAGCGGCTCGTGGGCGCGACCATCCCGACATCCTTCCGGTCCTGCGCTTCGTGGAGATCGAAGAATGGGCTCGCGAGCGAGGGGTCGGACGAGACGTGGTACTCGCCGGTCACGTCGCGAACGAACGGAACGTAGACGACCGGGTCGAGGTCGGGGCGGCCACCCGGCCTGTTGTAGACCCAGCGGATGAGGCCGGCGCTGTCGGTCTTCGTCGAATCGACCTTGGCGTTCGGGTCGTCCCTCACGTCGTCGGGCGCCCCGTAGAGGATGTAGATCTTCCCACGGTCGGTCATCCACCCGGGTTTGGAGCTGTCCTGGAATTTGTCGTTCGCCTCGCGGACCCGGGTCCAGAAGAGCTGGCGATACTCGTTGCTGAGGGTGTCCGGGGTCGGGTCGCGGCGGCGCCAGAACCGCTCGACGAAGGCAACGCGGTCGGCGTCGGTCTTGAGCGCCTTCCAGTCCTTGATCTCCTGCGGCGTGATGACGTAGTGCACCGGCCCGTCGAGCCAATGCTTCACGTCGTCCTTGTTGCTGCCGGCGGCCGCGACCAGGTGCGTGACGAGGACGCCGAGCGCGAGGCCGGCCGCGGGGAGGAGGCGCACCCGTGGAGTATAATCCGCCGTTCCCATCACGCTCGGGGGCCGGATGCTCGCTTCGCGGAAGTCCAGGTACGCGCTCGTCGTCACCATGCTCGCGGCGGCCGCCTGCTCGGGCCGCGGCGCCCCCGGCGGCCTCACCGATCCCGATCCCGCCGTCCGCTCGCAGGCCGCGATCCACCTCGGCGAGCGGAAGGCGCCGGACGGCGTCGATCAGATCGTCCCTCACCTGAACGACCCCGAATTGACGGTGCGCATCGACTTCATCAGCGCCCTCGGCGCGCTCGGCGACCCGCGCGCCGTCCCCGCGATCATCCCCTACGCTTCCGATTCGCTCTCGGGCGTGCGCATCGCGGCCTGCCGCGCCCTCGGACTCATCGGCGACCCGCGCGCCGTGCCCGCCCTCGAGAGCGCGCTGCAAGATCCGGACGAGACGATCCGCACCGTCGCCGCGAAGGCGCTCGGCAACATCCCCGGGCCCGAGTCGATGCAGGTGCTCCTCCGGACCGCCCTCGCCGACGAGAGCGAGGCGATCCGCAGCCACGTCATGAAGGTCATCGCGGAGCGGCACGAGAAGGACGCCGTGCCGAAGCTCGAGAGCGCGCTCTCCGCCGAGTCGGATCTCGTCCGCGCGAACGCCGCGCTCGCCCTCGCCAACGTCGGCGACCGGTCGAGCGTCCCCGCCCTCATCCGCGCGCTCGACGACCCGTACTACAAGGTCCGCTGCCTCGCCGCGCACGCGCTCGCGAAGCTGGCGCCGGGCGACGCGGAGGCGAAGCAAGCGATCGTCAAGCGGCTCGGCGTCGAGACCACGGGGATGGTGCGCGTCGATCTCGCGTGGGCGGCGGGAAAGGCGGGTGACGTCTCGCACCTCGGCGTCGTGCGCACGCTCCTCATCGAGGGCCAGCCGGAAGACGTCCGCGCCGAGGCGGCGTTGGCGCTCGGCCAGCTCGGTGGGCCGTCGGACGTTCCCATCCTCGAGCGCGCGCTCGCGGACAAGAAGGGCCTGGTGCGCAGCCGGGCCGCCGAGGCGATCGACCGGATCAAGGGCGCCAAAACTTCCTAGGAGACCGTCGATGGACAAGTTCGTGAACATCGGGCAATCGATCCACATCAAGGGCGAGCTGACCGGCAACGAAGACCTCACGATCGAGGGCAAGGTCGAGGGGAAGATCTTCCTCAAGGACCATCACCTCACGATCGGGACGAACGGAAAGATCACGGCCGAGATCCAGGCGAAGACGGTCATGGTCCTGGGCGAGGTCACGGGGAACATCACCGCCGACGACAAGGTCGAGGTCGCGACGTCGGGCACGATGCGCGGCGACATCTCCGCACCGCGGGTCGTCCTCGCCGACGGCGCGAAGTTCCGCGGCTCGATCGACATGGACCGGAAGCCGGCCACGGCGCCGGCCCAGGCCAAGCCGGCGATGGAGCCGGTCGGCGCGGGAGCGGCGAAAGCCGCAACGGTCTAGGCCGTCCGCGTGGCGCGAGGCACCCAAGATCCCGGGTCCGAGGCGGCGCCGCCTCCGAGCGGCCAGCCCTGTGGCGGGCTGGGGCGCGCGATCGCGCGCGCGTTCCGGCAGGGGAAGCCGGAGATCCTCGCCGCGGGTCCCCTCTGCGGCGAGAGCATCGTCTACCTCGCGGGACGCGGCGCCCGCGTCCACGTCGACGAGATCACGCTGCCGGATCCGATCCCACCGAGCAAGCCGGGCGAGGGCCCGTCGGCGCCGCTGCCGTTCACGATCGCGCTGCCTTCGGGCCAGTGCGATCTCGTGCTCGCGTGGGAGATCCTCGACTTCGTTCCGCCGGAGCGCCTCGTCGAGTTCGGGTCGGAGCTGGTGCGCGTGATGCGCACCGGCGCGCAGCTCCTCCTCTTCGCGCATCAGAAGCCACCGGCGGAGCACGCCGTGATCCCGCGCTATCGCCTCCTCGCCGACGACCTCATCGTCCGGGAAGAGCCGCCGGGCGATCTCAAGCGGCGCTACACCCATCCGAATCGCGACATCGAGCGCGCGCTCGCCGGTCTCTCGATCCAGGGGATCCAGCTCCAGCGCAACCAGCTCCGGGAGATCCTCGCATCCAAGGCCGGGGTGGGTTGATGCTCGCCGAGCGCATCGGCCGCATCGAGCTTTCGCCGACTTTCAAGATCAACGCGAAGGCGAAGCGGCTGCAGGCCGACGGGATCGACGTTCTCGACTTCTCCGTGGGCGAGCCGGACTTCCCGACGCCGGCGGCCGCGAAGATCGCGGGGATCGACGCGATCGCGCACGACGTCACGCGCTACACCGCGAACGAGGGCACGCTCCCGCTCCGCCGCGCGATCGTGGGCAAGCTCAAGGACGACAACGGCCTCGAGTACGGCGAGGGCGAGATCCTCGTCTCTCCCGGCGCCAAGGCTTCGATCTTCTGCGCGGCGATGGCGCTCTTCGGCCCGGACGACGAGGTCCTGATCCCCGCGCCGTACTGGGTCTCCTATCCGGAGCAGGTGCGTCTCGCAGGTGCCACGCCGGTCGTCGTCACGGCGAAGGAGAGCCGCGAGTTCAAGCTGACCCCCGACGATCTGAAAGAAGCGATCGGCCCGAAGACCAAGGGCCTCATCCTCAACTACCCCTGCAATCCCACCGGGGCCTGCTACGACCGTGACGAGCTCGCCGCGCTCGCGCGCGTCGCCGGCGCGGCCGGCCTCTCGATCATCGCCGACGAGATCTACGAGAAGCTGATCTACGACGGGAAGGGCTTCACGAGCATCGCCGCCGTCTCGCGGGAGGCGAAGGAGCGGACCGTCGTCGTCAACGGGATGAGCAAGGCGTTCGCGATGACCGGCTGGCGACTCGGCTATGCGGCGGGCCCGAGGGACGTGATCGAAGCGATGGGGCGCGTGCAGAGCCATTCGACCTCGCATCCCGCGGCGATGGCGCAGGCCGCCGGCGAGGTCGCGCTCCGGTGGGCGGGGGACGACGTCCGCACGATGACCGCGGAGTTCGAGCGCCGCCGCGACGCGATCGTCGCAGGCCTCGCGAAGCTCCCCGGCTTCTCGTGCGTGAGGCCGTCGGGCGCCTTCTATGTGTTTCCCAACGTGTCGGCACTGTTCGGTCGCTCGATCGGCGGACGCACCGTGCGCTCCGGCCAAGACGTCGCCGAGGCGCTGCTCGACACCGCGCGCGTCGCCGTCGTCCCCGGCGAGGCGTTCGGCTCGCGCGATCATGTTCGGCTCTCCTTCTCCTGTGCGCTCGCGCGCATCGAGGACGGGCTCGCACGCATCGCCCAAGCGATCGCGTAGGTCCTCTCCCGACTGAAGCGAGAAGAAGGCGAAAGAAGAAGGGCCGCGACCGCGCGGCTCTTTTTCTTTACATGAAAACCGTTCGGCGTCGCGCGACCGGGGCGTATGCTGCGCCGGGGCACGAGGTCCGAATGATCACAGGTCGAAAGCTCGGAGGCTATCTGAGCCTCGTCTGCGGCTGCGGGCACGAGCCGATTCGCGTCACTTACCTCGGCGTCGATCCCGCGTTCCCGCACCTGCGCCTCGATTGCGAAGCCTGCGGCAACCACTCCGTCGTGAAGATCAGGAACGCGCGCTCGTTCCCGCACGCGCCGCTTGCGAGCGAGGCGCCGAGTGAGGCTCAGGCGCTGAAGCGTTAGCTCGAGGTTGGTGCCGAAGCGGGGATTCGAACCCCGACAGGCTTGCGCCCACTAGATCCTGAATGCACAGGTGCAAGCCAAACGGCGTTCTTATTCTGGTTGGGCACAGGGTTACACTGCATTCCGCCACAGAAACCGCCACAGGTCGGGGGATCGATAGGGCTCGTCATGATCGTGAAGATCGAGGACATCAAACCACTCCTGACACGAGGCCGTGTGGACCCCGAGGCCGTGTTGCCGGAACTCATCAAGCTGGCTTCGAGTGACCAACGGCAAACGCGCGAAGTAGCCGCTACCGGTCTGGTCGAGCTCGGCAAGCGCCACCCGGCCGTGGTGCTGCGTGAAGCGCGACGGTGGGCAAAAAAGATGACCCCAATGTCCGGCGTGCCGCGAGAAGGCCTGCGCGGTATTGTCAAGGTAGATCCGCAATCGGTCGGCCCCGTACTCGAGGACCTCCGAGCGGATCCCCAGTTGTACGTCAAGAAGTCGGTCGCGAATGTCCTACGGAACGCGAGCACCAAGCACCCGGACTTTGCGCTCAGTCTCTCTTCGCTGGGCGCGCTCCAGGAATCCTCACACTCAGTGGATCGTCAGGGATGGGCTTCGAAAGGTCAAACGGACGCGCCCGCGCGAAGCGGCGGCCATCTTGGAGTCAATCGACGACCGCTCGGCCTGAGACTTCTTACAGCGCGCGCCGCTCGACGCCGCAGAGGGCGGTGGTACCGAAGCGGGGACTCGAACCCCGACTGGCTGTTCTAACGGCGGGGCATGTTCAATCTCATCGCGGCCGCTGTGGCTTGCAGTAGCCAGGGCAATCCGAGTCGCCATGAGCCGGATCGCAGTGGTCGCCGGGGAAGTCCACGCAGACGTAGCCCAGCGGGCAGACATCGCCCCCGGGTTTTCCGCCGCAGATCTTCCGCCGCGGATCGGCGGAGGCCGTCGGCGCCAGCAGGCTCATCGCTCCAAGCGTCGCCGCGCCCATCGCGAGCGCGATCATCAACGATCGAACGCTGTTGTTCATGACGACCCCTCCTTCAAGGCCACACCGAAAACATACGACGTAACGAGAGAGTTCGTTCGGGGTGGTGCCGAAGCGGGGACTCGAACCCCGACAGGCTTGCGCCCACTAGATCCTGAATCTAGCGCGTCTACCAATTCCGCCACTTCGGCAAGAACGAACGGCTACACTACCAATCGCCCGCGAGCAGTGTCAAGAAATCCCCGAGATTCGGAGCAACGATGCGCAAGACGAGGAGGTCGCCGGCCCGCAGCGGAGCGCCTCCCGCTCGCGCCGTTCGCAGTTCGGAGCCGAAGAAAGAGCTGATCGGCATCCTGCGCGGCTCGATCGTCGAGCCGTTCGACGCGGATGACGGGCCTCCAGTCGCGGTCACGTCGAGAGGCAACGCGCGCGAAGGCGACGCGGTCGTCGCGACGCGGATCCCGGCGACGAGGAAGCACGCCGAGGAAGCGAAGATCGTCGAGTCGCTCGGCAACGTCGAGGCGCCGGGAGTCGACGGCGAGGTCGTCGCGCGCCGCCATCATCTGCGTCGCACGTTTCCCGAAAGCGTCCGCATCCACGCCGCGCGCATCGACCGCAAGATCCCGGAAGCCGAGCTCAAGAAGCGCGAGCGGTTCGACCGGCCGTCGCCGGTCACGATCGACGGCGAGAGCGCGCGCGATTTCGACGACGCGATCGCGGTCGAGGAAGCGGCCGGCGGAGGGTGCCGCCTCTACGTCCACGTCGCCGACGTGTCTTATTACGTGAAGGCGAACGATCCGATCGACAAGGAAGCGACGGCGCGGGGGACGAGCGTCTACTTTCCGGACCGCGTCTTCCCGATGGTGCCGGAACGCCTCGCCGACGATCTCTGCTCGCTCCGGCCGGGGGAGGACCGGCTCGTCCAGTCGGTGGTCATCGATTACGACAAGAAGGGGAACGTGGTCGCGACGCGCTTCGCCGACGGCGTCATCCGTTCCGCCGCGCGGCTCACCTACACGCAGGTCGCGGAGGTGCTCGACGGGAACGGCACGCGGCTTCCGATCGCGCACGACGTCGTCGCGATGCTTCGGAGCGCCGAGGTGCTGCGTGCGCGACTCGAGACGCGGCGGCGCGCGCGCGGGAGCATCGACTTCGACCTGCCGGCGCCGACGATCCTCCTCGATGTCGAAGGGGTCATGACCGGCATCAAGGTCGAGCAGCGGAACAAGGCCCACCGGATGATCGAGGAGTTCATGCTCGCGGCCAACGAAGCCGTGGCGGCGTGGATGTCGTCACGCCACGTGCCGTGCCTCTTCCGCGTGCACGAGGCACCCGATCCGGTCAAGATCGACGGCCTGGCGGCGTTCGCGCGGAGCCTCGGGCTCACGCTGCGCACCAAGGGAGGGGAGATCACGCCGGGCGACGTCCAGCGCCTGCTCGACGAGGCGGAGGGGCTGCCTGCGTTTCCCGTCGTCACGCAGCTCGCCCTACGTTCGATGAAGCAGGCGCGCTACGCGCCGGAGGACGAGGGGCACTTCGGCCTCGCGGCGCCGCATTACCTCCACTTTACGTCGCCGATCCGGCGGTACCCCGACCTCCTCGTCCACCGCGCGCTCAGGGCGGCGCGCACGCGGCACCGCGCTCCCGCCACCGGCGATCTCGAGGCGCTCGGCGAGTCGTGCTCGACGTTCGAGCGCGAGGCGGAAGCGGCGGAGCGCGAGCTCGTCGACTGGAAGAAAGTGAAGTTCCTCCGCGGCCGCGAGGGTGAGGCGATGGACGGTCTCGTCACCGGCGTGGCGCGCTTCGGAATTTTCGTTCAGCTCGCCGGGGGAATCGGCGAGGGGCTCGTCCGCGTTCAACGTTTGGGCGAGGAATGGTTCGAGTTCGATCCCGTGCGGCACGAGATGCGTGGGGCGAAATCCGGACGCACGTTTCGTTTGGGTGACGCGCTGCGCGTGAAGATCGATCGCGTCGACACCGTTCTTCGGCGCGTCGATCTCTCGCCGGTCGACGATCGCGCGGAAGCGCCTCGCGAACGAAAGGGGAAGAAGAGAAGGCGCCGCTGATTGTCCGTTGCTCGCGTCGTTCGAGGTGTATCCTCGCGAGGCACGGTTCAAGGAGGCGCCATGACCTACGTCGCGTCGGACATCATGTCGAAAGACGTCTTCTGCGTCCGCAAGGACACCGACCTCAGGGACCTGGGTAAGCTCTTCTTGAGCCGCAATATCACGGGAGCCCCCGTGCTCGATCTCGAGGGCGATCTCTGCGGGGTGATCTCGCAGACCGATCTCCTCTATTACCAGCTCTCGCGCGACGACGAGCTGATCGTTCCGTCCGATTTCTATCAGAGGGCCCGCGTCGACGGCCGTCCGATCGCGCAAGGCTTCCAGATCGAGGACGTGAACACGGCGACGGTCGAGGAGGTCATGACGCCCGTCGTCCACGCGGTCTCGGGGACGACGCCCGTCGGCGAGATCGCGCGCCTCATGACGCGCCGCCACATCCACCGCGTCATCGTGCGCGAGGGGAAGAAGGTCGCCGGCATCATCTCGGCGCTCGATCTCCTTCGCGTCATCGACAGCCCCAATGGGTCGAAGCCGGCCGCCAAGCGGCGCCCTGCGGCGAAGCGCGCCAAGCCGAAGGCGAGGAAGTCGGCGAAGGCGCGCCCGCGCCGCCACCGCGCCGCCTGATCGCGGCACTCTTTGCCGCCAGGTCCCGCCGACCTTAGAATCACCCGGCGTCCCGCGCTTTCGCGGCGACGGACGAGGAGCGGCGCATGGATCGTTGGTGGTCCGACGGAACCGAGAACGGATCGAGGCTCTGGCAGGGCATCTTGGGGATCATGGTCCTGGGAATCGGTCTCGGGATGGCGCAGAACGTCCTCGTGCGCATGGGAAGCGCGAAGGATGGGCTGGCGTGGCGCTACGAGCCGCAGAAGCTCGACACCCTCGACGACGTGACGGCGAAGGCTGCCTCCGCGACCCCGCCTCCTGCGGCGCCGGCGGCGAACGACCCCACCAACAACGATCCGCTCGGCCTCGGCGCGCAGGGGACGGCCTCCGGGCTCGACGTTCCCGACCTCCCGCGGCCGATCCAGATCCAGCTCCCGAAGGTGAAGGAATTCTTCGATGCGAAGGCGGCGACGTTCGTCGATGCGCGCGATCCAGAGGAGTACGCCGGCGGCCACATCCCAGGCGCTGTGAGCCTTCCCGGTGAGCAGGCGACCACCGACCCGGCGCGCCTCGAGAAGTTCGACCCGAGAGGGAAGCCGATCATCGTCTACTGTGGCGGCGGCACCTGCGAGCTCTCGATGAACCTCGGCTTCGCGCTCGTCGCCGCCGGCAAGCACAAGGTGCTCGTCTTCACCGGCGGCTGGCCCGAGTGGTCGGGCGCGAGCTATCCGGTCGAGAAGGGCGCGGGGTCCTGACGTGGAGTCGTTCCTGATGCACCCGACCGTCCGTCGGGGGGCCCAGATCCTGTGCGGGCTCATTTTCCTCGCCGCGGCGCTCCCGAAGATCGCGGATCTCACGGCGTTCGCCGGGAGCATCCACAACTTCCACCTGGAGCCGGTCGTTCCGATCGCAGCGACGAACCTCCTCGCCGTCTCGATCCCCTGGGTCGAGCTCGTCGCCGGGCTCGCGCTCGTCACGGGCGTGCGCCCGCGGGCGGGAGCGATCGTCTACACGCTGCTCCTCGCGGTGTTCACGGTGGGCGTCATCCAGGCGATGGCGCGCGGCCTCTCGTTCGATTGCGGCTGCTTCGGGAAGGCGGGCGCGGCGAAGATCGGGTTGCGCAAGCTGGCCGAGAACCTCGGGATGCTGGCCCTCGGGATCGTCGGGTCGATCGAAAGGCGCTAGGCGGAGAGCTTCGCGACCGCGCGGGTGAGACGCGACTTCGTGCGCGCCGCGGCGTTCTTATGGAGGACGCCGTGCTTCGCGGTGCGGTCGACGAGCGCGATCATGTCCTTCATGAGGCTCTGCGCGGTCGGCCCGTCGCCGGCGGCGACCGCCTGGCGCACCTTCTTGATCTGGGTGCGCAGCCTGCTCTGATGGGCACGGTTGCGCAGGCGCCGCTTGATGTCCTGCTTGTTCTTCTTGACCGCCGAAGCATGAGACGCCATGTCGCGAGACCTCCGAAAAGCCCGGGGATGTTAGCAGTTCACAGTTGACAGTCAACAGTCGACAGTCAGAGGCTCAGCGGCCGACTATTTTCCCAGCGTGGCGAGCCTGTCCTTGGCGATCCGGGCCTCGTCGCTGCCCGGGTAGGTCGCAACGACGTAGCGGAGCTGCTCGACCCCCTGTCCGATCTGGTTGCTCTGGACGAAGGCGAGCGCCTTCTTGAGGTTCGCCGCGGCGGCCTTGTCGCTGCCGGGGTACTTCGCGAGCATCTTGTCGAAGGCGCCGATCGCTTCTTTGTAGTTTCCCTGGCTGAAGTAGCACTCGCCGATCCAGTACATCGCGTTGTCGGCGAGATCGGCCTCGGGGAACTTCTCCGCGTATTCCTCGAACCCCTGGATCGCGAGGGGGTAGTTGCCCTTCGAGAAGTCGGCGTAGGCGGAGGTGTAGAGCGAGTTCGGGTTCGTCATCGCGCCCGCGGCGGCGCCGCCGGGAGGAGGAACCGGGACCGGAACGGGAACGGCTCCGGGTGCGGTGGTCGCCCCCGGGACCGGGTCTGCCGGCGGCGGGACCGCGCGGCGCGCCGACTCCCGCGCCGCCTGGACGTCTTGCGACAGCCGGTCGACGCGGGTGTTGACCTGGTCGACCTTGTCGGCGGTCGCCGCGTTCTGTCTGACGATGTCGTTGACGTGGGACGTGAGATCGGCGATCTCGGAGCGCTTCACGGTGTCGCCGGAACCGACCTTCGCCTGCAGGTCGGTGACCTTCTGCGACAGCTCGCCCTGAGTCTTCGAGACCGCGGCGAGCTCTTGCTGCACCTTCGCCACGTCGCTCTGGAGCTGCGCCATCTGATCGGGCATGACGCAGCCCCAGAGGGCGAGGGCGGGGACGACCGCCAGGACGGCGCGGGCGCCTTTCGTCACGACTTGATCGTGAACTCGGCGCGCCGGTTCTTGGACCAGGCGGCCTCGGTGTGGCCGGGATCGGCGGGGCGCTCCTCGCCGTAGGAGATGGCGGAGAGCTTGCCGCCGTTGACGCCGAGCGTCGTCAGGTATTCCTTGACCGAGTTGGCGCGGCGGTCGCCGAGCGCGACGTTGTAGCCGATCGAGCCGCGCTCGTCGCAGTGGCCGCCGATCTCGACGGTGTGCGTCGGATGCGCGTTGAGCCACGACGCGTTCGCCTGGAGGGTCGCCTTGGAGGCGTCGTCGAGATCGTTGCTGTTGTAGGCGAAGTAGATGGTCTTGAGAACGCCCTGGCGGTTCAGGTCGTCGATCGACGTCTCGACCGGGGCCTTGTCGACCTGCTGCGTGGGGAACGGCTCGGCGGCGACGGGCGCCGGTTCCGGTGCCGGCTTCGTCTCCACCGGCGGAGGAGCGGCGGTGGTCGTGTCGGGAGTGGCCGACGGTTTCGCTTTCGTCGAACAGGCCGTGGCGCCGAGCGCCATGAGTGCTACGACTGCAAGGACGAGGGGGAAGCGGCTCAACGTTCTCATCAGGGCTGGACTCCTTATGGTGGGCCGTTCGCCGGCGAGTCTAGCCACGCTCCTCCGCGATCGCAACCCCGCTGCGGCGTTCTTACGGCACGCGGTGCGACCAATCGGGCGTGATGCAGTCGCCGCCGCGCGTCAGGCGCCGCACGTCGGTGCCGTCGGATCGCATCGTGTAGATGTCGTACGAGCCCGCACGGTTCGACGAGAAGACGATGTGGTGTCCGTCGGGAGCCCATCGCGGGTTCTCGCTGTTGCCTTCGTGGTGCGTGATCGTCGTGGCGGCGCCGCTCGCGACGTCGACGACGACGATCTCGAAGCGTCCGTCGACGCGCGAGGCGTACGCGATCTTGTCGCCCTTGGGCGACCACGCCGCCGCGTCGGCGTACTCGTCCCCCGACGTGAGGCGCCGCGGGTTCAGCCCCTCCGCGTCCATGACGTAGATCTGGGGCGCGCCCGACCGGTCCGACGTGAAGGCGATCTCGCGCCCCGTCGGCGAGAACGACGGGCTCGTGTCGATCGCGGGGGAGTTCGTGAGGCGCGTGCTCCGCCCCGCCGCGAGGTCGAGGATGTAGATGTCGGCGTTCCCGGCCGCATTCGAGGCGTAGACGATCTTCCGGCCGTCGGGCGCCCAGTCGGGCGCGATGTTCAGGGTCCCGCCGGCCGTCTGCGCGCGCGCGATCCGGCCGTCGCTCTCGAGGATGTCGATCGCCGGCGGGCCCGACCGCCAGGTCATGAAGGCGAGGCGCTGGGCGACCGGCGACCAGGTCGGCATGAGGTTGATCGAGTTCGTCGTCGTGATGCGGCGCACGCGCTGGCCGTCGTAGTCCATCATGTAGATCTCCTTCCCCTTGTCATGCGAGGAGACGAAGGCGATCCAGGTGGACGCGATCCCCGGCTGGCCGGTGAGCTGCTGCACGATGTCGTCGGCGAGCTGGTGCGCGACGCGCCGCGCGAGGTCGGGCGGACCGCCGTAACGGCGGTCGAAGAGGGTCGAGGCCGGCGACGTCGTCTGCAGGCGCGCGCGGAAGTCGAGGCGGCCGGACACCGACCCGAGGCGGGAGAAGGCGACGTCCCCGGCACCCAGGCTCGCCCACTTGGCGTCGGGCGTCGTCTCGGGCGAGGTCGCGGCGAGCGGATAGAGCGAGGGCGGGACGACCTCGAAGTAGCCGGAGAAGTCGAGGTCGTCGCGGACCGTCTGTCCGATCTCGCGCGCGGCCTGAGCGAGCGTGCCGTCGGTGACCGGATCCGGCACGGCGATCTTGATCTTGGTGAACCCCGTTCCCGTGATGACGCCGCCGATCCCGCCCGGAGGGGGCGGCGTCTGCTGCGCGAGCAGGGGAGCGGCGGCGAGGAGGAGGGCGAGGCAGGACGAGCGGAGCATCAGCGGCCTTCCGGGTTGAGGTTGAAGCGCATCGTCACGGGGACGACGTCGCCGGCGAAGGTCGGCGGCACGGCAGGGAGCGGCGAAGCTTCCATGACGGCGCGCACGGCGGAGCGATCGAGGCTCGGAACACCGGACGGCTCGACGACGTGCACGTCGCGCGTCGTTCCGTCCTTCGCGATCTCGAACGCGACCACGACCGAGTACGTCTGCGTCTGATCGTCGAGGTACGGCTTCTGCCATGCCGCTTCGAGCGCGGCTTTGACCGCAGCGCCGTACCAATTGAGGCTCGCGTCGCCGTTTCCGACGGACGCCGTGATCCCCGTCGCGGCGCCCGGACCCGGCTTCGCGCCGGCGCCGGCCCCCGTGCCGGCTCCCGGCACCGCCGGCTTCTCCGTCGCGGGAGCCGCCGGCTTCACCGGCTCCGGCTGCTCCTTCGGCGCTTCCTTCTTCTTGACGGCCGGTTCGGGCTTCACCTTGACCTTCGGCGCCGCCGGAATTTCCTTCACCGTGTGCGCTTCCTTGGGAGGCGGCGCGGGGGCGGGCGGCTCCGGCTTCGCGGCCGGCGGAGCCGGAGGCGCCGAGGCGGGAGGGGAGCCGCCGATCGGCCCCGCGAGGGCGACGACGGTCGCGTTCTCGATCGGCGCCTGACGCGCGCGCGTGAACGGGACGACGAGGACGACCGCGAGGGCGAGCGCGTGCGCCGCGGCGGATCCCGACACGAACCGCGAGAGACGCGAGCCGAACCGGATGATCACCCTCATCGCGCCGGCCTTCCCGCCTCGAGCGGCACCGTGACGAGCGCGACCCGCTTCACGCCGCCCTTCCGGATGTGGTCCATCACGATGAGGACCTCGCCGTATGGGATGAGGCGGTCGGCGCGGAGGAACACCGTCTCCTCGGGCGAGGACGCCATCAGCGCGTGCATGCGCTGCTCGAGGAGATCGGGGTGGACCGGCGTGTCGTTGATCCGGATGCGCCCGTTCCGGTCGAGCGAGACGACCGTCCGCGGGTCCTTGATGTCCTGCGCCGTCTCGGTCGACGGCAGGTCGAGCGGGATGCCTTTTTGAAGCATCGGCGCCGCGAGCATCGAGATGATGAGGAGGACGAGCATCACGTCGACGAGCGGCGTGATGTTGATCTCGGCCAGGGCCCGGTGGCGCCCCGACCGGCCGTTCCCGCCCCCGACCGAGAGCGCCACCTCAGCTCCGCCGGCCGAGCACCCGGTGGACCATGTCCGCGCTGAACTCGTCCATCCCGGCTTCGAAGAGCCGCAGCTTGCGCATGAAGTGGTTGTAGCCGATGAGCGCCGGGATCGCGGCGAAGAGGCCCGCGGCGGTGGCCACGAGCGCCTCGGCGATCCCGGGGGCGTACGCGGCGAGCGACGCGGTGCCGGCGGCGCCGATGCTGTGGAACGCGTTCATGATCCCCCACACCGTGCCGAAGAGGCCGATGAACGGGGTCGCGCCCGCCGTCGTCGCGAGGAACCCGAGGCTGCGCTCGAGCTCGGTGACCTGGACCGAGGCGTTCTTGCGGAGCACACGGTCGAGCGCCTCGATCGTCGTCGGGTCGGCGCCTTCCGCCGGGGGCGGGTTCAGCGAGATCTCCCGGAACGCGGCGCGAAAGAGATGCGCGAGGGGGCTCGCCGACATCGCGGCGGTTCCGTCCTGGATCGCGGCGAGTCCGCCGCCCCGCTTGAACTTGTCGAGGAAGCGGTCGGTCTCGAGCTGCGCGCGCTTGAAGGCGCGCCAGCGCTCCCAGATGATTCCCCACGAGACGACCGAGAAGATCAGCAGCACGAGGAGCACGAACTTCGCCATGGCGCCGGATTCCATGACGAGCGCCCATACGTCGAGGCGGCTCGGCGCTGCGGCGAGGATCAGCACCCGGCGATGCTATCGCGTGCTCGTGCGGCCCACAAGCCAAGGCGTGGTATTCTCCGCGTCCCGGAACGGCCTCCCCGAGCGATCCTCTCGTGCTCCGAACGCTGCGCATCCGCAACCTCGCCACGATCGAAGACCTCGAGGTCGAGCTGACGCCCGGGCTCAACGTCATCACAGGAGAGACCGGCGCCGGCAAGTCGATCGTCGTGACCTCGCTCGGCCTCGCGTGCGGCGACCGCGCCGACGCGTCGTTGCTCCGAGCAGGCGCCGATCGTGCCGTCGTCGAAGCGGCGTTCGAGCCGGAAGCGCCGGCCGCCGTCGCGGCGCGCCTCGACGCCGCGGGCCTCGACGCGGCCGAGGGCGAGGTCGTCGTCCGCCGCGAGCTCGCGGCATCGGGGAGCGGCCGCACGCTCGTCAACGGCTCGCCGACGACGGTCGGCGCGTTGCGCGAGATCGGCGATCTCCTCGTCGACCTTCACGGCCAGCACGAGAGCCGGGGCCTTCTCGCCCCCGAGCGGCAGCTCGAGATCCTCGACACCTTCGGCGGCCACGCCGACGCGCTCGCCAGGGTCGAGGCCGCCTGCGCCGCGCTCGCATCCGCCGCGGACCTCCTGGCGCGGCGGCAAGCGTTGGCGCGCGAGGGCCAGGCCCGTGAGCTGGCTCTCCGCGAGACCGTCCGCGCGATCGGCGAGGCCGCGCCGAGAGAAGGCGAGCTCGAGGCGCTGCGGCGCGAGCGCGCGGTGCTCCAGAACGGCTCGCGCGTCGCCGGCCTCCTCGACGAGACGATCGCCGCTCTCGACGAAGCGGCGCGCGTCCGTGCGGCGGAGCGGCGGATGGACGAGCTGGCGGCGATCGACCCGCCGCTCGATACGCTTTCCGGCCGGCTGGCCGCCGCGCGTGTCGAGATCGAGGACGTGCGGGACACCCTGACCGCCTATCGCGACGCGCGCGATTTCGACCCCGCGCGCCTGGACGCGATCGAGACCCGGCGCGTGGCGATCGAGCGCCTGCTCCTGCGCTTCGGCCCCGACGAGGCCGACGCCCTCAGGCTCGCGGACGAGGCGGCCGCCGAGCTGCGCACGCTGGCGAACATCGACGCCGAAGTCGAGGCTGCGGCGGAGGCGCGCGATCTGGTCGCGCGGCGTTATGACGACGCAGCGGGCGATCTCACGCGGCTGCGCGAAGAGTCCGCGTCGCGACTCGGCCGGGCGGTCGAGCACGAGCTCGCGCCCCTGGCGCTCCCGAAGGCTCGCTTCACGGTCGTGCTCGCGCCGCGCGGCGGGACGGCGCACCCGCGGGGGAACGAGCGCGCGGAATTCCAGCTCGCGGCGAATCCGGGCGAGCCGCCGCGGCCGCTCGCGCGGTCGGCCTCCGGCGGCGAGCTGTCCCGCGTGCTCCTGGCGCTCCACGTCGCCTCCGACGTGGCGGAGGACCGGCGCGTGCTCGTCTTCGACGAGGTCGACGCCGGCGTCTCGGGGGCGGTGGCGCTCGCGGTCGGCGCGCGGCTCGCGCGCCTCGCGGCCGCGCACCAGGTCCTCTGCGTCACCCATCTGCCGCAGGTCGCCGCGCACGCCCGGTCCCACTACCATGTCTCGAAGCGCGCGCGCGGCGGGAGAACCCACACCGCGATCGTGGTGCTCGACGGCGAGGCGCGGGTCGACGAGCTGGCCCGCATGCTCGGCGGGAAGAAGACGACCGAGGCGGCGAGGGAGAACGCGGCCGAGCTTCTCGAAGAGGCGCGCGGCGGCAGGAGATGAGCGGCATGCGCATCGGCATCTACCCCGGCACGTTCGACCCGGTGACGTTCGGCCACCTGGACCTCGTCGAGCGGGGCCGCAAGCACGTCGACAAGCTCGTGCTCGCGATCCTGAGGAACGAGGACAAGCAGCCGCTCTTCTCCGTCGAGGACCGGATCGCGCTCCTCCGGGAAGCGGTCGCGTCGTGGGACGACGTCGTCGTCGACAGCTTCGACGGCTTGCTCGTCGACTACGCGAAGCAGCGCGGCGCGCATCTCATCCTGCGCGGCCTCCGCGCGATGTCCGACTTCGAGTACGAGCTCCAGATGGCGATGATGAACCGGCGCCTCGCGCCCGAGCTCGAGACCGCGTTCCTCATGCCGAGCGAGGCGTTCTCCTACGTCTCGAGCCGGCTGGTCCGCGAGGTCGCGCGCCTCGGCGGCGACGTCTCCGGCCTCGTGCCGGCGAGCGTCGCGCGGGCGCTCGACGCGAAGTTCGGGCGGAACGTCCGTCGTTGACCGTGCGGCTCCTGTTCGTCCTCGGCGTGGCCCTGCTCGCCGCCTGTGCGCCCAAGCCACGTGACGATCTCTCGCTGATCCTCGTCACGCTCGACACGACGCGCGCGGATCGAATCGGGGCGTTCGGCGGGAAGGCGGTGCCGACGCCGGTGCTCGACCGGCTCGCCGCCGAGGGGACGATCGCGCTCGACGCGACGAGCCAGGTGCCGCTCACGCTCCCGTCGCACGCGACGATCTTGACCGGCCGCTACCCCGACGGCCACGGCGTGCGCCACAACGGGATCTACCGCCTGCGCGACGAGGAGGAGACGCTCGCGGAGCACCTCCGTGCCGCCGGCTTCACGACCGCAGCGTTCGTCGGCGCGTACGTCCTGAACCGCGGGTTCGGGACGGAGCAGGGGTTCGACGTCTACGACGACGTCGACGTGAACCGCTTCGCCGGCGGCCGTGACCAGGTCTTCGAGGCGCAGCGGACGGCGGACGAGGTCAACGCGCACGTGCTGCCGTGGCTCGACGCCCATGCCGGGAAACGGTTCTTCCTCTGGGTCCACTACTACGACCCGCACGCCCCCTACGCGCCACCCGAGCGCCCCGGGCGCACGCTCGCGGGAACGGGCTACGACCGAGAGATCTCCTACGTCGACGCCTGCCTCGGCGATCTCGTCGCGCGGCTTCGGTCGTCGGGCGTCCTCGATCGCGCCGTCCTCGCCATCGTGGGCGATCACGGCGAGAGCCTCGGCGAGCACGGCGAGGCCACGCACGGGCTTCTCCTCTACCAGGGTGCGCTGCACGTGCCGTTCCTGCTGCGGGCTCCGGGCCTCGTGCCGCGCGGCGGAAAGATCGCGGGCCCCGTCGAGCTGGCCGCGCTGGCGCCGACGCTCGTCGACTATCTCGGGCTCCCGCCGCTCGCACGCGCCGAGGGCCGGAGCCTGAGAACGCGGATCGACGGGAAGAACGACGGCCACGACGCCGTCGCTCACGCGGAGACGATGATGCCGCGCCTCGAGTTCGGGTGGAGCGATCTCCGCATGCTCCGGGACGCGCGCTTCAAGTACATCCGCGCTCCACGCCCCGAGCTGTACGACCTCGCGCAGGATCCCGGCGAGGCGCGCGACCTTTCTCAAGGGGAGGCGTCGCGCACGCGCGCTCTCGCGGATCGTCTCGACGCGTGGGTCGCCGGATTCCCCCCCGCGGGGGAGTCGGCGCGGCGCGACCTCGATCCCGACGAGGAGGCGCGGCTCCGCTCGCTGGGGTACCTCCAGGGGCCCGGCGGCGGCAGCGGAGGGCGGCTGATCGATCCGAAGGACGGCCTCCTGGAGCTGCGTGCGCTCGACGCGGCGCGCGAGGCGCTCGACGCGGGGAACGCGCGGGGCGCCCTGGACGGCGCCCGCGCGATCGTCGCCAAGAACCCCGCGAACCATCAGGCGCGCACCACGGCGGTCATGGCGCTCCTCGCACTCGGCGATGCCAAGGAGGCCGAAGACGAGGCCGCGCAGGCGGTCGCCGCGGCCGAGGCGGATCGCGACGCGCCGCGGGCGCTCGTCCTCAAGGCGAAGGGCCTGGAGGCCGGTGCCGCGCGTCTCTCCGGGAAGCTCCCGGAGGCGGAGAAGCTCTACCGGGCGATCCTCGCCGAGGAGCCGTCGGGCGACGCGGCCGCGGTCGATCTCGCGCGCCTCCTCGTGGCCGAGAAGCGGCTCGACGAGGCGTCGACGCTCCTCGACGCGGCGCTGCGCCGCGATCCGCGGAACGGCATGGCGCTCGCGGCCCGCTTCGCGCTCGCCACCGCGTCCGGCGACGACGCGGCGCGCCTCGCGGCCGCGAAGGCGCTCGCCGACGCGAGGGCCGGCGACCCCGAGGTGCTCCCGGACGCCGCCGCGCTGCTCGCGGCGAGCGGCGACGCCGCGCGCGCCGCGGCGTGCTATGCGGTGCTCGTCGATCTGGCCCCGCACCCCGGCGTCGAGCTCCTGGGGAAGCTCGGGGTGACGGCGCTCAAGGCCGGCGCGTTCGACGCGGCCGCCGACGCCTTCACCCGCGGCGCCGCGGCAGCGCCGGGCGACCCGAGGCCGGTCTACTATCTGGGCGTGGTCGCGGCCAAGCGCGGCGACACGGAGGGAGCGCGCCGCGCGTACGAGCGCGCGCTCGCCCTCGATCCGGGATTCACGAAGGCGCGGGAGGCACTTCGCGCCCTTCCTTGACCCTGCCGTTTCGCGGCACCTATACTCGATCCGTATGTCCCGCCTCGCCGGCCTCCTGTTGGCGGTGTGTCTCGGGGTCTCCGCTCGGGCGGCCGCACCCTCGGTGCGGCTGGTCACGTTCGACACCGAGATCACCCATGCGTCGGCGCGCCGCATCACGGATGCGATCGACGCCGCGGAGGCGAACGGGGACGCGCTCGTCCTCATCGAGATGGACACGCCCGGTGGGGAGGTCGACGCGACCGAGGACGTCGTCAAGCGGATGCTCGCGTCGAAGGTCCCGATCGCGGTGTGGGTCGGGCCGTCCGGCGCGCGCGCGGCGTCGGGGGGCTTCTACCTCTTGATCGCCGCCGACGTCGCCGCGATGGCGCCGGGGACGCGCACCGGCGCCGCGGCGGTCATCTACGGCATGGGGAAGAGCGACGAGGGGGACGTCCTCCTCAAGAAGATGACGAACGACCTCGCCGCGCTCGCGCGCTCGATCGCCGAGCACCGCGGCCGCGACCCGGTGAGCTGCGAGAAGGCGGTCGTCTCCGCCGAATCGTTCACCGACCGTGCCGCGGTCGCCGGAAAGATCGTCGATCTCGTCGCGAAGGACCGGGCCGACCTCTTGAAGCAGCTCGACGGCCGCGTCGTGAAGCGGTTCGACGGGACGACCGTGACCCTGGCGCTCGCCTCGCCGGAGGTGATCGAGAAGCCGAGGACCGGCTCCGACAACGCTCTGGAGTTCCTCGCGAACCCGACCGTGGCGTTCCTTCTCTTCATCATCGGACTCGCCGGGCTCTACGCGGAGTTCAACCACCCCGGCGCTTGGGTTCCCGGGCTCGTCGGCGTCCTCGCTCTCATACTCTTCGCGGTCGGGGCGAGGAACATTCCGGTGTCCGTCGTCGGGATCGGCCTCGTGCTCGCGGGGCTCGTCCTCTTCGTCCTGGAGCTCAAGATCGCGTCGCACGGCTTGCTCGCGGCGCTCGGCACCGTCGCCGTCGTGCTCGGATCGGTCCTGCTCTTTCCAGGGTCCGGCGGCGATCTCCGTCCACCGCTCGCCGTCGTCCTTCCCGGAAGCCTGACGCTCGCGGCAATCTGCTTCGGCGCGACGCGGCTCGCGGTGAAGGCCCGCCGCACGCCTCTGGCGACCGGCGTGGAGGGCTTGCGCGGGGAGATCGGGGTCGTGCAGCATCCGCTCGAGCCGGAGGGGACCGTGTTCGTCCACGGCGAGATCTGGCAGGCGAAGGGAATGTCGGGGCCTCTGCCCGCCGGGGCGCGCGTGCGCGTCGTCGGCGTGCACGATCTCGTCGTCGACGTCGAATCAGTCGACGCCAAGGTCTGATCGGAAAACGGGGGACGCATGATCGAGCACTTCTCCGCGGGACTCATCGTCGCCGTCGTCGTCGTCGCCTTCTTCGTGGCGAACTCGGTCAAGATCCTGCCCGAGTACGAGCGCGGCGTCGTGTTCCGGCTCGGACGCCTGAGGCCGATGGACTACGGGCCCGGCATCTTCTTTCTGATCCCGATCGCGGATCGGATGGTGCGGATCTCCCTGCGCACGGTCGTCCACGACGTGCCGCCCCAGGACATCATCACGCGCGACAACGTCTCGGTGAAGGTCAACGCGGTGGTGTACTACAGGGTGATGAACCCGCGCCGGGCGGTCGTGGACGTCGAGAACTTCCATTACGCAACGAGCCAGCTCTCGCAGACGACGCTCCGCTCGGTCCTCGGCCAGGTGGAGCTCGACACGCTGCTCTCGGAGCGTGACAGGCTCAACCAGCAATTGCAGACGATCCTCGACAAGCACACCGATCCGTGGGGGATCAAGGTGTCGGCGGTCGAGGTCAAGCACGTCGACCTTCCGAGCGAGATGCAGCGCGCCATGGCGAAGCAGGCGGAGGCCGAGCGCGAGAAGCGCGCCAAGATCATCCACGCCGACGGCGAGCGGCAGGCGGCGACCGCGCTCGCCGCCGCCGCGGAGGAGCTGGGACGCAACCCGGTCACCTTGCAGCTCCGCTACCTCCAGACATTGACCGAGGTCGCGTCCGAGAAGAACTCCACGCTCGTCTTCCCGCTGCCGATCGATCTCATTCGGCCGTTCCTCGGGGACAAATGAGCGAGCGGCGCAGCGGTGCGGGGGTGAAGGCCGCCCGCGAGCCCAAGACGGCGCGCGCGGTGCCCGCGGCGCTCGAGCCGTCGCCGCTCGAGTGCGCGCTCGCGGTGGCGGAGTGCCTCGAGCTGGAGCAGCAGCTCGCCGTGTTCCTCGACGCCGCGCGAGGGTGGGCCGCCGCGAAGGAAGGCGTCGCCTTCGGACCCGACCCGGAGGGTGTCGCATTGGCACCGGTGGCCGCCAGCCTCGCGTCGGGCGATCCGCGCCTCGACAGCCTCCGTCACGCGGTGCGCCTGCGCGCCGCTTCGGACTGGGCCGAGGGCGCGTTCCCGCTCGCTGCCGACGGCGTGCGCGCACTCGCCGTGCCGCTCCGCGGACGGAACGACGAGGCGGTTGCCGCGGTCGTGCTCCTCGACCCGGCGCGCGACGTCGCCGCAGCGCTCACCGACCTCGCGATCCGCGTGCGCCCGGCGATCACGAACGCGATGCAGGTGCGCGCCATCCGCGAGCTGACGATCAAGGACGACACCGCCTCCTGCTTCAACCGCCGATACTTCGAAGAGTTCATCCTCGAGGAAATGGCGCGCGCGAACCGTTTCAAGGCGCCGATGTCGCTCATCTTCTTCGACATGGACAACCTGAAGGACGTCAACACGCGCCTGGGCCACGCCGCGGGGAGCAGGACGCTCCTCGAGGTCTCGGAGCGCGTGCGCGGCAAGATCCGGAAATTCGACAAGCTCTTCCGGTTCGGCGGCGACGAGTTCTGCATCGTGCTCCCCGAGACGGAGTGGCACGGGGCGATGGAGGTCGCCGAGCGCGTGCGCGAGGCGATCTGCGGCCGGCCGTTCCTCGTCGGCCTGCGCTCCGCCCGCGGCGAGCCGATGACCGCGTCGTTCGGCATCGCGTCGTTCCCGCTCCACGCGCGGACGAAGGAGGAGCTGGTCCTCAGGGCCGACCGCGCGATGCAGACGATCAAGTCGACGACGAAGAACGGCATCGCCACCGCCGAGCGCAAGCGTGACCCCGATGGCGCCTGAGGGTGGGGGAAGGGACGAGCCCCGCGAGCTGCGCCTCGAAGGGCTGACCCTGTTCGTCGCCGGCGGCGTGCTCCTCGCCCTCCTCTACGGCGCGTTCACGCTCGGACGCACCGTCGAGAGGTGGAACGCGCCCACCCGCGCGGCCTCGGCGTCCGCGGACCCGCTCGGCAACGTCGAGTCCGAGCCGGCCGAGGCGGCGGAGAAGCCGACCTTTTTCGACACGACGACGGGTCCTGGCAAGGAAGCGGAGCCGAAGCGCGAGGCCCAGCTCCAGCCGACGGCACCGGTGCCCGCTCCCGTCGCGAGCGCGACGCCGGGGTCGTGGTACGTCCAGGTCTTCGTCGGCCGCGACCAGCAGGCGGCGCAGGAAGTCGTGCGCACCCTGCGCGGGCTCGGCTATCCGGTCCGCGCCGACGCCGTGGCCGAGGGGCGCTCGGGCAGCCTCTACAAGGTCCGTGTGGGCGGCTACGCGACGAAGGATCTGGCCGATGCCGGAGCGGAAAAGCTCCACCGCGACGGTCAAAACAGCACATGGGTCGTGAAGGTGGGGGGCTAGGCCGCACCCTCCGGACCCACGGCCCTATGCTATTTTTCGGTGCGGACTTGCCTGAGCCCGGGTGAGTCCTAAATTTCGAGCCTGTGGAGGGGATCGTGCGCGCTCCGGACCTTCAGGACCTCGGTGCCCATATCGAGCAGCTCGCCGAAAAAGTCGAGTCGCTCCGGAGGTTCCTTTGATGTCGACCGGAAGCACGCCGAGCTCGAATCCGTCGAGCGCGACCTGAGCCTCCCGGAAGTCTGGAGCGATCCCGACCGGGCGAAAACGCTCCAGCAGCGGCGCTCCCGCCTGACCGAGAGCATCGAGACTGCAAGTGTCCTCGGCGGACTGCTCGACGACGCCCGCACGATGCACGAGCTGGCGCGCGAGGGCGAGGACGTCGGGACGGACCTCGAGGCCGCCGTCGCCGCTCTCGCCGGCCGGGTCGAGGAGACGGAGCTGGGGACGCTCCTCTCCGGCGAGCACGACGCCTCGGCGGCGATCGTCGAGATCCACCCGGGCGCCGGCGGCACCGAGTCGCAGGACTGGGCCGAGATGCTCTACCGGATGTACACACGCTGGGCCGAGCGGAAAGGGTTCAAGGTCCAGACGCTCGACTGGCAGGCCGGCGAAGAGGCGGGGATCAAGAGCGTCACGATCGGCGTCGAGGGTCCCAACGCATACGGATACCTCAAGGCGGAGCGCGGGGTGCACCGCCTCGTGCGCATCTCGCCGTTCGACGCCCAGGCGCGGCGCCACACGTCGTTCGCGTCGGTCGACGTCATCCCCGAGGTGAAGGACGACGTCGACATCGTCATCGAGGACAAGGACCTCCGCATCGACACGTACCGGTCGTCGGGCGCCGGCGGCCAGCACGTCAACGTCACCGACTCGGCGGTTCGCATCACGCACCTCCCCACGAACATCGTCGTCACCTGCCAGAACGAGCGCTCCCAGCACCGGAACCGCGACGTCGCCATGGGGATCCTCAAGGCGAAGCTCGCCGACCGTGCGCGCGAGGCCGCCGAAGCGAAGATGGCGCAGGAAGTCGGCGACAAGAAGAAGATCGAGTGGGGGAGCCAGATCCGCTCGTACGTCCTGGCGCCCTACCGGCTCGTCAAGGACCACAGGACCGGCCACGAGATGGGAGACGCCGATCGCGTTCTGAACGGCGACCTGGACGGCTTCATCCGCGCGTTCCTCACGAGCGGCCGCGAGGCGAGCCTGACGCGCGGCGCGAGCCCGGCATGAGCAAGGACCCGAACCCGCGGGACCTGAGCGCGCTCGAGGAGCGCCAGCTCGAGATCCTGAAGTCGGTGATCCAGGCGCACGTGATCACCGGCGAGCCGGTCGGCTCGAGAACCCTCTCGCAGGGCTCCGGGCTCGACCTCTCGCCGGCGACGATCCGGAACGTGATGTCGGATCTCGAGGAACGGGGACTCCTCCTCCAGCCGCACGCGTCGGCGGGCCGCGTTCCCACCGATCGCGCTTACCGGCTCTACGTCGACCATCTCATGGGCCAGGCCCGCCTCCAGGCCGGGCAGGCGCAGGAGATCGACCTCGCGCTCGAGCACCGGCGCGGGGAGATCCCCGAGCTGCTCGCCGAAGCCGCGCGCCAGCTCTCGCGGGTGAGCCAGCACGTCGGGGTCGTCCTGACGCCGGAGATGCGCCGGGTCGTCGTCGACCGGCTCGAGTTCATCGGGCTCGATCCGCGCCGCGTCGTGGCGATCCTCATCGACCGGTCGGGGGTCGTCCACAACCGCATCCTCCACGTCTTCGAGCCGTTCGATCAGGCCGACCTCGACCTCATGGGGCGCGAGCTGTCGGTGCGCTTCGGCGGCAAGCCGCTCTCGGAGATCCGCGAGGCGATCGCGCGCGAGATCACCGAGGAGCGCGCGCAGGTCGATCGCCTGCGCGCCCGCCTCCTCAAGCTGGGGGCCGACGCGTTCTCGCTCGAGCGCGACGGGAAGGACGTCCTCGTCGAGGGGGCGTCGAACCTCCTCGGCGCGCCGGAGTTCGGCGACCTCGACCGCACGAAGTCGCTCCTGAAGACGCTCGAGCAGAAGGGCCGGCTCGTCGACCTCCTGGAGCGTGTGCTCGGCGACGAAGGGGTGCAGGTCGTCATCGGCCACGAGAACCCCGAGTCGAGCCTCGCCGATCTCTCGTTCGTCGCGGCGAGCTACCGCACGGGCGATCGCGTGCTCGGCACGGTGGGCATCGTCGGCCCGACGCGGATGGAGTACGCCCGTGCGATCGCGCTCGTCGACTATCTCGCGCATCTTCTGACACGATTCCTCACCCATCCAGGCGCCTGAGGGGGACCCGATGCCGATCGATCCCGCCCGGCGCATCCCGCCGGACCAAGAAGGAACGGACGACATCGAGATCCTCGAGGTCGTCTCGGTCGACGAGAACGGCGAGGAGATCCGTGACGTCCCGGAGGAGGCGGCGTCGGAGGACGACGTCGAGCTCGTCTTCGAGGAACCGGCCGAGTCCGACACTCCGCCGGAGCCGGATCGCCGCGACGAGGAGATCCGCGATCTCCGCGATCGTCTCGTCCGGCTCCAGGCGGACTTCGAGAACTTCAAGAAGCGCGGCGAGCGCGAGCGGCTCGATCATCTCCGCTACGCGACCTCCGATCTCGTCGCGAGGATCCTGCCGGTGCTGGACAACTTCGAGCGTGCGCTGCTCTCGGTGCGCCCGGGCGGCACCGCGGACGCGGTGGTCGAGGGCATCGGCCTCATCCACCGCCAGCTCCTCCAGATCCTCGAGAAGGAAGGCCTCCGGGCGATGGACAGCGTCGGTGCCACGTTCGATCCGGCGCTCCACGAGGCGGTCGCGACCGACCCCGACCCGAGCGCACCGCCGCACACGGTGACGCAGGTGTTCCAGCGCGGCTACTTCTTGCACGATCGCCTGGTCCGGCCGGCGATGGTGCGCGTGCGCATCGGCGGCGACGACGACGGTGATCCCGGCGATCGAAGGGAGTCCTGACATGGGCAAAGTCATCGGCATCGATCTCGGCACCACGAACTGCTGCATCGCGGTCATGGAGGGCGGCAAGCCTCGCGTCATCGCGAGCCGCGAAGGTGCCCGCACGACACCCTCGATCGTCGCCTTCACGCCGCGCGGCGAGAAGCTGATCGGGCAGATCGCGAAGCGCCAGGCGCTGACGAACCCGCAGAACACGATCTACGCCGTGAAGCGGCTCATCGGGCGGAAGTTCGATTCGCCCGAGGTCGGGAAGGCCCGGCAGATCGTCCCGTACCAGATCGTCTCGGCGGCGAACTCCGACGCCTGGATCCATGTCCGCGACCGCGACTACTCCCCGCAGGAGCTCTCGGCTTACCTGCTGACGCGTCTCAAGGAGATGGCCGAGGATCATCTCGGTGCCGAGGTATCCGAGGCGGTCATCACCGTCCCGGCGTACTTCGACGACAGCCAGCGGCAGGCGACCAAGGACGCGGGACGCATCGCCGGGCTGAACGTCCTCCGCATCGTCAACGAGCCGACGGCGGCCGCCCTCGCGTACGGCCTCGACGAGGGGACGGCCCCGCGGAAGATCGCCGTGTACGACCTCGGCGGCGGCACCTTCGACATCTCGATCCTCCAGCTCGGCGAGGGCGTCTTCGAGGTCAAATCGACGTCGGGGGACACGTTCCTCGGCGGCGAGGATTTCGACCAGCGCATCGTCGACTGGCTCCTCGCGCTGTTCCACACCGAGACGGGGATCGACCTCCGGTCCGACCGCCTCGCGCTCCAGCGCCTCAAGGAAGCCGCCGAGCGGGCGAAGTGCGAGCTCTCCACGGTGGTCAACGCCGAGATCAACCTGCCGTTCATCTCCGCCGACGAGAGCGGGGCGCGCCACCTCAACACGACGCTCACGAGGGCCAAGTTCGAGGAGCTCGTCGAGGACCTCATCGAGAAGACCCGCGGGCCGTGCGAGGAGGCGATGCGGATGGCCGGCCTCAGGCCCGAGGACGTCGACGAGGTCGTCCTGGTCGGAGGCCAGACGCGCACGCCGAAGGTCATCGAGACGGTCCGGCAGATCTTCAGCCGCGAGCCGAACGCGGAGATCAACCCGGACGAGGTCGTCGGCATCGGCGCCGCGATCCAGGCGGGGATCCTGAAGGGCGACGTCAAGGACATGGTCCTCCTGGACGTCACCCCGCTCTCGCTCGGGATCGAGACGAGGGGCGGGATGTTCACGAAGATCATCGACCGCAACTCGACGATCCCCACGCGGAAGTCGCGCATCTTCACGACCGTCGCGGACAACCAGTCGAAGGTCGAAGTCCACGTCCTCCAGGGCGAGCGCGAGATCGCCGCGCACAACAAGTCGCTCGGGCGGTTCGATCTCGTCGGCATTCCGCCCGCGCCGAAGGGGACCGCGCAGATCGAGGTCACCTTCGACATCGACAGCAACGGGATCGTCAACGTCTCCGCGCGCGACATGGCGACGAAGCGCGAGCAGAAGATCATCGTCACGCCGGCCGGCGGTCTCTCGGAGTCCGAGATCCAGGAAATCATCGCGGACGCGCAGAAGCACGAGGAGGAAGACCGTCGCCGGGCCGAGTTCATCCGCATCCGCACGCGCCTGGAAGGTCTCGTCGAATCGAACCAGAAGACCTTCGCCGAGTTCGGCGCCATGCTCCAGCCCGACCAGCAGACCGGGGTTCGCAAGATCCTGGAGACGGCCAGGAAAGCGCTCGAGTCCGGCAGCGCCTCCGAGTGCACCACGGCGCTGGAGCGGATCGGCGAGGTCGGTCGTATCCTGTCCGAGGTCATCCTCTACGATCCGAGCGCGTTCTCCTCGGGTGAGGAGGGCGCCGACGGACAGGCGGAAGGGGAATCCGCCGACACGGTCGAGGAGGCGTAGCGGTTGGCGGAGCGTGATTACTACGAAGTCCTGGAAATCGAGCGCGACGCGAGCCCGGACGAGCTGAAGAAAGCCTACCGCCGCATGGCGGTCCGCTTTCACCCCGATCGCAATCCCGGTGACAAGGCGTCGGAGGAGCGCTTCAAGGAGGCCGCGGAAGCGTACTCCGTCCTCTCCGATCCGGAGAAGCGCGCGCGCTACGACCGCTTCGGCCGCGCTGGGCTCGGCGCCCAGCCCGGCTTCTCGGGGTTCGACGCCGACGTCTTCGCCGACTTCGGCGACGTGCTCGGCAATCTCTTCGGCTTCGGGAACATCTTCGGCGGCGGCCGTCGCGGCCCGCGCGGCGGCCAAGATCTCCAGTACGACCTCGAGCTGACGTTCGAGCAGGCGGCGGCGGGCATCGAGACGCCGATCCGCATTCCGCGCCTCGACCGCTGCGGCACGTGCAGGGGGACGGGTGCCGAGGGGAAGGACGGCGTCCAGACCTGCCCGACCTGCCGGGGCCGTGGACAGGTCGCCTTCCAGCAGGGGTTCTTCACGATCGCGCGCACCTGCGGCACCTGCGGGGGGTCGGGGAAGAAGATCGTCAAGCCCTGCAAGACGTGTGAAGGCCGCGGGCGCGTCCGCGTCGAGAAGTCGGTCACCGTCCGCGTCCCCGCGGGGGTCGACGACGGCATGCGCCTCCGCATCTCGGGGGAAGGCGAGGCGAGCCCCGACGGCGGACCCGCCGGCGACCTCTACGTGCTCCTCCACGTGGCGGACCACCCGGTCTTCACGCGTGAGGGCCCTCAGCTCCACATGGAAGTCTCGATCACGATGGCGCAGGCGGCCCTCGGCACCACGCTCGCCGTCCCGCTCCTCGCCGGCGGCAACCAAGAGGTCGAGCTCGACCCGGGGACGCAGTCCGGAACCGTCGTGCGCCTCCGCGGCAAGGGGCTTCCGGCCCTCGACCGCTCCGCTCGCGGCGACCTCCACGTCCACGTGCGCGTCGTCACCCCGGAGCGTCTCACCCCCGAGCAGCGCGAGCTCTACGAGAAGCTCGCCGTCCTGGACGGTGTCGACGCCCCCGGGCGCGGCCTCTTCGAGCGCGTCAAAGACATCTTCGGCTCCTGACGGACGCGGCTCGTCGTACATTCGCGCGGTGAAAAAACGCTCTCTGCTCGCGATCGCCTTCGCGCTTGCCTCCACGATGACGGTCTCCTCGGCGCGCGCCGCATGCGGCAACGGCGTTCTCGAAGCCGGTGAGGCGTGCGACGACGGCTCGTCGAACGGCACCGCCAATTCGTGCTGCGACGACAGCTGCCAGCTCAACGGGGATTTTCCCGACGTGATCGTCGGCGACCTCACGACGCCGACGCGCTGGGGGACGGTGGGCGGGATCTCGGCCTACTCGGTGGGAACGGTCTCCTGCAACGTCGGCACCTGCTGGCTCAATTGGATCGGGAGCAGCGCCGAGCACCCGGTCATCGGCCAGAACGTCTTCCGCCTGAAGGACGGACGATTCGAGCAGATCGGCCAGTCATGGCTGAAGCACGGGTTCACCGCACTCGCCGGCAACGTGTGCAGCGCCTCGTGCGACGTCCCGCCGAACGGTAATCACCTCGGCGTCAACTGCTCGGATCCCTACGATTCCGGCCTCAATGGAAGCCAGACGCGTCTCGGCCCGAAGGCTGCCGTCGACCCGTATACCGGCGTCTTCCCGTACCCGGACTCGCGGATCACGACCCTTCCGCCCGATGCCACCGTCATCACCAAGCGTCTGCAGATCCACGACGTCGACATCGATCCGGCATTGAACCCGGGCGCGCTCTACTTCGCGGAAGGACAGTACGTGACCCACGACGACGCGACGGCGAAGAAGAACACGAACAACGCGTCGTACCGCCCGGCGACGTTCACCGGGACGTCCCCATTCACGATGAACCTGACGGGAACGACGGTGCAGCAGAAGGCCGGCGTTCAGGCATGGAAGGCGACCGATCCCACCGTCACGGAGACGATCGTCCCCGGCCCCGAGGGAATGTTCATCGTCGCCGCCAAGGCGACCGATCTCGGCGGCGGGCAATGGCATTACGAGTACGCGATCCAGAACGTGACCAACCACCGGTCAGCGCAGTCGTTCGTCGTTCCCGTGGAGCCCGGCGCGACGATCACGAACATCGGCTTCCATGACGTGGACTACGACCACGAAGCGTTCGACGGCACCGACTGGACCGCCACGGTCTCCTCGAATGCGATCACGTGGGCGACCGACACGTTCGCGACGAATCCCAACGCCAACGCGCTGAGGTGGGGAACGCTGTACAACTTCCGCTTCGACGCGAACGTGGGCCCGGGGACCGCCAACGCGACGATCAACCTCTTCACCTCCGGGCTGCAGAACTTCGCGCTCGTCTCGACGGTCGTGCCCAATCCGTGCGGCCTCGCGCCGAACGGGACCTTCTGCAACGACTTCAACCCCTGCACGCAGGTCGACCGATGCCTCGCCAACGTGTGCACCGGGACGCAGCCGGTGCAGTGCACGGCGATCGACCAGTGTCACACCGCGGGCACGTGCAGCGTCGGCACCGGCCTCTGCTCGACGCCGGCGAAGCCGGACGGCACCACGTGCGACGACGCGAACGCCTGCACGACGGGCGACGCGTGCTCCGGCGGCGTCTGCAGCGGCACCGGTCCGAGTCTTCCCGACGACGTCGGCGACACCGTCACCCTCGAGCAAGCAGGTGGGATGACGACGATCTCGTGGACCGCCGCTCCGGCGAGCAGCGCCTCGTCGGTGCTTCGCGGCCTGATCTCCGATCTGCCCGTAGGGCCGGGAGGCGGGGGCGAGCTGTGCCTCGCGTCGGGGATCGCGGCCACCTCGGCGTTCGATGCCGAGGACCCCGCGATCGGCGACGGCTTCTGGTACGTGGTCCGCGGCGTGAGCGCGTGCGGGGTCGGCCCTTACGGCGACGGCCGGCAGAGCACGACCTGTCCCTGAGCTAGGATTCGAGGGATGTGGCGCATGCTGTCGGCGGTCGTTCCCTCGTCCGTCGAGGACGAGGTGGCGTCGGTGCTCGGCGGCGGGAGTCTCGGCGTCGAGATCGAGCCCGCGGGACCGGGAGCGAGCACGCTCCGGGTCTACCTCGGCGAAGCGGACGACGAGGAAGCCTGGCGGCGCCGCGCGGCGCGCGTCCTCGAGGCGCACGGGATCGCGACGGCGCTCCGCGTCGAGGATGTCGCCGACGCCCGCTGGGTCGAGAAGTGGCAGGCCGCGCTCGCGCCGATTCCTCTGGGGCGGCGGTTCGTCGTCCTGCCCGGTAGCGCGCGCGATGCCGATCCCGGCCGCGATCCGATCGTGCTCGTCCCCGGAATGGCCTTCGGGACCGGCGAGCACGAGACGACGAGGATGTGCGCCGCGGCGCTCGAAGATCTCGTGCGTCCCGGATCCTCCTGGGTCGACGTCGGCACGGGCACCGGGATCCTCGCGATCGTCGCCGTGCGATGCGGCGCGTCACGGGTGGTGGCCGTCGACAACGATCCGGAAGCCGCGCACGTCGCCCGTGAAGTCGTGGCCAGGAACCGCGCCGAAACGGTGATCGATGTCGTCGAGGGTTCGCTCGATGCCGCGTCCGGCGCTTTCGACGGCGTCGTCGCGAACGTCCAGTCGTCCTTCTTCTTGAGCCAGGCCCAGGCCCTCGCTTCCGCGGTGAGACCCGGCGGCCACCTCGTCGTCTCCGGGATCGTCGCCGACGACGCCGGGGAGGTGGTCGCGGCCCTCCACGGGTTCGTCCTCGACGAGCAGCGTCGCGACGGACCGTGGGCGTGCCTGCTCTTGATCCGCGCGCGATGAGGCGGGTGTTCTCCGCGGCGCCGTGCGCGCCGGGCACGTCGATCGTGCTCGATCCCGAGGAGTCGCACCACGTCTCCCGCGTCCTTCGCCTGCGGACCGGGGACGAGGTCGCCGTCTTCGACGGGAGCGGGGGCGAGTGGGATGCGACGATCGAGGCGATCGAGAAATCGGTCGTGCGCCTCCAGGTGCGGGACCCGCGGACGGGAGATTCCGAGCCGCCGATCGCGATCGTCGTCCATCAAGCGATCGTGCGTCCCGAGCGTGTGGAGTGGGTCCTGCAGAAGGGCACCGAGGTCGGCGTCTCGGCGTTCAGGCTCTTCGCCGCGGAGCGCTCCGAGGCCGACGTGCCGTCTCCCGCACGCCTCGAGCGGTACGAGCGCATCGTCATGGAGGCCGCGAAGCAGAGCGGGCGGCGGCGTGTCCCGACGGTCTCGATCGGAGCGATCGAAGCTGCATCCCCCGAACGGCGTTGCTTCGTCCTCGATACCTCCTCGGGCGGCGTCGCGTTCGCGACGGCTCTCGCCCGCGGGGCCACGCGGGAGGTCGGTATCGCGGTCGGGCCGGAAGGAGGATTCAGCGAGGCGGAGCTCGAGCGCTCGGCCGCGCAGGGCTGGGATGCGGTCTCGCTCGGCCCTCGCATCCTCCGCACCGAGACCGCGGGCGTCGTCGCCGCGGCGATCGTGCTCCACGCCTGGGGAGACCTCGGGCGTTGAGAGCGCTCGTCGTCCTCTTGCTCGCGGCGGCCGCGTGCGGACGCCCGGCGCCGCCCGCACATCCGAACATCCTGCTCGTCACGCTCGACACGACGCGCGCCGACCACTTGGGCGCCTACGGGAACAAGGACGCGGCGACGCCGGTCTTCGACCGCATCGCGAAGGAAGGCGTGCTCTTCGAGAGCGTGTGGACGCCGACGCCGCTCACGACGCCCGCGCACGCGAGCCTCATGACCGGCCTCTATCCCGCGGCGCACGGGGTGCGCAACAACGGGCGGCTCCGTCTCCCGGCCGAGGCGGCGACGCTCGCGTCGGTGCTCGCCGCCGCCGGCTACGAGACGGGAGCGTTCGTGGGCGCCTTCCCCGTCTCGCGGCCGTTCGGCTTCGCGACCGGCTTCAAGACGTTCGACGACGACTTCGGCCAGGACGAGAAGGGGCGGTCACGACCCGAGCGCACGGCCGATCAGGTCGCCGCGCGCGCGATGCCGTGGCTCGCGAAGATGGCGAAGGAAGACGCGCCGTTCTTCGCGTGGGTCCACTTCTACGACGCGCACGACCCGTACACGCCGCCGAGCCCCTACGCGGAGAGGTTCCGCGCGCGACCGTACGATGGTGAGATCGCTTTCGCCGACGCCACGCTCGGCAGGATCGTGGGCGCGCTTCGCGACGCCGGAGTCCTCGATCGGACCGTCGTCGCGGTCGCCGGCGATCATGGCGAGGGACTCGGCGACCACGGCGAGCCGACGCACGGCCTCCTCCTCTACGAGCCGATGATTCACGTGCCCCTCGCGATTCGCGCTCCGTGGACCGTGGCGGCGGGGAAACGGATCGCAGCGCCGGCGAGCCTCGTCGACCTCGCGCCGACGCTCGCCGCGCTCGCGCGCGTCCCGTTTCCCGAGGTCGACGGCGCGGACCTCTTCGGTCGCGGCGCTCCCGCGCGCGACGTGTATGCCGAGACCCATTTCGCCGCCGAGGAGTTCGGCTGGGCCGAGCTGTCGGCGGTCCGCCGCGGCCCGGCGAAGTGGATCGAGGCCCCGCGGCCGGAGCGGTACGAGCTCGACACCGATGCGCGTGAGGCCGAGAACCTCGCGGGGCGGGACCCGGCGGCCGACGCAGCGCTCCGCCAGGCACTCCGCGGCGCATCGTCGCGTCACCGGCTCGCGTCGTCTGCCGCGTCTCTTGACGACGAAGCGCTCGCGAAGCTCCAGTCGCTCGGCTACGTCGGAAGCGGCGGCACGGGCGACGCGGCCGCACCCGGCACCCAGCGCCGCGATCCGAAGGACGCGCTCCGCGATTACGACGACTATCTCCACGGGACCGAGGCGATCCACTCGGGCGGCGACGCCGTGCCGCTCTTCGAGAGGCTCGTCGCCGGCGATCCCGGGAACCCCGAGTTCCGGCTGCGTCTCGGCGAGGCGCTCCGGGCACGCCGCGATCTCGCCGGTGCCGAAGCGGCCTATCGCGGTCTCGTCGAGCGTTACCCCGATTTCTACCTGGCGTACCGGCGCCTCGCGGACCTCCTGAGGGTCGAAGGAAAGTCCGGCGAGAACGTCGCGCTGTGGCGCACGCTCCAGGCGAGGGGCGGCGGCCTCGTCGGCGTCGACGCGCGACTCGCCGAGGCGCTGCTCGCCGACGAAAAGAGCGGAGAGGCACTTGCCGCCGCCGAGAGTGGACTGAAGACGTCGCCGGGAGACGCCGAGCTCCTCGCCCTCGCGGCGCGGGCGCACGAGCGGCTCGGGCACGACGCCGAAGCGCTCGCCGGGTACGAGGCTGCGCTCGACAGCCGGCCCTCCGACCTGAGCGCGCTCGACGGGGCGATCGCCCTCCTCAAGCGTCTCGGACGCCGGGACGACGCCGTGGCGCTGGCCAGGAGGTGCGCCGACCGGTCGGCGGGAGACCCCGCGGTAAAGGCGCGCCTGGCTGGGATTTGACCCGACTTCCCACGGAACCTATGTTCCGGACGGGGTTCGTACCGCCCTCGAAGGGGAGTCCATGGAACTGCACATCAATGACCTCCTGAAGATCTCGACCGACCGCGGCGCCTCGGACCTTCACCTCAAGGTCGGCAGCCACCCGGTCATTCGCGTCGACGGCAAGCTCCTGCCCCTCACCGAGCAGAAGCGGCTCATGCAGGAGGACACGATCGCGATGGCGTTCAGCATCATGAGCGCCCGCCAGAAGCAGAAGTTCAAGGACAACTTCGAGATCGACATGGCCTACTCGGTGCCCGGTCTGGGGCGCTTCCGCTGCAGTGTCTTCCAGCAGCGCGGCACCGTCGGTCTCGTCCTCCGCGTCATCCCGGTCAAGATCCTGACGATCCGCGACCTGCTCCTCCCGAACGTGCTCGAGCAGATCTCCGGGGAGCGGCGCGGTCTGATCCTCGTCACCGGGACGACCGGCTCCGGCAAGTCCACCTCGCTCGCCGCGATGATCGATTTCATCAACTCGACGCGGACCGAGCACATCATGACCATCGAAGATCCGATCGAGTTCCTGCACCGGGACAAAAAGAGCCTGGTGAACCAGCGCGAGGTGGAGGTCGATACGAAGTCCTTCGCCCTCGCGCTGCGTTCGGCCCTCCGTCAGGACCCCGACGTCATCCTCGTCGGCGAAATGCGCGACTACGAGACGATCGAGACCGCGCTCACCGCCGCCGAGACCGGCCACCTCGTGCTCTCGACCCTCCACACGCTCGACGCGACGGAGACGGTGAACCGCATCATCTCGGTATTCCCGCCGCACCAGCAGAAGCAGATCCGCCTCCAGCTCGCGTCGGTCTTGAAGGCGGCGGTGTCGATGCGCCTCGTCCCGCGCAGCGACGGCAAGGGCCGTGTCCCCGCCGTCGAGGTGCTGCGCTCGACCGCTTACATCCGCGACTGCGTCGAGAACAAGGAAAAGACGAAGCTGATCCGCGACGCGATCTCGGCCGGCACGAGCCAGTACGGGATGCAGACGTTCGACCAATCGCTCTACCGGCTCTACCGGCAGGACCTCATCTCGTTCGAGGAGGCGCTCCGGCAGGCGACGAACCCCGACGAGTTCAAGCTCAAGGTCGCCGGGATCCACAGCACGTCGGACATGGCGGCCGAGCAGATGGACTCCGCCGCGACCAAGGCCGAGAACGGCGGGATGGACCCGCAGCACCCCGACTCGCCGTTCGAGTTCAGCCGGGGCTAGCCGGAGTTTTCGAACCGCAACGCGACGACGCCGCCCCACCGGGCGGCGTTTTCTTTTGCCGCGCTACAGTGACGACGTGCCGACCGCCTACGAAGACGCCGTCCGTTTCCTCGGCCGCCGCCTTCTCACACGCCGCGAGCTGACCCTGAAGCTCGAGGCGAAGGGGTACGAGAAGCGCGCGATCGACGAGGCGATCGCGCGCGTCGCGGCGACCTACAAGATCGACGACGGTGCGGTCTCGGCCGACCGTGTTCGCACCCGCGGCGCCAGCCGCGGCAAGGCGCGGGTCGTCGGCGAGCTCGCCGCACGCGGCATCGACGAGAGCGCGGCCGAGTCCGCGTGGGACGATGCCGTCGCCTCGGGTGCCGTCGATCCGGCCGCGAGCTTGGCGCGCGCCGTCGTGAAGAGGCTCGGTCCCGCGCCCGGCCGCGCGGACAAGGCGCGTCTCGCGCGCGTGTACAATGCGCTGCTCTCCGAAGGATTTGACGAGAGTGCGGCTTTCGCGGCGCTCGCGCCGTACGGCCTCGAAAGGGACGATCCGTGACATCGCTCGAGATCCGCCGCGCTTTCCTCGAGTTCTTCGCCGCGCGCGGGCACCGCATCGTGCCCAGCTCGCCCCTCGTCCTCCCGAAGGACCCGACGCTCCTCTTCGCGAACGCCGGAATGAACCAGTTCAAAGATGTGTTCACGGGGAAGGAGAAGCGCGAGTACGTGCGCGCGACCTCGTCGCAGAAATGTCTCCGGGTCTCCGGCAAGCACAACGACCTCGAGCAGGTCGGCCGCACGCCCCGCCACCACACCTTCTTCGAGATGCTCGGCAACTTCTCGTTCGGCGATTACTTCAAGAAGGAGGCGATCTCCTTCGCGTGGGACCTGATCACGAAGGTGTACGGCGTTCCGGCGGATCGCCTCTGGGTCACCGTCTTCGCGGGGACCGAGCAGGTGCCGGGCGACGACGAGGCCCTCGCGATCTGGCGCGATGTCGTCGGGGTCGATCCGTCCCGGATCCTCCGGCTCGGCGAGAAAGACAATTTCTGGAGAATGGGGGACACCGGTCCGTGCGGGCCGTGCAGCGAGATCCACTACGATCTCGGCGCCGATCTCACCTCGGTGGCCGGGGTCTCGAACCCCGACACCGACACCCGCCGCTACATCGAGATCTGGAACCTCGTCTTCATGCAATTCGAGCAGCACGCCGACGGCCGTCTCGAGCCGCTGCCGGCGCCGTCGATCGATACCGGCATGGGGCTCGAGCGGATCACGTCGGTGCTCCAGGGGAAGCGCAGCAACTACGACACCGATCTCTTCCAGCCGATCCTGCATGCGGCGGCGAGGGCGTCGGGCCGCACGTACGGCGAGGACGACGCGGCGGACGTCTCGATGCGCGTCATCGCCGATCACATCCGCGCGCATTGTTTCCTCGTCGCCGACGGTGTCGTGCCCGCGAACGACAAGCGCGGGTACGTGCTGCGTCGCGTGCTCCGCCGCGCCATCCGCCACGGGCGGAAGCTCGGGATCCAGGGACCGTTCCTTCACGGGGTCGCGCCCGCCGTCATCGAGACGCTCGGCGAGGTCTATCCCGAGATCGTCGGCGCCATGCCGGCGATCCTCGAGGTGGCGCGCCGCGAAGAGGAGCGCTTCGGCGAGACGGTCGCGGCGGGCCTCACGCTCCTCGACGAGGCGCTCGCGAAGATGAAGGGAGAGGCGAGGGTGCTCCCCGGCGCCGACCTGTTCCGGCTCTACGATACCTTCGGCCTTCCGCTCGACCTCGCGCAGGACGTCGCCGAGGAGCGCGGCATCACTCTCGACATGCCGGGGTTCGAGGCGGAGCTCGGCAAGCAGCGCCAGCGTGCGCAGGCCTCGTGGAAGGGTGGGAAGAAGGAAGAAGCGGCGGGCGCGTGGCACGAGCTTGCGGGACGTTATCGCACGGTCTTCGAGGGCTTCCGCGTACCGGCGCTCGAAGGGGTGAAGGTCGCCGCGCTCATCGACGAGGCCGGCTCCACAGTGAACGAGCTGCGCGAAGGGGCGACGGGCGAGGTCCTCCTCGAGGCGACGCCGTTCTACGGCGAGGCGGGCGGTCAGATCGGCGATACCGGGTGGATCGTGTCCGAGCGTGCGCGCGTCCGTGTCGACGGAACGCACCGGCCGGCCGCGGGGCTCATCGCCTCGCGCGTCCTCGTCGAGTCCGGACGCCTCGCGGTGGGGGAGTACGTCGCCGCGGAGATCGACGTCGCCAGGCGCGATGCGATCCGCCGGAACCACACGGCGACCCACCTGCTCCACGCTGCGCTGCGCGAGGTCGTCGGCACGCACGTCAAGCAGGCCGGCTCGCTCGTCGCGCCCGACCGGCTGCGCTTCGACTTCTCCCACTTCGCCGGCGTCGGCGACCGGGCGCTCGCCGACATCGAGTCGCTCGTGAACCGGAAGGTCCTCGAGAACGCAGAGATCACGACCGACGTCCTGCCGCTCGACGAGGCGCTCCAGTCGGGGGCGATGGCGCTCTTCGGCGAGAAGTATGGCGAAAACGTAAGAGTGGTGACGATCGGGTCATTCTCGAAAGAGCTGTGCGGCGGGACCCATTGCGCGAGAACGGGCGAGATCGGGATGTTTCTCCTCACCCACGAGCGCGGCGTCGCCTCGGGGACACGCCGGGTCGAGGCGGTGACCGGCGAAGGGTCGCTGGAAAAATCACGATCCGATCACCAGATTCTGAGACGTGTGGAGGATCTCCTGTCCGTGCCGCGCCACGACGCGGCTGCCGAGCTCGGGCAGCGCCTCGAGCAGCTCCGCGTCGTGCAGCGCGACCTCGAGCAGCAGCGCGTGCGCGCCGTCCGCGAGGATCTCGCGCGCCGCGCCGCGTCACCGGAGGTCGCGGCCGGGGTCAAGGTGCTCGCGGCGCGCGTCGACGGGCTCAGCGCGCAGGAGTCGCGCGTCCTCGCCGATGATCTTCGCAAGACGCTCGGCTCCGGCATCGTGGTCCTCGGCCGCGCCGACGACGGGAAGGCCTCTCTGCTCGTCGCGGTCACGGACGACGTCAAGGGCAAGGTCGGCGCCGGCGAGCTCGTCCGCGAGCTGGCCGCGATCATCGGAGGCGGGGGCGGCGGCCGTCAGGATCTGGCCGAGGCGGGAGGCAAGGACCCGTCGCGGCTGGACGAGGCGCTGAGGACGGCATGCACCGCCGTTGCGCGCCGCATCGAAGCCTCTGCCTCGCCGTCGTCCTGACGCTCTGCGCGGCGTCCGTGCGCGCGGACGAGATGCTCTTCTACACGGACAAGAACGGGAACGTCATCTTCACGAACACGGTGCCGGTCGACAAGCACCGGACCGCCAAGCCGGTGCCGAGGCTGCGCGGGGGCCCCGCGCAGTACGCCCGCCCCGGCGCGCTTCCCGCGACGATCTACGACCCTTACATCGATCAGGTCGCGCGCGACAACGGCGTCGATCCGTCGCTCGTGAAGGCGGTCGCCCTCGTCGAGTCGGGCTTCAACCCGAAGGCGGTCTCGAACAAGGGCGCGCGGGGGCTCATGCAGCTCCTGCCGTCGACGGCGAAGCAGTACGGTGTCTCGGACCTCCACGATCCGTACCAGAACCTGCGTGCGGGCGCGGCCCACCTCCGCGACCTCCTGGACGAGTTCGACGGTAACGTGACGCTGGCTCTCGCCGCGTACAACGCGGGTTCCGGCGCGGTCCACAAGTACGGCGGGGTCCCGAACTACCAGGAGACGCAGCAGTACGTGAAGAAGATCGAGAATTCTCTGGGGCGGTCGTCGCCCGCCGTCGCGGCGAAGCCCTTGAAGGGCTCGACGACGAAGATTCTCATGACGATGGGGTCCGACGGCTCGATCACCCTCTCGAACTAATCGAGAGTCGATCGTCGTCGGACTGTAGATCGGAAACCACCGACTACCGGCTATCGTTTGCGCGTGAACGCGCGCTTCCTTCCTCTCGCCGCCGTCCTCGCGACCTTTTGGCTGGCCCTCTTCCCGATCACGAGCGTCGACGCCTATTACCACCTCGCGACCGGACGCAGGATCCTCGACACGCGTACGATCCCGACGCGCGGGGTCGGCTCGGCGACGTTCGGACAGGCGCCGTGGCACGACAACGAGTGGGGCTTCCAGGCGTTGGCCGCGCTCATCGGACGTGCGGAGCGCGACGACGGCGGCGTGCTCGTGCTCACGCCCGGCGGACGCGTCGGCCTCGTGCTCCTCCGCGGCGCGGCTTGCGCGGCGACGATGGCGCTCCTCGCCGCGACGATCCTCCGCTCCGGGGCCGGCCCCGGCCTCGCCGCGCTCGGGGTCTGGCTCGCCGCTTTCCTGACCTTCGGCAACCTCTTCTGGGACATCCGGCCGCAGATCCTCTCGTACCTCGCGCTCGCCGCTGTCATCGACCTTCTCGACCGCGACCGGATCGGCTCGAAGGGGGCGCTGGCCGGGGTCCTCGCCGTGATCGCCGTCTGGTCGAACGTCCATGGCGCGGTGCTGCTCGGCTGCGCCGCGGTCGCCGCCGAGGCCGCAGGCGCCTGGATCGCGCGCGAGGCGCGGGCTCGCCGGGTGACGTTGGCGGCGCTCCTCGCCCCCGTCGCCGCATGCCTCAACCCCCTCGGCTGGCGGCAGCTCGCCTACGCGTTCCGGTACGCGCGCGATCCGGCGATGGTCGCCGGCAACAACGAGTGGGCGCGGCCGGACCTCCTCCATCTCCCGCTCCTCGTGCTGACGGCGGCGCTTCTCGTGGCGGCGATCGTGGCGGGGGCAAGACCGAGGCCGGCCGGGCTCCTTCGCGTCCTGGGGTTCGGCGCGCTCTTCGTGACGGCGATCCGGCATCTTCCCTTGTTCGCGATCGTGCTCGTGCCGGTCACGATCGAGGCGATCGGCGGGTTGCGTTTCCGCGCGAGGCCGCTGGTCCTCGTCGGGGCCGCGATCATCGTCGTGCTCCTCTCCGGAGCGAAGTTCATCGGCGTCGTCCCGCGCTTCGGCGAGCAGCCGAGCCGCCCGCTTCCCGAGACGGAAGTGCGCCGCCTCGTCCGGCAGGGGATCGGTGGGAACGGTTTCAACGCCTACCGGTTCGGCGGCTTCCTGATGTGGCGCCTCTACCCCGGCGAGGTCGTCGCGATGGACGGACGGAACGACCTCTACGGCACGTTCCGCACCGACGTGTACGACACGATCCTCCTCGCTCGACCGGGCTGGGAGCGGCTCTTCGACGATCTCGTGCGCCGGTTCGATATCCGATGGGTGCTCGTCGACGCGGGCGATCCGCTCGCGGCCGCTTTGTCATCGCGCCATGGATGGCAGCGCATTGATGGCGATACGGCTTTCGCGCTGCTCATCTCCGACGAACCGGAAAAACGCTGAAACCTTCGCAAGGTATGAATCGGACAGCACATTGCAAGGTTTGGTCATCACAAATCTCGACGGACTGACAAAAAATCGCTGTATACCTTCGCAACTTGGACCAAGGAGTTGCGTTGGAGAGCCTGGATGTGAGGACAGTTTCGCCGGCAGCAGCGGGTTCAAGGGGGCAAGGGGCCTAAAAAGTTTTAGTTCCAGGGGGCAGCGACAGACTGTCGAAAAGGAGTCATGTGATGAAGAAGTTCGTTGTGGCGGCGTTCGCGGCGGCAGCAGCCCTTGGTTTTGGCTGTGCCATCACGAACTACTCCCTGATCACGGACAACGACGTGGGCGGCACGGTCAACACGAACGGCAAGGCGTACATCCGCCAGTTCGCGCAGTTCGCGACCACGTGGCCCGACGGCGTTGACAACTTCATGTGGTACGTCGACCAGGCCGCGAACGGCGACCGTACGCTCTCGACGTACAACTTCGCGACGACGATCGACGATCTTTTCAAGGACGACACCTACTGCTCGCCGGATTGGAACGGCTGCGCCATCGTGACGGCCGACGATCCCGAGGTGGGCGACGTCGACATGTTCGACTATCGCGGCAACGCGAACTGCAGCGGCTTCCGCAGCCTCACGTACCTCGTGAGCACCAGCCGCTACTACGGTGAGTGCGGCCGCGTCGCCAACGGCGACCGCAGCATGAAGCTTCTCGCCCTCGCCAACGAGATGACCCCGGTCCAGCTGAACGGCCAGACCTGGCTGCGGACGAACCTGAACGCGCTCAACACGTCGATCGTGGTGGACAACCACAACGGCAGCGCCTTCCAGGTTCCGATGACCGGGCAGATCGGCGTGCAGTTCAACCTCGCGAAGCGCCGGGCGATCCTCGACATGACGAATCCGAACAACCGGAACGCCATGCAGGCCTTCGGTAATTGGAATCGTTCGCACCCCGGTCCGTACGTCGACGCGACGATCACGATCGACGGTGTGGCAAACACGTTCCACGTGAAGCAGACGAATCAGGCGGCCAACGCTCCGCAGATTCACTACTGATCCGTTCGTAATCCACGATGCGAAGAGGGCGGGGGAAACCCCGCCCTCTTTGTTTCAGCGAGCGCCGCCCCGAACCAGACGCTCGAGCGCGCGCCGCGCCGGCTCGGAGCCTGGATCGAGAGCGACCGCCTTGCGATAGGCGCCCTCGGCCGCTTCGCGATCGCCGCGCCGCTCGAAGAGCAGCCCGCGCAAGATCAGAGCGTCGGCCCGCCGCGGGTACTGGCGCTCGAGCTCTCCGATGGCCGCGTCGGCTTCGCCGTCGGTCCCCGCTTGGACGAGCACCTTGGCGAGGCCCCACTGCGCCGCCGCCGTGCCGGGCCCGGCCGCCAGGATCTTGCGGTAGGCGTCGATCGCTTCCTTCGGCTGCCGTGCGGCGACGAAGATCGCGGCCGCGCGCTCGAGCGTCTCGAGGCGGTTGGGATCGAGCGCCAACGAGCGCCGGATCGCCTCCTCCGCGCGACCGGTCTCGCCCTGTCGCGACAGCGCATCGGCGTACGTCGTCTCGAGCGCCCACGAGCCCGCGTGCTCTCCGCGGAGCGCGGCCAACTCGTCGACGGCGTGGGCCACGTCGCCGCGTCCCACCCGCAGCGTCAGCAGGGCATACGCGGCGTTCCAGGACGAGGGCTCGCGCTCGATGGCGTCGTGGTAGGCCACCGCCGCGGCGTCGAAGCGGCCGCGGGTCTCGAGCGCGTGGCCTTCGGTGATCTTCGGCTCAGCGAGCCCCGGCATGGCGCGCGCCGCGGCGTCGAACCGCGCGACCGCGTCGTCGAGCCTGCCCAGCGCGGCGAGGCTTTCGCCGAGCATCATGTGCGCCGCGCCGAACTCCGGGGCCGCGGCGATGACCTGCTCGAGCTCGGGGACCGCCTGATCGTTCCGTCCAGAGCCGATCAGCGCCGCCGCGATCTGGTAATGGACCATGAAGTTCTCGGGCGCTTGCGGCACGAGCGCGCGGAGCATCGACAGCCCCTTCTCGACCTCGCCCGCGCCGACGAGGCCGATCGCCTCGTCGTAGCTCTCGAGGTAGCCGGTCATCGTCTTCGGGTCACGGCCGGGAGGCCCGCTCGATCCGGCGAGCGTGCCGGCGGAGGCATAGCCGAGGCTGCGCAGGCGCGCCTCGGCCTCGGCGTCGAGCGCGCCCTCGGCGCGGCCGGCCGCCTGCGCGTCGGCGCGGGCCCGCTGTTCCGCGAGGCGCTCCGCCATCTCGGAGGCCGGCCCCGACCGGCTCCACGTGTTGCGCCGTTCCCCGGGATCGGCGCCCACGTCGTACAGCTCGGGCGTCGGGGCCTCGATGTACTTCAGGCCGCCGTCGCGCAGCATCGTGAGCGGGCTGAACCGGAACTGGAGGAACGGAAGATAGGATTCCGCGTAGACCTCGCGGTGCGGCGGACGGTGGCGCTCGATGAGCGGCGCCAGGTCCGCGCCATCGAGCCCCGGGGGGGCCGGGACGTCGACGGTGCCGAGAACGGTCGGCATCACGTCGGCCAGCGAGACCGGCGCTTCGATCACGCCGGGCTTCGGCCACCTTCGCGGCGCGCGGATCATGAGCGGGACGTGGACGGTGCTCTGGTAGAGGAAGACGCCGTGCGTCTTCTCGCCGTGCTCCCCGAGGCTCTCGCCGTGATCGCCGGCGATCACGATGAGCGCGTCGGGAGCGTCCCGCTCGAGGGTGTCGAGGAGCCGGCCGACCTGCTCGTCGACGTACGCCACCTCGGCGTCGTACGGCGCGTCCGGATGCGCCGCGGCGAAGCGCGCGGGCGCGGTGTACGGCGCGTGGGCGTCGAAGTAGTGGGCCCAGAGGAAGCGAGGCTTGCCCGCGAGGCGCGCCCAGACCGCGAGGGCGCGGTCGGTCACCGCCGTCGCGTCGCGCTCGGCGAAATGGACCGCGAACGTCCGGCCAGGCTCGAGCGCGACGGCCGGCAAGTCCTCATCGAAGATCTCGAACCCCTGGCTCAAGCCGAAACGCGCCTTGAGCGGAAAGGCCGCGATGACGGCGCCGGTGCGCCAGCCGCGCGCGGCGAGCGCCTCGGCGAGGGTCGTCTCGCTCGCCGGCACGACGAACGCTCCGTTGTTCCGCACGCCCGTCGTCGACGGGTATCGCCCCGTGAAGATGACGGCGTGCGACGGCAAGGTGAGCGGCACGGCGCAGCTCGCGTCGGCGAAGACCACGGCCTCGCGTGCGAACGCGTCGAGCCGGGGCGTGAGACCGCGTGTCGAGCCGTAGCAGCCGAGGCGGTCGGCGCGGAAGGTGTCGAGCGTGATGACGACGACGTCCCTCGGCCGGCCACCGCACCCGGCGAGGACGACGGCGAGCGCCGCGAGCGCCGCACGCTTCACGGCCGCCGCTCTTCGAGCGCCGCGAGCGCCGCTTCGAGGTCGATCGCGCCTGCCCCCGTGTCGTCGTCGCGCCCCGGCGGCCCGAGGTCCCGCGAGGTCCTGACGAGGACCCGCTCGAGAGTGTCGGGGTCGGTTTCGGGAGCGGCCTGGAGGAGGAGCGCGGCCGCGCCCCCGAGGAGGCCGGCGGAGAGCGACGTTCCCTCGCCCATCGCGTAGGCGCGCGGTCCGCTCGCGAGCGCCATGGGCAGGTCGCGTCCGGGAGCCGCGAACGAAGGGAACCCCGGGCTGCCGCAGCGGCTCGGTCCGCGGCTGGACAGGGCGTCGACGAGACCGTCCCGCCCGAGCGCGGCGACGGCAAGAACCCCCGGAAGCTGCGCAGGGCTCTCGCCGGTTCCCGCCGCCGGTCCGCCGTTCCCGGCCGGAAAGACGACGAAGATGCCCGACGCTTTCCAGGCGTCGATGAACGGCCGGTCGAACTCGCTGCACGGACCTTCGTCGTGCGACCAGGCGTTCACGAGAACGTCGGGGCGGGCGACCCGGAGCGCCCAGTCCGCCGCGAGGGTCATCCGCGAGCGAACGTAGTAATTGCGCCAATTGCCGACCGCCGCGGCCCACCGTGCCTTCGGCGCCACGCCCACGATCCGCCCTTCGGGATTGCCGCCGACCGCCTGGGAGAGAACCCCCGTGCCGTGTCCGTGGTGATCGGTGCCGATCGTCGTTCCCTCGACCGGATCGAACCATCCCGCATCGCCCGGCACGCGGCGGCCCGTGAGCTGTTCGTGGCTCTCGAACGCGCCGGTATCGATGATCGCGACGACGACGCCCTGCCCGTCGTATCCACGCGACCACAAGGTGTCGGCGTGCATGCTGGCCGGCGCCCAAGAGGGGAACGTTGCGCCGAGCGTGGCGTCGGCCTCCGCGTCCCCTTTGCCGACGGGCGCGCGCTCGGAGCTCCAGTCCGGGCGGACCGAACGGACCTCGGGGCAACGCGCGAGCGTGCGGATCGCCTGCGGGGTCCCCTCGACGACCAGCCGGTTGACGATCGCGACCCCCTTCGCGAACCCGAGGGACCCGTCGGACGTCAGGGCGGAGATCGTGGGCGCCAGCTTCGCCTGCTGGCGCCGCGCCACCTGCTCGAGGGCCGAGACCACCGCATCGCGGCGCGCGCGCTTGCCCTGCCCGGCGCGGTCGAGGCGGCGGCCGAGCTCGCGAAGATCGAGCTGGTCGGTCAGGTCGATGAGGGCGACCTGGCGGCGGCCCGGATCGGATGCCGCGAGGCGGGACTCGAAATCGCCCTCGAACTTGGATGCGGCGGAGACGGAGGGGAGAAGCGGGAGTCCGCGGACGGAGCGGGATGACGCCCCCGCTCCCGCGCCGGCGGTGCACGCGAGCACGGCCAGGGCCAGGACGACTCCGCCGAGCGGATCCCAGCGGTGTGTCCTGCCCGAACGGCGCATCGGCGTTCGACTATACACCGCCGAAAGCCACCACTGCCGCGCGTTGTCGCTGGACCTTCCTCCGATGCAGCGGTATAGAAGAGGGTTACCGGGAACAAGGACCGGGAGGGGCAGGTCGATGCGGTGGTGTGCGCGCGGTGTGCTCGCGTTCGTACTGGCCTTTGCGGCGCCCGGCATCTTCGCGCAATTCGCGGGAACTCAGGTCGATCTCCAGACCGACTCGCAGGATTTCGTCGCGTGGGGGACCACCGACGGCGATGCGACGGGCTCCGCGGTGCTCGTCGCCGATCTCAACGGCGACGGGATCCCCGATCTCATCATCGCGGCCCGCGGCGGAGACGGGCCCTCGGACACCCGGGGCGACCTGACCGGCGAGGTCTACATCCGGTTCGGCACCAAACAGTACGGGCGGACCCAAGACTTCCTCACCGCTCCGCCGGACGTGACGATCTACGGGGTCACGGCGGCGGACCAGCTTGCCCGGTCGCTCGCCGCGGCCGACCTCAACGGCGATGGCAAAGCCGATCTCGTCCTCGGCGTCCCGAGCGCCGACGGCCCGAACGACGCGCGCAGCTCCGCGGGCGAGGTCTACGTCCTCTTCGGCCGGTCGAGCTGGCCCAGCACGATCGACCTCCGGAACGTGGATCCTGCCGCGACGAACGCCGACATCACGATCTTCGGTGCGGTGGCGGGGGATCAGCTCGGTCGTGCCGTCGCGGTGGGGGACGTCAACGGGGATGGGAAGGCCGATCTGATCATGGGCGCGCCCGGTGCCGACGCCAACGGTACCGACAGCGGCGCGGTCTACGTGTTCTACGGAAACATCGCCGCCGGACGGCTCGACCTTGCCTCCAGCCAGGTGCATCCCAGTGTCACGCTCACCGGTCCGGACACGCTCGTCGCCGCCGGACGCGCCGTCGCTGTGGGGGACGTCAATGGCGACGGGCGCAAGGACATCATCGTCGGCGTCCCGGGAGGCAACGGACCCGTCGCAGATCCCCGCCCGAGTTCGGGCGAGGTGCGGATCGTCTTCGGTTCGGCGAGTCTGCCCGCGACGATCGCGCTCGGGACGAGCGCGAACGTCACGATCTACGGCGCCTCGAGCGGGAACGGGACCGCCGCCGAAGGCCTCGTCGCCGGGAACTTGAACGGAGACGCCTACGCCGACGTCGCCATCGGCATCAACTTCGCCGACGGCCCGAGTGGGACGAGGTCCGGCGCCGGCGAGGTCGACCTCATCTACGGCGCGGCCAGCCCGCCGGCCGTCATCGACCTCAAGACGACCGCGCCGAGCGTCAGGATCTACGGCTCGGATGCGGGGGACCGGCTCGGCGAAGGGCTCGCGGTTGGAAGCCTGAACGGCTCGGAGTCGACGAGCGGCGGCACGATCACGATGGACGATCTCGTCATCGGCGCGCCGGGCGCGGACGGTCCGCCGTCCTTGCCCGGGGGCCGCGACTCCGCCGGCGAGGTCTACGTCATCTTCGGCCAGTACCAGCCGGACAACCCGTTTCCCGCGACGATCGATCTTCACGACGCGTCGTCGGGGTCGATCGTCGACGCCATCTTCTACGGCCGCGATCCGAGCGATGCGATCGGCGGCACGCTGGCCTGCGGCGACGCCAACGGGGACGGCATCGGCGAGATCTTGATCGGCGTTCCCGATGCGGACGGCCCGGATGACGGGCCGGGCGGGAACCCCGACAACCAGAAGCTCGGGGCTGGAGAGGCGTGGCTCGTCTCGGCGTTCGACAAGGACAACGACGGCCGCCGCCAGCTCGCGGACAACTGCCCGAACGTCTACAACCCGAACCAGTTCGACAACGACAACGACGGCGTCGGCAACAGCTGCGACAACTGCATCAACAACGCGAATCCCGACCAGGCGAACCACGACAACGATTCCCTGGGCGACGCTTGCGACACCGACGACGACAACGACGGCGTTCTCGACGTCAACGACAACTGCCCGCTCGTGCCGAACCCCACCCAGGCGAACGCCGACGGCGACCCGTTCGGCGACGCGTGCGACAACTGCCCGACCGTCGCGAACCCGACGCAGGCCGATCTCGACGGCGACGGCATCGGAGACGCTTGCGACACCGACGACGACGGTGACGGCGTGCTGGACGTGTCGGATAACTGCCCGACGGTGCCGAATGCGAGCCAGGCGAACTCCGACTCCGACGCGCTCGGCGACGCGTGCGACAACTGTCCGACGGTGTCGAACATCACGCAGACCGACACGGACGGCGACGGAAAAGGCGACGCGTGCGATAACTGCCCGACGGTGAGCAACGCCTCGCAGGTCGACACCGACGGCGACGGCAAGGGCGACGCGTGCGACAACTGTCCCACGGTCTCGAACGCGCTCCAGGCCGACACGGACGGCGACGGCCGGGGCGACATTTGCGACAACTGCCCCTCGGTCGCGAACGCCGACCAGGCCGACTCCGACGGCGACGGGAAGGGAAACGCCTGCGACAACTGCCCGCAGATCGCGAACGCCAACCAGAGCGACAGCGACGGCGACGGGCGCGGCGACGTCTGCGACAATTGCCCGAACACCGCGAACCCGACGCAGGCCGACGGTGACGCGGACGGCGTCGGCGACGCGTGCGACAACGACCGGGACGGCGACGGCATCGCGAACGCGTCCGACAACTGTCCGGACGTGGCGAACGCGACGCAGACGAACAGCGACGGCGACACCCTCGGGAACGCCTGCGACAACTGCCCGACGGTCACGAACCAGAACCAGGCCGACGGCGACGGCGACGGCGTCGGCGACGCCTGCGACAACTGCCCGACGGTCGCGAACGCCGACCAGCGCAACAACGACGGCGACTCCCTGGGCGACGCCTGCGACGCCGACAACGACAACGACGGGATCCCGGACGCGACCGACAACTGTCCGTTTCGCGCGAACCCCGATCAGGCCGACACGAACGGCAACGGTCGCGGCGACGTCTGCGACTTCACCACGATCGATTTTGCGACGCCGAGCGACATCACGTTCTACGGCATCGACGCGTTCGACGACGTCACCAACGTCATCGCCTCAGGCGACCTGAACGGCGACGGGATCGCCGACTTCGTCTTCACCGCCCCGCTCGCGAACGGGCCCGGGAACGCGCGGAGCACGGCGGGCGAGATCTACATCGTGTTCGGCCGCCAGGCGTGGACGAGCCCGATCGACCTCGCGACGACGCCGCCGAACGTGGTGATCTACGGCTCCGATCCGTCGGACGCCGCGGGCACCTCGGTCGCGATCGGCGACTTCAACGGCGACGGCAAGAAGGACCTCCTGATCGGCGCCCGATACGCCGACGGACCGAACAATGCGCGCCCCAACTCCGGTGAGGCGTACGTCCTCTTCGGGAGGACGACGTGGCCGGCGACGATCGATCTCCATAGCGCGGATGCCAGCCGGTCGAACGCCGACGTCACCATCTTCGCCCCCGACGCGAACGACCAGCTCGGGGCGGCGGTGGCGATGGGCGACGTGAACGGCGACGGGAAGGCCGACCTGATCCTCGGCGCGCCGGGCGGGGACGGAAAGAACAATAACCGGGTCGACTCGGGCGACGTCTACGTCCTGTTCGGCCGGTCGGCCCCGGCGGTGTCCTACGACCTTGGCGGCAACAACGTGGCCAGCGTGCGCATCTTCGGCGCGTCGCCGTCCGACCGGCTGGGCTCGGCGCTCACGACACTCCGGTTCAACGCCGACGCGTTCGACGACATCGCGATCAGTGCGATCCTCGGCGATCCGGGGGGCAAGCCGGACGCCGGCGAGATCACGATCGTGGCCGGAGCGTCGAACCTGTCCGGCGACAAGGACCTCGCGACCGCCTCGAGTTACCTCGTGCAGTTCACGGGAATCGACGCGAACGACCTCGCCGGGTTCGCGCTCGCGTCGGGCGAGTTCGGCGACGGCAGTCCGTCCTGCCCGACCTGCCGGGAGCTCGTGATCTCATCGACCGAGGCCGACGGGCCGACCGCGAGTGACGTGAGGGACCGCGCGGGCGAGGTCTACGTCGTCCGCGGCCGGAACGACCTCGCCGCCGGATCGGCGATCTCGCTCGCCGACCCGACGGCACCCTTCAACTTGATCACGACGATCTACGGCTCGGATGCCGGCGATGCGATCGGCGCGGCGCTCGCGGCGGGAGACGTCGACGGCGACGGCCGGGACGACCTCCTCATCGGCGGCCCCAATCTCACCGCGTCGGGCCGCATCGCGGCGGGCAAGACGCTCGTCTTCTTCGGCAAGGCCGCGCTGCCGCACGTCATCGACCTCCGCACGAGCGCTCCGGACATCCAGATCTACGGCGCCTTGACCTCGGACAATCTCGGGTCGGCGGTGGGTACGGGCGACCTGAACGCCGACGGGATCAAGGACATCCTCATAGGGGCGTCGGGAGCGGCGGGCGGCAACGCGAACAAGACGACCGCGGGGCGCGCGTACATCGTGTCGCCGGTCGACACCGACGGCGACGGTGTCCGGAACACGACCGACAACTGTCCGGGGGTCGCGAACGCTTCGCAGACCGATACCGACCACGACGGCCGCGGCGACGCGTGCGACAACTGCCCGACGGTCGCGAACCCCACGCAGGACAACCACGACGGCGACGCCCAGGGCGATGCGTGCGACACCGACGACGACAACGACGGCGTCCCCGACGTGTCGGACAACTGCCCGTTCATCCAGAACGCCTCCCAGACGAACTCGGACGGCGACGCCTTCGGCGACGCTTGCGACAACTGCCCCACCGTGACGAACCCGACCCAGACCGACACGGACGGCGACGGCCTGGGCGACGCGTGCGACAGCGACGACGACGGCGACGGCATCGCGGACGTCTCGGACAACTGCCCGCTCAACGCGAACGCGAACCAAGCCGACGCCGACGGCGACGGGAAGGGCGACGTCTGCGACAACTGCGTTTCGACGGCGAACGCCAACCAGCTCGACACCGACGGCGACGGCGTCGGCGACGCCTGCGACAACTGTCCGACGACGGCCAATCAGAGCCAGACCGACACCGACGGCGACGGGAAGGGCGACGCCTGCGACAATTGCCCGACGATCGCGAACGCGAACCAGGCGAACAACGACGGCGACGCGCTCGGCGATGCCTGCGATCCCGACGACGACAACGACGGCGTCTTCGACGACGGCGACGCGTCCGGTTCGACGACGGACCACACCTGCGTGACCGGCCAGACGCAGGGGTGCGACGACAATTGCACCTTCATCCCCAACCCGGACCAGCGCGACACCGACACCGACGGCCTCGGCGACGCCTGCGATCCCGACGACGACAACGACGGGATCCTCGACGGGTCCGACAACTGCCCCCTCGTCGCCAACGTCTCGCAAGCGGACGGCGACCATGACGGCGTGGGCGACGCGTGCGACAACTGCCCGACGGTCGCGAACGCGAACCAGCTCGACACCGACGGGGATGGGATCGGAAACGCCTGCGATACGGACGACGACGGCGACGGGGTGCTCGACGGCGCCGACAACTGTCCGCTGAACGCGAACGCGAACCAGGCCGACAGCGACGGCGACGGGAAGGGCGACGCCTGTGACAACTGCCCGACGATCGCGAACGCGAATCAGGCGGACGGCGACGGTGACGGTGTGGGCGACGTCTGCGACAACTGCCCGACGGTGGCGAATCCGGATCAGCGCAACACCGACAAGCTCCTCCCCGGCGGCGACAATCTCGGCGACGCGTGCGACACCGACGACGACGCCGACGGTTATCCGGACGTCACGGACAACTGCCCCTTGGTGCCGCAGACGAACCAGAACGACGCCGACGGCGACGGGCGGGGCGACGTCTGCGACAACTGCGTCAACGTCGCGAACGCGAACCAGGCCGACAGCGATCTCGACGGCGTGGGCGACGCCTGCGACAACTGCCCGACGGTCGCGAACGCGAACCAGCTCGACACGGACGGCGACGGCGCCGGCGACGCCTGCGATTTCGACGACGACGGCGACGGCATCCCCGACGTCAACGATAACTGCCGCCTCGTCGCGAACTCGACGCAGCTCGACCAGGACGGCGACGGGATCGGCGACGCTTGCGACAACTGCCCGACGGTCGTCAACCCGCAGCAGGAGGACAACGACGGCGACGGGGTCGGCAATCTCTGCGACAACTGTCCCGACACGCGGAACGGCAACTGCGGCGTCAATCCGCTCTTCTGCGACATCGACTTGAACGGGATCGTCACGGCGCTCGAGATCGCCCAGGGGTTCCAGACGGACACGAACGGCGACATGCAGGGCGATGCGTGCGACAACGACGACGACGGGGACGGCATCCTCGACACGGTCGACAACTGCAGGACGGTCCCCAACCCGTCACAGGCCGATCAGGACGGCGACGGCATCGGGAACGCCTGCGACAATTGCATCTCCGTCCCGAACCCGACGCAGGCGAACGCCGACGGCGACCTCTACGGCGACGCGTGCGACAACTGCCCGAACGCGCCGAACAACGACCAGGCGAACTTCGACGGCGACTCGATGGGCGATGCGTGCGACCCTGACGACGACAACGACGGGACGCCCGACGCGATCGACTGCGCTCCGTTCGACCCCGCGGTGCAATCGGCGCCGGTCGTCGGCGCGACCCTCCTCTGGTCGAGCAAGACGACCCTCGGGTGGACCGCGGTCGCCGGGGCTAACACCTACAACAGCTACCGCGGCACGATCCCGTCGAGTGGCGGGATCCTGTACAACCACACCTGCTTCCAGTCGGGCCTGGCGGGAACGAGCATCACGGATGCCGCGACGCCGACGGCAGGCTTCTACTACCTGATCACCGCGAAGAACGCACAGTGCGGCGAAGGTCCGCTCGGCAACCGCAGCAACGGGACGCCGCGGCCGAACAGCGCCCCGTGTCCGTAGGAACTACTGACTTCCGATCGCATCGAGCGCACGTTTCGCGGCGGCCCGAAGCGTCTCGATCGGCTCCTGCGTGATCTTGCGGAGCAGCGCGATGGCGCCGCGGTCCTTGCATGCGCCGAGCTGATCGATCGCGGCGATCCTGATGGCGACGTCGCCGCCTCCGGCGAGATCGCGGAGACGCGAGAGCGCCTCGGGCGTGCCGAGGACGCCGAGCGCCCGAATCGCCTCGAGGCGCACGAGCGCATCGGGATCCTTGAGTGACGCTTGAAGGACGGGCAGGGCTTTCGGTCCCCGCTGCTGGGCGAGCGCGACGACGGCGATCGCGCGCACCGACGCTTCGGCGTCGCCCGAAAGAGTGATGAGGGCGGCCTCTGCCGCAGGCCCGCCGAGGTCGCCCAGCGTGGCCGCCGCGGCTTCGCGGACGCTCGAGGACGGATCGGCGGCGCGCGCTGCGACGGCCGGCGCCCGATCGGTCAGACGCCGGGTGCCGAGAGCGTAGATCGCCGTCGTCCGCACGCCGTCGTTGGCGTCGGTGACGAAGGCGGCGAGCGCATCCGCGGATGCGGCACCCGCCTGCTCGCGCCACGCCTGCACCACGATCCGGCGGACCATGGCCTCGGCGTCGCCGCCGAGCTTCACGAGAAACGGCGCGGCGTCGGCCGATGGGTGGTCGCGCATCCCCGAGGCCGCCGCCGAGCGGACGTTCCGGTCGGGGTCGGCGACCGATCGCTCGAACGCCTCGCGCTGCGTCGTGAGACCGCCGAGCGCCGCGAGCGCGCCGGCCGCCGCCGCCCGGACCTGCACCTTGGCGGACGACGTCAGCGGCGCGATGCGCGGCAGCGCGCGCCGGTCGCCGAGGGAGGCGAGGCCGCCGATCGCGGCCGACGCGACCTCCGGCATCTCGTCGGCGGTCGCCGCCATGAGGAACGGGAACGAGGCCGGATCTTTCGCGGCGCGCAGGGCCTCGATCGCGGAGTGGCGGACCCCGGGCGCGGGATCCGAGAGGAGTCCCCCCAGATCCTTGGTGAAACGGGTGTCCCGCGCGTCGCCGATGTAGGCCGCGGACTGCGATCGCACCCGAGCCGATGGGGATACGAGCGCCTTCTGCACCGCGCCGTACGACACGTCGCCGCCGAGCCGGAGGAGCGAGGCGACCGCGGCCACCGCGACCGCGTCTTCGGGGTCCGCAGTCAACGGCGCGATGTCGCGCGCCGCGGAGGCGCCGCGCACCTCGGCGAGGAGCTGGACGGCGGCGGCGCGCACGGGCGCGCGCGGGTCCTTCAGCGCCTCGGTCAGCTCCGCGGCACCCGCCGCGCCCTTCGACGCCAGAGCCCGCAGCTCGACGATCCTGGCCTGCGGGGTCGACGAAGGAGCGGCCGGCTGGGCGAGAGCGGTGCTTCCGCCGAGCAGGCACGCGAGCAGCAGACGCACCCGATCAGTCCCGGACGATGGAGGTCGGCTCGGACGACGGCGGGCCCATCGAGCGCCGTGCCTGCCGTGGGGTCGCGCGCTCGTACTTGACGAAGTTGCGGTAGAAGTCGCGGTAGTTCTGGTAGCCGACCATGTAGGCGATCTCGGAGATGCTCCGGCCTTCGGCGGCGAGCAGGAGGCGCGCGTGCTCGAGGCGTGCACGGTGGATCTGCGCGGTGAGGGTCATCCCGGTCGCGCGGCGGATCACGCGCGAGAGGTAGTTGGGCGAGACGTGGAGCGCACGCGCGATCCCGGAGAGCGAGAGTCGCCGCTGGTAGTTCTCGTCGATGTAGGTTTGCGCCTTCTCGACGAGCGGGTGGGAGCCGGACGGAGTCTCGAGGGCGGCGAGCAAACGGTCGAGGGTGACGAGGAACTCCTCGCGCGCATGCGATGCGGAGTCGAGACCGGAGAACTGCGCGATGAGCGCCGCGCGGTTGGCCTGGCACGCCTCGTCGCCGTCCGGCGGACGATGGAGGCGGCGGTTGATGCGCTGGAGCACGTCGAGCAGCAGCGCCGCGACTTCGCGGCCCGAGATCCCGGGCGCCGTGAAGTCGAGACCTTCGACGAGCCGCGCGAAGCTCGCGTGGCACGCATCGATCTCGAGTGCGGCGAGCTGCCGGAACGCCTGCGCTTCGAGTGCGGCGTCGAAGCGCAGCTCCGAGAACGACCGCGGGACGCGGGGGAGCGAGACGAGCCGAAGAGTCGCCAAGCGGGGCACCTCGCGTGGAGACCGGAGCCCGCAACCTCAATGGTTGCAGGAGGTTCGTGAATGTACGGGGAGACGTTGCGAGGGTCAAGCGCGGACTGATCATCCGCAGGATCATTCTGCCGGACAATTCGACGTTGACAGATCCGAAATGTGGGGATAAACGATCTGGATGTAGGGCACGTTCGCAGGGGTGGCTCGAACGCGGGGGGGAGAGATGAGCCATGAATCGCCTGGACGAGCGGGGCTTCCCGGTGGTCCACCGGGAAGGTCGTCGGCAGAGGCCGCTCTGCGCTCGGTCGACGGACGCCCCTCGGCGCGCTTGGGCCAGCACCTGAGGCGCCTCAGAGAAGGCTACGGCTACACGCTACGGAAGGTCGAGGAGAAGGCGTTCTCGCTGGGCGAGTCGATCGACAACTCGCAGCTCTCCCGGTTCGAGAAGGGGAAAGCGCTACCGTCGTTCGACAAGCTCCGCGCGCTCGCGCGTATCTTCAACGTCTCCATCCAGAATTTTTCCGACGTGCTCGACCTCGAGGAGTTCGAGCCGTTCAAGCCGGAAACCGACGACTACGACGCGCTTCTCACGATCGGCGCCCAGTCGCTCTCGCGCGGCGAGTACGGCCGCGCGTTCGTCGCGTACGAGAAGGCGGTCGAGGTCGCGGAGCGGAACGAGGGACCCGGGCAGAACGATCGCCTCGCGAGCGCGCGCTGGAGCATGGCGACGGCGCTCAAGGCCCTGGGCAAGCTTTCGATGTGCGAGCACGAGCTGCGCGAGATCCTGAAGCTCCGCAACGAGACCAAGCCGGGCATCCAGATCCGTGCGCTCCTCCAGCTCGGGTCCGTCTACCGCGAGCTCGGCGATCTGTGCCTGGCCGAGGTCCTCGTGCGCGAGAGCCTCGCCCTCGCGGTTGCATCGACGGATGCGCCCGCGCATGCGACGGCGCTCAACACCCTCGCCAATATCTACGAGACGAGCGATCTCACGAAGGCTCTCGCGTTCTACGAGCGCGCCCATGAGGTGCTCGCGGCGAGCGGGGGCGCGAACGATCAGAAGCTCGTCGTTCTCACGAATCTCGGCGGCTGTCTCGTCAAGGCGGGACGATTCCAGGAAGGGCTCGCCAAGCTCCAGGCCGTCCATGGGAGCGCGCGGGAATACGGCTACCGGCGCATCGCGGCGCTGTCGGCCACCCGGATCGGCGAAGCCTACCTCCAGCATGCCGACGTCGCGCGCGCGAGCCACGAGTTCGCGGAGTCCGACACGCTGGCCTCCGATCCCGCCGGGCCCTATCACGACATCCTGTTCCTGAACGCGTTCCATCGGTGGGTCGGCGCCAAGGATGACGGGAACGGCACGCGGGAGAAGATCGCTTTCGGGCGCCTCAGGCACCTGCGATCCCTTCTGGAGCGGCGTTTCCCAGAGGTCGACGAGTTCGACCGGTGGGTCGCGAAGCATCGGAGGTTCGACCATGAACACTTTGCGTAGGTCGATGGCCCTCGCGCTCCTGAGCGCCGGCGCCGTGTTCGGCCAGGCGCGAGCGGAAGTGTCGGCGGAGCTCGATGCGTTCGGCGGCTACGTGCGAACCGTGATCGAGGCGAACGCGTCGGTTCGCAACCCGCGCATCTGGACGGTGTCCCACCTCCGCATGGGGCGCGTGGCTTTGAACACCCGCGGCGACCGGTCAGGCGATCTGTACCCCGCCGTCGCCGAGGACACCGCGCACCAGCGTTGGCCGTGGGTCGTCTGGAGCCACTTCAACGGCCTCGACTTCGACCTCGTGTGGTCGCGCTGGGAAGGTCGCGGATGGTCGCAGGTGAAGGCGGTCGTTCCCGGGATCGATCGGTCCGACGCCGTCGATCCGGCCATCGCGATCTCCGCCGGCGGACGTCCCTACGTCGTCTGGCTCTCGCGGGGCGCGGGTGCGGCGACGGTGCAGATGTCGATGTTCCTGGTTTCCGTGTGGTCGCCACCGATGGTGATCTCGGATCCGGGCGACGACGCGATGAGCCCGCAGATCGCCTGGCTGAGCGACGGCCGGATCCAGGTCGACTACGACACGATCGGCGCGCACGTCACGAAGACGATCACCTTCGCGAGCACGTCGACGGTCACGGACGATCTGAATCCCGGCACCTCGGCAGGCGTGACGTCGAACGTGACGCAGCCCCCGATCGGCGGCAAGTAGCCTCCGCTCGCCGCTGCTAGACTCCTCCCGGATCCTCCGGGGGAACGGTCATGACGCCTCTGCGTCACGTGCGCACGCATCTCGTCCGCGGTCTTCTGATCGTTCTCCCGACGATCATCACGCTGTGGCTCCTCAGGATCCTGTTCGGGATCGTGAGCGACGACATCACGCCCCTCGTCGTCCGCGTGCTCCCGGCGCTCGGCATCGAGGACCCGGGGGGATGGCGCACGCGCTTCGCGATCCCGCTCGTCGGCGTCGTCCTGACGCTGCTCCTCGTCTATCTCATCGGGCTCCTCGCGGCGAACCTCCTCGGCGCCAGGATCGTCGCCTGGCTCGAAGCGCTCATTCTCCGGATCCCGCTCGTCAAAGGGGTCTACGGGGCGGCCCGCCAGCTCCTCGACGCGCTCGGCTCCGGCGGGAAGGGAGCCTTCTCGCGCGTCGTGCTCGTCGAGTACCCGCGACCGTCGGTGTGGACGCTCGGCTTCGTCACGAACGAACGGCGGGCGAGGGTCCCCGGGCGTGACGGCTCGATCGACACCCTCATGGTCTTCTTTCCGACCGCGCCGAATCCCACGTCGGGGTGGCTCGCGCTCGTGCCGGTATCGGATCTCGTCGACGTCGATCTGACGATCGAGGAAGGCGTCAAGCTCATCGTCAGCGGAGGGATCGTGACGCCGGACGCGCTGTCGGAGCGTATCCGGCGGCCCGATCCCGTCCCGTGAGCGCCGTCGTCCTCACCGTCGGCAGTGAGCTCCTCCAGCCCGGACGGATCGACACGAACTCGAGCTGGCTCGTCCTGCGCCTGCTCGATGCCGGTGTCGCGACCGCGTGGCGTGCGGCGATCGGGGACGACGTCGACGCGATCGCGTCCTTCGTCCGGAGCGCGCGCATGGCCGCGCCAATCGTGGTCGTCACCGGAGGGCTCGGACCGACCGAGGACGACCGGACCCGCGAGGCGCTCGCGGCGGCGCTCGGTGTGCCGCTCGAGCGGGACGAGACCATGGTCGTGACGATCGAGGATCTCTTCCGCGCGCGCGGCCGAACGGCGAGTGAGCGCCAGCACCGGCAGGCGGAGAAGCCGCGCGGCGCGGCGTGGATTCCGAACCCCCTCGGCTCGGCGCCGGGCATCCTCGTCGCCGGCGGCGGACGGCTCCTCGCGGCGCTTCCGGGCGTGCCGGCCGAGATGCAGGCGATGTACGACGCGACCGTGGCGCCGGCGGTGGCGCGTCTCGGCACCGGGCCCCTCGCGCGCGTGACCCTTCGCGTCGCGGGACGCCCCGAGTCGTGGGTCGATGAGAAGCTGCGCGATCTCTACGACACGCCGGGCACGGAGACCACGATCCTGGCCGGAGCTGGGACCGTCGAGCTGCTTCTCACGGCCAGGGGACGGGAAGCGCGGGAGGCGGCCGAGCGGCTCGCCGCGCTCGAGGCGGCGATGCGCGAGCGCCTCGGCGACGATCTCTACGGCGCCGGCGAAGACACGCTCGGCTCGGTCGTCGGCGGAGTCCTCGCGGCGCGAGGCTTGACCCTCGCGGTGGCGGAGTCGTGTACCGGCGGACTTCTCGGTGCCGCGATCACCGACGTGCCCGGATCGTCCGCCTGGTTCCGTGGAGGGGTGATCGCCTACGCCGACGAAGTGAAGACCGGGCCGCTCGGCATCGACCCGGAGCTCCTCCGGCGCCACGGCGCCGTGAGCGCGCCGGTCGCGGCCGCCATGGCCGCGGGGGTGCGGCGCCTCTTGGGCGTCGATCTCGCGCTCGCGATCACCGGCATCGCCGGGCCCGGCGGCGGGACCGCGACGAAGCCGGTCGGCACGGTCCACGTGGCGCTCGACGACGGCGCGTCGGGCGCCTCGCGCCTGCTCGACTGGCCCGGCGATCGTGCCTTGATCCGAAGGCGAGCCGTCGCCTCGGCGCTCGATCTCCTCCGCCGATCGCTCCTCGCCTCCGGATGAGGGCCTTCCTCGCGATCCCGCTCCCCGCCGCGCTCGTCGCCTCGGCGGCGGCGGCCGCCCGCACGATCGCGGGTGACGAGAGAGAGTGGAGGCTCGCGCGGGACGAGGGTCTGCACGTGACCCTCCGGTTCCTGGGCGAGGTCGACCGTGCGGTCCTCTCGGCGCTCGAGGCGCCGGTGGCGGAGGCGACGCGCGCGACACCCGGCCTTACGCTCGTGCTCCGCGACGCGGGCGCATTCCCGAGCGTCAGACGCCCGCGCATCCTCTGGCTCGGGGTCGAGGACCGGAGCACCGGCGGCGTGCTCGCCGCGCTCGCCGCACAGTTCGAGGATGCCGCGCGCGCCGCGGGACTCATCCACGAGGCTCGTCCGTTCTTTCCGCACGTGACGCTCGCGCGGGCGCGGACCGATCGGGCGCGATGCTCCGCGCTCGAGACGGTGGGGACGCTCGGCACGTTCGATCCCGCCGAGGTCGTCCTCTTTCGCAGCATCCTCGGGCGGGGGGGCGCCCGTTACGAGATCGAACGACGCTTTCCCGTGGGCCGGATGCCGTGAGGCTCGCGATCGGACTTTTCGTGGGCGCCGTTCTCGGAAGCGTTCCGTTCGCTTGGATCGTTCACCGGCTGGCGACGGGCCGCGACCTCAGGAGAGAGGGGAGCGGGAACCCCGGCGCCGCGAACGTGCAGCGCAGCGCGGGCACGGCGTGGGGGCTCGCGGCCTTGGTCCTCGACGCGGGGAAGGGCGCGGCCGCCGTGGCCGTGGCGGGTGGACTCGCGGGCCGAGAAGCGTCGATCGCAGCCGCGGCCGCCGCCGTCGTCGCCCACGTGTTCTCGCCGTGGCTCTCGGGGCGTGGAGGGAAAGGAGTCGCGACCGCGGCGGGGGCGTACGCGGTCTTGGCACCGGCGGCGGCCGCCTCCGCGCTCGCGGCCTTCGCCGTCGTTCTCCTTGCGACTCGGCTCCTTTCGCTCGCGTCGGTTGCGGGAGCGTTGGTCCTCCCTCTCGCCGCGTGGGCCGCCGGCAACGCTCGCGCGACGATACTCGCCGCGACCCTCGTCGCCGTGCTCATCGCGTGGCGCCATCGGGAGAACTTTGCGAGGATGCGTCGCGGGGAAGAGCCGCGCGTCTCGTGGGGCGCGCCGAAGGGCGAACAGCGGTGACCGTCGAGTCCGCGCGGATCGGAATCTTGGGTGGCGGAGCCTGGGGCACTGCGCTCGCGATCCATCTCAGCGGCCGCGGAGTGCCGGTGGGTCTTTGGATCCACGAGGACGACCTCGTCGAGCGCATGCGGCAGCGCCGCGACAACCCGATCTACCTGCCCGGCCACGAGGTCCCGGCGCTCGTCGTCCCGACCGGCCGCGTCGACGAGGCGGTTTCCGGCGTCGCGCTCGCCGTCCTCGCGGTGCCGTCTCCGTTCGCACGCGAGGTCTACAGGCGGCTCGCGCCTTCGCTCGGGAGCGGCGTGCCGGTCGTGGTCGCGACGAAAGGGATCGAGGAAGAGACGCTTCTCCTCCCGACGCAGGTCGCAGCGGCTTGCCTTCCCGCCGGGACGCCCGTCGCGGCCCTCTCCGGCCCGTCGTTCGCCGAGGAAGTCGCGCGCGGAGTTCCGACGGCGGTCGTCGCCGCAGCGGCGGACCCGGCGGTCGCGGCCACGGTCCAGTCGTTGCTCTCGGGGGAGACACTCCGGCTCTACACGACCGGCGACGTCGTCGGCGTCCAGGTCGCGGCGGCGCTCAAGAACGTCGTCGCGATCGCGGCCGGAATCGTCGACGGCCTCGGTCTCGGCCACAACACGGCGGCCGCGCTCATCACGCGGGGACTGGCGGAGATGCGACGCCTCGGCGTCGCCATGGGAGCGTCCGGTGAGACGTTCGCCGGCCTCTCCGCGCTGGGAGATCTCGTTCTCACCTGCACCGGATCGCTTTCGAGGAACCGTCAGGTCGGACGCGCTCTCGGCCGCGGCGAGCGTCTGCGCGACGTCACCGCACGCATGCGTCACGTCGCCGAGGGCGTGGGGACCACACGCTCGGCGTGGCACCTCGCCCGGCGCCACGACGTGACGATGCCGATCGTCGACGAGGTCCACCGGATCCTCTACGAAGAGGGCGACCCGGCCGCCGCGGTCCGCCGGCTCATGACGCGTCCGCTCGGCGCCGAGGAGCCCGCCGGACTCCGGGAGCAACCGTGATCGATCTCCACACGCACATCCTGCCGGGGGTCGACGACGGCGTTCCGACGCTCGAGGCCGCGATCGACTTCGCCCGCGTCGCCGTCCAGGCGGGCACGCGGACGATCGTCGCGACACCGCACTACCGCGACGGCTTCTACATGAACCCGCGGGAGCAGGTGCTCGAAGGCGTCCGCGCTCTCAACGCCGCGCTCCGCGAAGCGGCCGTCGACGTCGTCGTGCTGCCCGGCGCCGAAGTCCACGTCTGCTCCGACCTGATCGAACGGGTCAAGAGCCGGCACGCGCCGACGCTCGCGGACAATGGGAAGACCGTCCTCTTCGAGCTCTCGATGAGCCAATATCCCGTCGATCTCGAGAACCTGGTCTTCCAGATGCGCCTCGCCGGCCTCCAGGTGCTCTTCGCGCATCCGGAGCGCATCCGTTATTTCCAGGAGGACGTGAAGCGCTACGAGGCGGTTCTTCGTCTGGGCGCATTCGGTCAGATCACGACCGGCTCGGTCCTCGGCGTCTTCGGGGAGTCGATCGAGGAGTTTTCCGAAGAGCTGGTCCGCAAGGGTCTCGTGCACGTTGTCGCGTCGGACGCTCACAACACGCGCGGCCGTCCTCCGGTGCTGAACGACGCCGTCGCCCGCATCGCCGGCTGGATCGGCGACGCGCACGCGCTCAAGATGGCCACCGATGTGCCGCAGGCGTTCCTCGAGGCGCGCGATCCCGAGCTGCCGCCACCGCCCCCGCCGCCGAAGCGATCGATCCTCTCGCGCTGGCTGAGGGGCGGCGAGTAGCTACTCGGAGGCGGCGGACGAGCCCTTCTCGAGGTTCTGCCGGGCCGACTCGAAGCGCGGGTTGATCTCGAGGGCGGTCTTCCAGGCGGCGTCGGCCTGGTCGCGTTTCCCCTGAGCGCGCAGGCTGAGGCCGAGATCGCTGATCGCGCCGACCATCATCGGGTTCATTTCGAGCGCGCGCTCGAGAACCGATTCCGCCCGCACCCAATTGCGCGCGAGAAGGAGGGCGTGCCCGTAGGCGAACTGGGCCCGCGCATCGAGGACGAGATCGGGCCGCTTGAGGACTTCGGGGAAGCGCGTGCCGGTATCGGGTGCTCCGAGCCTCCCGAGCGCGACCGCCGCGGCGAGCGCGGTCCACGGGTCGGGATCGTTCGTCGCCTTGACGAGCGCCTCGAACTCCTGCGGGCGGCCGAATCGGCCGAGCGCGCGTGCCGCTTCGCGCCGGAGCGCGGGATTCGGGTCGGAGAGGGTTCGCTTCAGTACCTCGGCCATCGGCTCGGTGCGGCGCGGCGTCGAAGCGGTGACGATTCTCCGGAGCGCAGACCAGCGCACGAACCAACCGTTGCCGTCATCGGACACGGCACGGAGGAGAGCGTCGGTGCCGGCGTCGGTCTCGGCGCCGTCGACGGCATCGCCGATTCCCCGTCGCCACGCCGCGGCCTTGCCGTCGGGCATCTTCTTCCACGCCGCCGCGATCGCGTCGAGCTTGCCGCCGCTCGCGTGGCACGATGCGCATGCGGCGGGGATATGTCCGGCAGAAGCGGTCGGCGGCGCCATCGAGTGGTCGCGCGCGGAAGACGATGCCGGACCGCGGACGATCGCCGCCATGTGACAGTCGATGCAGCGCCCGCCCGGGGAGCCGGGCGCATGAAGCGTGTGGCCGCGGCCTGCGTCGGCGATCGCCTTGTGGCACTTGGCGCACAGGGAATCGCCGGCGTCGGGCCGCAGCGTTCCCGAGTGCACGTCATGACATCCCGAGCAGGTCAAGCCGCCGCGGCGCGCGCATCCGGACTGGGCGAAGGCGACCGCTTCCTGCTGGTAGGTCGCCGGCCGGAGATCGCCGAAGAACGGCTCGTGGAACTCGAAGTTCGACGGTACCGTCAGCAAGGGATCGGCCGCTTCGTAGAGCGGCGCGCCATAACGATGCGCCGGCTCGTCCCCGAATGGCGAGGGCAGCACGTCGCGAAGGCCGTGACAGGCCGCGCAGGCGTCGACGCTCCCGTCCGCGCGCGCGAGTTTCATCGTCCCCGCGGTCGCCGCCTTCGCGCGAGCCGCTTCGAGGTGGGGGCCTCCCGGTCCGTGACACCCTTCGCAACCGACCCCGGGCTCGATCCAGCGTGTGGCTGGGATCGTCATGCCTCCCGGCGTCTTCCCCGCGGCGGTCAGCGTCTGCCCGGTCGCATGACAGCCGTAACACGCGAGCGGGGCGCTCCGGCCCGCGCGGGTCCAGAAGTCGATGGCGTCGGCCGGCGGAGAGCTGCCGCCGGCGAGTGCCTCGAGCGGACGGAACGCCGCCGATCGATCGGCGTCCCACGACCAGGGGAACACCTGAAGGCGCCCGTCTTCGAGTCGAACGACGACGTCTTCGCGGTGCTTGCCGCCGAGCAGGAAGGCGACGCGGCCACGGACGGCCCCGCCGTTCTCACCGGGCCCTTCGACCGCGCCGTCCGAATCCAACCGGAACGGCGAGGAGGGAGCGGATGCGAGGGCGATCTTCTCGCCCGGTGCGGGGATGCGCATCGCGCTGCGATGGCGGCTCCCCGACCACGCGGCGTACTCGCTGGCGTGGCACGAGCGACACGCCTCGGATCCGACGAAGCGCCCGCCCGCCCCACCGGCTCCGACCGCCGCCACGGGTGCCGATTCGTGGCTGGGCCCCGAGCATGAAAGACACAAGACGGCGGCGGAGGCTCCGGCCATCGCGAAACGAAAAAGTGACCGGATCACCGCTTCTGAACCTGAGTGGGGGGCATGAAGGCGGGAATATACCCCTGCTAAGTCTCCGCCGACGAGTCGCGATAAAGCATGAAAATTATCGAGCTTGAATGGCAACTGTATTGCAACTATGTTGAGCCCGGCCTGAGACCTGTCAGGAGACGACCACTCGGGCCGGGGCCGACGGGTTCCGGTTCCCAAGGAGTCGAAACATGCAGCTTCTGCTCCTCGTGGGGTCGATCGTACTGAGCGTTGGGGCGGCGTTGGGGACGGCATCCCTCTTCCTTTCCCTCCTTCTCAGGATCATGTCGAAACTCCGCTAATTCTGGGGCTGGTCCGTAGCTTTTACATGGTCGTCCGGCCGGGGGCGTGGCACACTGAAACTCCCCGCGATCGGTGTTGGAATGGCGATGGGCGACCGAATCCTTGTCGTAGATGACGAATCCGGGGCCCGCGAAGGGCTCCGCCGGCTCCTCGAGGCCTGGGGGTACGAGTCCGCGGCGGCGTCGTCGGCGGACGAAGCGCTGACCCGGATCGAGCGGGATCGCCCCAGCGCGATCATCACCGACCTCGTGATGCCGGGGATCGACGGTCTCGAGTTCGTCCGGCAGCTCCGGGAGCAGCACGGGATCCCGGTCATCGTGTTCTCCGGCCAGGGAACGATCGAGGCCGCGGTCGAGGCGGTGAAGCTCGGCGCGCTCGACTTCCTCGAGAAGCCGGTCGAGCCCGGGCGGCTGAAGATCCTCCTCGAGAAGTTCGCCGGGACCCGCGAGCTGATGAACGAGAACCGGCGCCTGCGCGCCGAGCTGCGCGAGCGCGGAGCCTTCGGCAGGCTACGCGGCGGGTCCGAGGCGATCCGGGCGGTCTATCGTCAGATCGAACAGGTTGCGCCGTCGACCCTCTCGGTGCTCATCGTGGGCGAGAGCGGGACAGGCAAGGAGCTCGTCGCTCAGACGCTCCACGATCTCTCGCCGCGCAAGAAGAACGAGTTCGTCGCGATCAACTGCGCGGCGATCCCGGCGACGCTCCTCGAGAGCGAGATCTTCGGACACGAGAGGGGCGCGTTCACGGGCGCCATGCAGCGCAAGATCGGCTGCTTCGAGATGGCGCACCGCGGAACGCTCTTCCTCGACGAGATCTCCGAGATGGACGAGCTCCTCCAGGCAAAGCTGCTCCGCGTCCTCCAGGAGCAGAAGTTCCGCCGCGTCGGCGGGAGGGACGTCATCGAGTCGGACGTGCGGGTGCTCACCGCGACGAACCGCGATCCGATGACGGCGATGGCGGAAGGGAAGCTTCGCGAGGATCTCTATTACCGGCTGAACGTGTTCACCATCGTGCTGCCTCCGCTCCGCGAGCGCGGCGAGGACGTTCCGATGCTCGCGCGCTACTTCGCGGAGGAATACGCGGCGCGCAACGGGACGCCCGTCTCTCCGATGGATCCCCGCGCGCTCGAGTTGCTGTGCGCTCACACCTGGCCCGGGAACATTCGCGAGCTGAAGAATTCGATCGAGCGCGCGGCGCTCCTCGCCGGCGGGCGCCCGATCCTCCCGCAGCATCTGCCGATCGAGGTCCAACGAGCGGGCGCCTCGCGGGTCCAGGTCTCGCCTGCGTCGGCCGAGTCCGCGCCTCAGGCGGTCGCCTCGAACGCCGACGTCGTCTCGCTCCCGGTCGGCGCGACGATGGACGACGCCGAGCGCGAGATGATCCGCCAGACGCTGTCCCACACGAATGGCAACAAGACCCGTGCCGCGAAGATCCTGGGCATCTCGCTCAAGACCATGCACAACAAGGTCAAGAAGTTCGAGCTGTGAGGGTCCCGCTCTCCCTCCGCATTTTCGTCCTCAATGCGGCGTTCACGGTGGGGGTCGGCGCCCTGGCCTTCGTCATGGTGCGGGAGTCGTTCCAGACCTACTACCGCAGCTGGGAGCAGAGCCTCGCGACGCGACCGGCCGAGCAGCTCTTCGAGGGGACCGCGAACGAGATCGCGCGCGCCCTTCTCCTTCGCCTGGAGCGCGAGCCGGAGGTCAAGGACCGCGACGGCGATCGCATCGTCATGGGCTTGAACGCGATCCTTCGAGAGATTCCGAGCATCCGGTCGTTCCTCGTCGTCGACCGGGACAAGAGGATCCAATACGCGAACGATCCGAGCGTGGTCGATCTCGCGTTCACCGGACCGGAGCGATCGTCGCTCTTCGCCTCCGACCAGGTCGTCCGGCAGCTGATCGAGAAGCCGCAGGGCGGAGCGTTCACCCGCGTCATGGTGCCGGTCTTCGACGACCCGCCGAACGCGACCGGACCGAGACGGCGTCTCGGATCGTTGCTCCTCGACTTCGAACCCGACAACGCGCTCCTCCAGCGGCTTCCGCGCCTGCAGCCGCCTTCGGTCTCGGCGACCGACTCGATGAGGCCGCTCTTCATCTTTCTCCTCGTCGGCGTCGCCTCGGGCTTGCTCATGGCGGCCATCACGGCGGTTCCGGTACGCCGCCTCGATCGTGCGCTCACGAAATTCCGCGCGGGCGGCTTCCGCGGGCGGCTCGATGCGGAGCGCCTCGGTCTCGGAAGCGGGCTCGAATCGGCGGTGTCGGCGATCAACGAGATGGGGGGCCGGCTCGAGGCGCTCGACTCGCGAGGCCGCGAGCGGGAAGCGCTCCTCGCGACCCTTTCGCAGTCTCTCGAAGAGGGCATGCTCGCGATCGACGAGAGGGGACGGCCCGTCGCCTGGAACGCGGCGGCGCTGCGCATCCTCGGCGTTCCCGCGGAGGGAGCGGACGATGCCGCGATCAAGGATGCGCTCGCACGCCATCCGGAGCTGGCGATCGGCTGGTCGGCCGGGTCGGTTCATCCCGCGCGCGGGGTCGAGATCGTCCGGGACGGGGGAGAGCCGACGCCCGTTCAGGTCACGGAGGTCCCGTTCGAGCCGCGGCCCGGGGCCTCGGGAACGCTCGTCCTCCTACGGGATCTCGGTACGCTCCAGAAGGTCGAAGCGCATCTGCTCGAGGCGGGCCGATTCGCCGTCCTGGCGCACCTCGCGGGATCGCTCGCGCATGAGATCCGGAATCCGCTCCACTCGATCGGCCTGAACGCCGGCGTCGTTCAGCAGTACGTCGGCGAGGCGACGGCCCTCCCGTCTCGGCGGGCGATGTCCGAGTCGCTCCACACGATCCAGGAAGAGACGCGCCGGCTCACCGAGCTCCTCAACAACTACCTCGGCCTCCTCCGCTCGGCCCCGGAGCCCGCCGAAGTCGACGTGCGCGACACGTGCAAGCGCGTCATGCAGCTCCTCTCCTACGCGGCGATGAAGGCGCGTGTCGACCTCCGCCTCGAATCGGACGGCGAGCTCCCGCCGGTCTTCGGTGTTCCCGACCGTCTCCAGCAAGCGGTCTTGAACCTCGTGCTCAACGCGATCCAGGCGATGCCGCAAGGAGGCCGTGTCGTCCTCCACGTCGGCGCCTCGGGCGGGCTCGTCCGCGTGAGCGTGACCGACAGCGGGCCGGGGCTGCCCCAGGAGCTCGCGGAAAAGCTCTTCGACACGAGGGTGACGACGAAGCCGGGAGGGTCGGGCCTCGGGCTCCCGCTCGTCCGCATGATCGCCGAAGCGCACGGCGGAAGCGTCTGGTACCGCTCGGACGCGGGCCAGGGAGCGACGTTCACGCTCGTGCTCCCGTCGGCGCGCGAAGCGGCGTAGCCGCTACTCGAGCTGCTCCTTCGTCGCGGGCGATTCCTTGCGCTGGCGCGCGAGGTCGTGCGAACCGTGGTCGTCGGGGAGCGCGAGCACGGCGTCGTACTCGGCGAGCGCGGCCTTGCGCCGTCCCCCGAGGTCGTAGACGCGCCCGAGCTGGTAGTGGCCGAACGCCAGGAAGCGCGACGAGTCGGCGGGAAGCGTCTCCGTCAGAAGAGCCTTGAGCGACGCTTCGGCGCCAGGGAGATCGTCCGCGCGCATCTGGGCCGACGCGAGGTTGAAAAGAGTCTGCGGATCGCCCGGCTTCGCGACGAGCGCCTTCTTGAGCGCCGCGCTCATCCCCGGCCAGTCGCTGACGAGCTGCTTCTCCTTCGCCTCGTCCTCGGCGTCCATGAATTCGAGTGACGACTTCATGGCGACGACCTTGCCGTCGGCCCAAGTGGCGAACGCCGTGGCCATGGCGTCCTCGGTCGTGCCGAGGCGGGACGCGAAGGTCGCGACCTGGCCGTCGCTCCATCCGTAGACCTTCTTGACCACGCCCGGGCCGTACGTCTCGCGGAGCCAGGTCACGAAGACGCCGGACGCGGGCAGCGCGATCTCGTCGGGCAGCGCGCGCAGGCGCTCCTCGTCCAGGAGCACCGACGGACCGGGCAGCTTGCTCGCGCGCCGCAGCATCGCGGCGTGCATCGGCATGTCGTAGCCGCGCCACAGGTTGTCGAGCGACAGCGCGTAGCCCTCGTAGAGCGCGGTCGAGAAACAGGGACCGAGCACGGCGCGCCCGACCACGTGGATCTCCTCGTGGGGATTCGTCGAGCGCGCGAAGCGCCGCACCATGTAGATCTCGTGGGTCGGGAGGACGGAATGCGTGGGATCGCCGATCCCGGTGGCATCCCGTTTCGAGGTCTCGTCCTCGTAGACGACGAGGTAGATCTTGAACCCTTCGGGAGGAGCGCCGACCGCTTCGATCGCCTTCGTGAGCGCGGTCTCGCGCGCGTCGGCGATCGCCTTGATCTCCGCGTCGGGGATCTTCTTCGCGTCGTAGACGATGTGGTAGCGGGCGGAATCGAAGGTGCCGCGGCGCGCCGCGGGGAGACCGTCGCCGCTACTGTGATCGGCCTCGGCCGTGGGGTCGCGCTGCGGCGGCCAGAATTGCCCCGGCTTGAACATCCCTTGGCGGATCGGCTGGTAATCGCGGTACATCGCCCAATCGGAGCCGATCCGCGGCACCGGCTGCGAGCGATCGCGCTCGGGGTCGATGCGCGACCAGAAGACGAGGAACGAGGGCCAGTTGAGCGGGTTGCGGTTGAAGAAGAGCAGGTCGACGCCGGGGTTCGGCTCGACGACGCCGACGAAGCGTGTGCCGGTCTCGTCGTGCGTGAACGGGCGCGGAATGCCGGGCGAGCCGAGCAGGCGGTTGGACCAGCCGAGGATCAGGAGGTTGCCCTTCTTCTGCTCGTCGGTGAGCTGGTCGTCCGCGGCGACCTCGACCTTGTTCTTGTGCGCGGAGGTGAGCCATCGCGCCCGGGCGACCGCCGAGCGCCGGTTGTCGTCGACCGGCTCACCCGGACCGGCGGGATAGACGACGGTCAACGTCCCGACGCCGACGAACGCCGCCTCCCCGATGTAGTCGGGGCCGCGGTGCTGGTCGGCGGGTGGGGCCGCCTCGCTGGGGGGCGGTCCCGGATCCGGCGCCGCGAGCGCGGTCGTTCCCGCGGCGAGCAGTCCGGCGGAGAAGGCGAGCGAAACCAGGAATCGGCGCGGCACGGTTTCAGATGATACGAGGAGGCGGCGGTCACGTCGAATTCCGCTGCTAGCATTCGGGACGCCATGTCGCGGATCTTCGCGATCGCCGATCTTCATCTCTCCACGTCGGGGGCCAAGCCGATGGACATTTTCGGCCCCGAGTGGACCGATCACGCCGAGCGGATGGCGCGCGCGTGGGACGAGACCGTTCGCGACGAGGACCGCGTCCTGCTCCCGGGCGACCTCTCGTGGGCGCGCGATCTCGCCGAAGCGCAGGGCGACCTCGCCTGGATCGGCCGGAGGCCGGGGAGCAAGTACCTCCTGCGCGGAAATCACGATTCCTGGTGGAAGAGCGCCGCGCAGGTCCGGAACGCGCTTCCACCGCGATGCTTCGCCCTCCAGAACGACGCGTACGATCTCGGCGACGCGGTCCTCGTCGGCGCCCGGGGATGGACGGCGCCGGACGATCCCATCGCCACCCCCGAGGACGGTCCGGTTTTCCTTCGCGAGCTCGAGCGGCTCAGGCTGTCGATCGCCGACGCGGACCGCCGACTCGACCGTGCGCTGCCGCGGATCGCCATGCTGCACTTTCCGCCGTGGCTCGCGGGCCGGCCCCCGACCGATCTCGTCGCGACGATGCAAAAGGGAGGGATCGAGGTCTGCGTCTACGGCCACCTTCACGGCGCCGACCATGCCCGCGCGACGACCGGCGAGCGGGATGGAATCGTCTACCAGCTCGTCGCCTCGGATGCGGTCGGCTTCACGCCGGTGCCGGTCGCGGTTACACTGCGCGGCCGAAACCGCCCAGGAGGTCCCCCGTGACCGACTTCCCCCCGTACGAGCCGCCGCCACCGCCTCCTCCCGCGCCGCCCGCGCCGCCCGAGGCCTTGCCGTGGGAGGCCCCCAACGCCGGCCTCGGCTCGATCTTCCCGACCGCCGGCGAGTTCCTCGCGCACCCGGTACTCGCGTACCGCAAGATGAGCAAGACGGCGGATCTGGTCCGTCCGATCGCCTTTTTCGTTGCGTTCGTGCTGCTGGGAACGATTCTCGGGCAGATCTGGCAGCTCCTGCTTTGGAACCAAGTGATGGAGCTGATCCATCGCTTCAATTTCATCCCGGAGCAGTTCCAATCGCTGATCCACCGTCCCGGCGCGATCCAGATCGCGGTCGGTCTCGTCGTCGCGCCGCTGATCTATCTCGTCGTCCTCTTCATCTGGAGCGCCGCCATCCATGTCGGCCTGGCGGCGTTGGGCGGAGCTCCGGAAGGGTTCGCGACCACGCTCCGCGTGATCTGCTACGCCCGCACGGCGGACGTCGGGCTCGCGATCCCGCTCCTGGGAGGGCTCGTCACCTTCGTTTGGCGCCGTGTCCTCGAGGTCGTCGGTCTCGCTCAGGCGCACCGAACCGACGCTTGGAAGGCGCTCCTGGCCGTGATCTTCCCGATGGTCTTCTGCTGCCTGTGCATGGTCGCCGGCGTGTTCGCCTTCGGCGCGGCGATCGGGCAGGCCCTTCAACAGATGAAATGAACTGGCGCGCCGCGAGCCGGCTCGACCGCCAGACCGTGTGGCTGTGGGCGTTCGCGGCGGCCGGCGCCATAGCGCTCCGCCCGGTCTGGCTCGCCGCGGCACGGCTCGCGCCCGCATGTCTGTGGCACGCGTGGACCGGACTTCCATGTCCGGGCTGCGGCACTACCCGGGCCTTGGTCCATCTCCTCAACGGCGAGGTGGCCGCGGGATTCGCGATGAACCCGCTGGCCGCGCTCGGCGCGGCGGGCTTCGTGGCCGGAGGCTTGTTGGCCCCTCTGTGGCTCGTGCTCGGCGGCGGGATTCCGGTCGTCCCGCATCGCCCGCATCCGGCGTTCCTCGCGGGCGCCGCCGCGGCGGTCGCTCTGAACTGGGCCTGGCTCGTGGCCTCAGGCGTCTAGGGCGGCCTCGAGCGCGTCGAGCTTCGCGTCCATCGCGCGGAACGTCGCCTCGTAAGGAGTGGGGGACTCGAGATCGACCCCGGCGCGGCGCAAGAGCTCGAGCGGGTAGTCCGAAGCACCGCTCGCGAGGAAGGCGAGGTAGCGGTCGCGCGCACCGTCCCGCTCGTGGAGGACGTCGTGCGCGAGGCTCGTCGCGGCGACGATCCCGGTCGCGTACTGATAGACGTAGAAGTCGTAATAGAAGTGGGGGATGCACGCCCACTCGATCGCGAAGAGGGGATCGACCTCGCAGGCGCCCTCGTCGTGCCCCTGGTAGACCCGTACAAGGTCGAGGAATCGGGCCGACAGGGCCTCGCCGGTGAGCGCCTCGCCGCGCTCGACCGCGCGATGGATCTCGAGCTCGAACTCGGCGAAAAACGTCTGCCGGAAGAGCGTGGCGCGGATGCCGTCGAGCGAGTGGCCGAGGAGGAAGACGCGCTCCTCGCGACCGGCGGCCTCGGCGATCAGCTTCTCGATGAGCAGCGCCTCGTTGAAGGTCGATGCGACCTCGGCGACGAAGATGCTGTAGTCGGCGCAGGCGTAGTGCTGCGCGCGGTTGCTGAAGTGAGAGTGCATCGCATGGCCGGCCTCGTGGGCGAGGGTGCTCACGCTCTCGAAGTCGCCGTTGAAGTTGAGGAGCATGTACGGGTGGACGTCGTAGGCGGCGCCGGTCGCGTACGCGCCGGACCGTTTTCCGGGAGCCGGTCGCCAGTCGGTCCAGCGATCGTCGAACCCGCGGCGGAGCGCGCGGCCGTACTCGGCTCCAAGGGGCTCGAGCGCCTCGCCGACGAGGCTCTTCGCCGCGTCGACGCCGTACTCGCGCTTCGGCCCGGCGATGAGTGGGCAGTGCAGGTCGAAGTAGGTGAGCCGGTCGAGCCCGAGCGCCCGCGCCCGAAGATGGAAGTAACGGTGGAGCGTCGGCAGGTGGCGCCGCACCTGCTCGATGAGGTTCGTGTACACGGCGACGGGGATGTGGTCGCCGTCGAGCGTCGCGGCCACGCACGACTCGTAGTGCCGCGCCCGCGCGCGGAAGACGTGCGCTTTGACCGCCTCGAAGAGGTTCGAGCCGAAGGTTCCCTGGAAGTCGACGTACCCGGCGAAGTACGCGCGCGACGCCGCGGTGCGGTCGTCACGGAGCGAGGACGTCCGCACGACCGAGAGAACCGCCGGGGTCAGGGTGACCGATTCGCCGCCGGCGAGCTCGATCGTCGCGCGGGGCATCTCCGCGTTGTTGAGGACGCCGAAGATCTGGCTCGGGCCGCCGAGGACGAGGCCGGCCTCCGCGAGGAGGCGCTCCTCGGGCGGCGAGAGAACGTGCCGCTTCTGGCGGATCAGATTCCGGAGGAACGGAGCGAACGGCTGGAGGCGCGTCTCCTCCGAGAGAAGCCGCTCCACGAGCCCGTCAGGAGCCGCCAGGATCTCGGGCCGGATGTAGGAGGTCTGCCGGGAAAGCTCGGTGAGCGAGATCTCGATCTCTTGGCGCATGCGCTGGTGGGCGGCGACCCGGAGATCGCCGTCCGATTTCATCGACGCGTAGGCGTGGAGGCGGGCCAGCGTCTTGGCGTCGCCCCAGATCGTCTCGAGGGCCTCCGCGAGACCCGCCGCCGACGCCGTCAGGCCGTCCCGGAACCGGCCGAGCCCGGGGAGCGCCCGGTCGACCCGCGCCTTCTCGTCCCAGAACGCGTCGTCCGAGGGGTAGAGGTCGGTGAGCCGCCAGGTTTCCTCGATCGCGGGGGAGACCGTCATGCGGTATTCACCAAAGCCCTCGATGGTGCCGGAGGTGGGAGTCGAACCCACACGACCGCAAGGATCGGGGGATTTTGAGTCCCCTGCGTCTGCCATTCCGCCACTCCGGCCAAGGCGGCTTCGCAGACTAGCGTCGAGATTCGGCCGGTGTCAAGCGCGCCGGGCCGTGCGTGCACAAGTCTTGCGGATTCAACTCGTTTCCGCTATCCTGTCCCCGCATCGGAGGAGGCCGCGTTTGGACTTCAAGGTAGGTGACAAGGTCGTCTATCCGAACCACGGCGTGGGCGTCATCGAACAAGTCACGAAGAAATCGGTCGGTGACATCGTTTCGTCGTTCTATTGCCTCCGCATCATCTCCACCGACAGCACGGTCATGGTTCCCGTCGGCAACACGATCGCCGTCGGGCTCCGCAAGGTGCTGACGAAGCGCGAGGTGAATCGAGTCATGGATGTCCTCCGGACGGGGGACGTCGCGACGTACGACGACTGGAAGGGGCGCTTCCAGGCCAACTCCGAAAAGATGCGGACCGGCGATATTCACGCCGTCGCCGAGGTCTTGAAGAGCCTGACAGTACTCGCCGAGATCAAGCCGCTGTCTTACCGCGAGCGGAAGATGCTCGATCGCGCGCGGTTTCTTCTCGTCTCGGAACTCGCCGAGGCCGGGAACAAAGCGCCCGATCGCGTCGAGACCGAGATCGACAGCGCCCTGAACGATTCCGTGCGCGGCGCGAAGGTCAAGACCGCTCACTGATCCGGCTCCACGACCGTGGACAATCTCGTCCTCCATCGCCTCGCTCTCGACCTGTCGGCGGAGGTGGCTGGAGCTGTTCTCTCCCAGGCCCGCCAAGAAGCTGCCGATCGTTTCCGGCTGGTTTTCGCCCGCGACGATGCATCGTTCTCCCTCCTTATCTCACTGGATCCGGAGACTCCGTGGATCGGCACACCGGCTCTGCCCTGGGAGGGGCCGAGATGGACACCGGACGCACCGGTGGCCACCCTGGCCAAGCGGATCGCCGGGCTGCGCATCGCGCACGTTCACAAGCCGCGGCTCGACCGTAGCGTCCGGCTCGAGGCGGACGACGGCAGCGGCCTGGTCATCGAGCTGCAACCCCACGCCTCGAACCTGGTCCTACTCGGTCCCGGTGGCGTCATCGAGATCGTCGTCCGGTCGCGTCAAAGGTCGGCGGAGCGGCTGAGCGCCGGGATCCCCTGGGCACCCCCGTCGTGCCCGCCCGGTCGATCCGATCCGCTCGAGGCCACTGCGGCCGATCTCGACAGTGGGCTCGAGCGCTTCCTCGGTCTCGGTCCCACCGCACCGGCGCTCGCCCGTGCGGAAGCCTCGCGCTCCGGGCGGCCGTTCGGCGAGGTGCTCGCGGGACGGCTCGCCGAGGTCAGGGAGGGGAGGAGCGACGTCGTCGCGGTCGGTCCCGAGCCGCTCCGGCAGGCGATCGAGTCCGCGACGTTGGTCGTCCCCGCCTTCCGGCTTCTCCCCTGGCGGCCGGCAAACGAGGATGAGGGTCACGTCTTCGAGGAACGCACGCCGCTCCTGACGGCAGGGCTTTTCCACGACGGCGTCGAGGCGGTCGGACGCCTCTGCCGCCGCGTTGCGGCGCTCCAGCGCATCGTCCGTGGCGAGATTCGGAAAGCGGTCGAGACCGGCGCCCGCGTCGACTCCGAGCGGGCGCGCTTCGAAGCGCCGGACGAGCTAGCCCGCCGAGCCGAAGCGATCCTGGCCGGGCTGACCGTCGCCGAACGGGTGAAGGACGGCGTGGCGGTTCCGGACCCCTACGACCCTGCCGGCGCGCCCATCGTCGTCGCCGTTCCTCCCGGAGTTCCGCTTCCGGCGGCGGCGAACGACCTCTTCCGCAAGAGCAGGCGCGCGCGACGCGGGCTCGAGGCGGTCGCCGAGCGGTCCGCGGCGCTCTCGAGGCGGGCCTTGCGGCTCGAGGCGATTGCCGGACGCGCGCAGACCGCGCGCACCGCGGACGACGCCGCGGCGCTCGAGGAGGCGATGCGCGGGGAAGGGATCGCCGTCGGAATCGCGCGGGCGACCCGCGCGGGGCGCGCCGCGGACCGGCTGGAAGCGCCTCGCATCGCGGGGGTCCGTGTGATCACGAGCAGCGACGGTTGGAGCATCCTCGTCGGGAAAACGGCACGAGACAACGACCGTCTCACCTTCAAGCTCGCGTCGCCCGACGATCTCTGGCTCCACGCCGCCGGGACGACCGGCGCGCACGTCGTCGTGAAGGCGGCCGGTCGCGGCGACGTTCCGGACGCGACGCTGCGCGAGGCGGCGCAGGCCGCGGCCTGGTTCAGCGATGCGCGCAGTCAGGGGGCGGTCGAAGTCCACTGGGCCCGCCGGAAGCACGTCCGGCGCGCCGGCGGCGCGGCGGGCCGTGTCGTTCTCAAGCGATTCGAGACCCTCCGCGTTCGTGCCGTCCCCCCGAGCGAGAGGAAATGAGGCGATCGGCATCGAGGATGGCGCATTTCCACCCAAACATGGCACCGTCCGCGGTTGATTCCGCGATTCCGGTGCCCTAGATTGGCGCCGCCATGACGTCGGTGATCCGCGGTGTTCTCGGCACGCTCCTCGCGGCGGCGCTCATATATTGGGTTCTTCGCGGGATCGACCCCAAGGACTTGCGGAGCAGCCTCGCGGCCGCGTCGTGGTGGCTCCTTGCCCTCGCCGCGATCGTCAACTTCTCGCATAACGCGTTCCGGGTCCTTCGTTGGCGCTGGCTCCTGGAGCCGACGCGCCATGCGGTCCCGTTCCGTCCGATGTTCGCTGCGGTGATCCTCGGCTACATGACGACCCTCGCCGGCGGCCGCATCGGAGAGCTCGTACGACCCGCCCTCCTCTCGGCGCGCGAGAAGCTGCCGCTCGGCCCGACGATGGGGACGATCGTCACCGATCGGCTCCTGGATGGCTTCAGCATCGTCGCCCTCTTCGCGATCGGCAGTGCGCTGGCCTCGTTCGCGCCTTCGGCGTTGCCGATGGCGGCGAAGATCCGGGCCGGCGCTTGGATCGCGTTCGCGTGCGTCGTCGTCGGCCTCGTCGCGCTAGCGCTCCTCTCGACCGCGGTCGCGCGCGGGCGGCGGTGGCTCGCGGGCCGGTCTGCGCTGGTCCGATGGATCGGTGGCGCGATCCTCGGCTTCGCCGAAGGGGCTGCCGCGCTCCGTTCGTTGCGCCGGCTCGTTCCCATCGTGTTCGCGAGCGTCGCCGCGTGGTTCACGATCGCCGTCGGAACCTGGCTCGGGATCCGGTCGGTCGGGGCGGCGGTGAGCTTGTCGGACGTCTTCGTCCTCATGCCGCTCCTCGCCGCGGGGATCGCGATCCCGACGCCGGGCGCGGCCGGCGGCTATCACGCCACGATGAAGTTCGGGCTGACGACGCTCTTCGGCGTCGATCCGACCTTGGCGGCCGGCGCGGGGGTGCTCATGCACCTCGCGATCGCGATTCCGATCTTCGTGGCGGGCATGATCCTCCTCAAGACCGAGAAGATCTCGTGGTCGGACATGGTCGCGGCGGCGAAGCAGGTACGTACGCTCGGGCACCTGGAAACGGCCGAGGCGGCCCCGTGAAGTGCCCGTTCTGCAGCCACCTCAAGGACAAGGTCGTCGATTCACGCGAGACCGGGTCCGGCGATGCGATCCGGCGCCGCCGCGAGTGCCTGTCCTGCGGGCGGCGCTTCACGTCGTACGAGCGCGTCGAGGAGATTCCGTACTTCGTCGTCAAGAAGGACGGCCGCCGCGAGCCGTTCGATCGCCAGAAGCTGATCGTCGGCCTGCACCGCGCGTGCGAGAAGCGTCCGGTCCCCGCGCGCGCGCTCACCGCGATCGTCGACGAGGTCGAGCAGATGGTCCAGGACAACCCCGAGAGGGAGATCCCGGCGCGGACGATCGGCGAGCGCGTCATGGACAGGCTCAAGGACCTCGACAAGGTCGCCTACGTCAGGTTCGCGTCCGTCTACCGGCAGTTCGAGGACGTCGAGGAGTTCATGTCCGAGCTCAGGAATCTCGTCGACACGCGGAAGTGAGGGGCCGATGACGAAGGGATTGGGATCGATGCTCGAGGCGGCGCGGATCCAGAGCGAGATCAACCGCCTATTCGACAACTTGCTCACGCTCGACGACGGACGCGAGAGCGGGAGCTGGATGCCGATGGCGGACATCGTCGAGACCGAGGACGCGCTCGTCCTCACCGTCGAGCTCCCGGGTGTCGCCAAGGATGACCTGAGCGTCTCGACGAACGGCGGCGACCTGATCCTGAAAGGCGAGAAGGGCAAGCCGGGGCCGAGCGGTCCCGCGCGCTTCCTCGTCGCGGAGCGTGCCTACGGGAGGTTCCGGCGCGTGATCCATCTCGGCGTTCCCGTCAACACGCACAAGGCGGAGGCGTCGCTCGCCGACGGCACGCTCCGGATCCGCTTCCCCAAGGTCGCCAATCGCCGCGGCGAAGAGGTCGCGATCGACGTGAGGACGTCATGACGAAGCCGAGCGCTCCCGGACACGAGGGCGAGCCCAGGATCCCGTCCGAGCTCCCGGTGCTCCCGCTCCGGGACATGGTCGTCTTCCCGTTCATCATCGCGCCGCTCTCGGTCGCGCGGGACCTCTCGATCCAAGCGGTCGATCACGCGCTTTCCGAGAACCGGATGATCCTTCTCGTCGCGCAGCGCGACAAGGACGAGGAAGAGCCGGAGCGCGAGGACCTTCACGACGTGGGGACGGTCGCCGTCATCATGCGGATGCTCAAGCTGCCCGACGAGCGGATCCGCGTCCTCGTCCAGGGGGTCTGCCGCGCGCGCGTCGCCGAGTTCACAGGCACGCGGCCGCACCTCACCGCCAAGATCGAGCGCCTCGTCGATCCGCCGTACGACGGCACGTCGATCGAGAAGGAGGCGCTCGTCCGCTCGGTCAAGCGCGCGCTGGAGCGCGCGAGCGGCCTCGGCAAGAACATCCCGTCCGAGGTCATGGTCATCGCGGGGAATCTCGAGGACCCCGGACGCCTCGCGGACCTCGTCGCCTCGAATCTCGATCTCAAGGTCCACGAGGCTCAGGAAGTCCTGGAGCTCGCCGACCCGATCGAGCGCTTGAAGCGCGTCAACGATCTCGTCCAGCGTGAGATGTCGCTCCTCTCGATGCAGCGCGAGATCGACTCGATGGCGAAGGACGAGATGGACCGGAGCCAGCGCGAGGCCTACCTCCGGCACCAGATGAAGGCGATCATGTCGGAGCTCGGCGAGGGCAACGACCTCGGCGAGGAGATCGAGCGGTACCGCGAGCGCGCCCGCACGCTGACGCTCTCCGCGCAGGCGCAAGAAGAGGTCGAGCGCCAGCTCAAGAAGCTCGAGCGCATGCACCCCGACGCCGCGGAGGCCTCGACCGTCCGGAACTACCTCGACTGGGTCCTCGGGATGCCGTGGGGCAAGACGACGAAGGACAACCTCGACCTCGAGAAGGCGCGCGCGATCCTGGACGAAGACCACTACGGTCTCGAGCCGGTCAAGGACCGCATCCTCGAGTACCTGGCGGTCCGGAAGCTCAAGAAGAAGAGCAAGGGGCCGATCCTCTGCTTCGTCGGACCGCCCGGCGTCGGCAAGACCTCGCTCGGCCGCTCGATCGCCCGCGCGCTGGGTCGGCAGTTCGTGCGTCTCTCGCTCGGCGGGGTCAAGGACGAGGCCGAGGTCCGCGGCCACCGCCGGACCTACGTCGGTGCGATGCCGGGCCGCATCGTCCAGGGAATTCACCAGGCGGGCTCCGCCAATCCGGTCTTCATGCTCGACGAGGTCGACAAGATCGGGCAGGACTTCCGCGGCGATCCCTCGGCGGCGCTCCTCGAGGTGCTCGACCCGGAGCAGAACGGGACGTTCCGCGATCACTACCTCGGCGTGCCGTGGGATCTCTCCGACGTCATGTTCATCGCGAACGCGAACCTGCTGGACCCGATCCACCCCGCGTTCCGCGACCGGATGGAGGTCATTCGCCTCTCGGGCTACACCGAGGAAGAGAAGCTCGTCATCGCGGAGCGGCACATCGTGCCGAAGCAGGTCGAGGAGAACGGCCTCAAGACGAGCCGGATCGAGTTCTCGGACAACGCGCTCAAGGCGCTCATCTCCGGGTACACGCGCGAGGCGGGCCTCAGGAATCTCGAGCGGCACGTCGCCGCGGTGTGCCGTAAGGTCGCGCGCCAGGTCGCCGAGGGCCGCAAGGGAAAGGTCCGCGTCATCGCCTCGAGCCTCGAATCGTTCCTGGGGCCGGCGCCCGCCACGCGCGAGGATGCGCTGGCCACGGACCAGGTCGGCGTCGCGACGGGCCTCGCCTGGACCGAGGCCGGCGGCGACGTCCTCTTCGTCGAGGCGACGACGATGCGCGGCCGCGGCGGCCTGATCCTCACCGGCCAGCTCGGCGACGTCATGAAGGAGTCCGCTCAGGCGGCGCTCTCGTTCGCACGCTCCCACGCGCACGATCTCGGCCTCGAGCCGGAGTACTTCGAGAGCCGTGACATCCACATCCACGTCCCCGAGGGGGCGATCCCCAAGGACGGGCCGTCCGCCGGCATCACGATCGCGACCGCGATGGTCTCGGCCTTCATGGACCGTCCGATCCGCCGCGATCTCGCGATGACGGGGGAGATCACCCTGCGCGGAAACGTGCTCCCGGTCGGTGGCATCAAGGAGAAGGTCCTCGCGGCCCGCCGGTCGGGGATCCGGACGATCCTGCTCCCCGAGGCGAACCGCAAAAACCTCGAAGAGATCCCGAAAGCCCTCCGGAAGGACCTGAGGCTCGAATTCGTCGAGGATGTCCGGGACGTCTTCCGGCTCGCCTTCCGGGAGGCGCTCGAGCTGACCGGCGGCAAGCCCGCCCGCGAGCCGCGGCCCAAGCGGGTCCCCCTGCAACCCGCCCACTGACCGGCCGGCTGATAAACTCCCGCGTTCCCCCGGGGTCTTTGCCCGGGAAAGAGTCCGACTAGACGCTTTCGGACCATCCCCCGTACCACGAAGCGGGTCCGAAACGTCCTGGCGGGGTTTACCTGAGCATGCGGGACGACGAGGACCTGACCGATCTGATCCGCGCCGCTGCGGGCGGCGACCACCGGGCTTTCGAGGATCTCGTCCTGCGAAAGCGCGAACGTGTCGTCCGGACGGCGTTTCAGATCGTAGGCGACCTGGAGGACGCGCGGGATGTGGCCCAAAGCGTTTTTCTCCGGCTCTGGAGGGTGTTGCAGCGGTTCGACCTTCAGCGGAAGTTCGACACTTGGCTGTACCGCATCACCGTGAACCTGGCGATCGATTTCATCCGGCAGCGAGGACCGAAGGGTTTCCTCCAGCCCCTTCCCGACGATGCCGGAGAGCGGCTCGTCGATCCGGGTCACGGACCGGCCGACGCCTTCGACGTCCGCGAACTCCAGCGGACGTTCCTGCGTCTCGCCGCGCGCCTCGCCCCCAAGCAGCGGGCGACGTTCGTCCTCAAGGAGATCGAAGGGCTCGACACCGCCGAGATCGCCCGCATCCTGGGGATCACCGAGTCGACCGTCCGTAACCATCTTCTGCAAGCGCGGCGCGTGCTCCGCGAGGGGTTCAAGAAGCCGTGAGCGCGCACCTCGATCCGGCCGGCTTCGACGCGCTGACCGGCGCCGCCCGCCGCGAGGCGGTCGATCATCTCCGGGTCTGCTCCGGCTGCCGCGCCTCCGCGCTCGCGCACGATCCCACGATCCTCTTCGCGCTCCTCGACCGGACTCCGGTCCCCGCGCGCATCCTCGACGACGTCGCGTCCGGCGTCCGGCGGGAGATCCAGGCGGTGCCCCGCCCGCAGACGGTCCGTCGCTTCGCGGCGGCGGCGATGCTCGCGCTCGCCCTCGTCTGCGGCTTCGTCGCCGGCCGCTCGCCGCTGCCGGCGCCCGCCTCCGCGATCGCGGTCCTCCCGCACGATCTGCCGCGTGCGGCGGTCGACGTCAGCCCGCAGCAGGCTGTGTCCGGCGTCGTCGACTTCAGCGTCGGCGAGACGCAGGTCGTCATGGTCTACAACGGAGATCTCCATCTATGAAGCGCCCCGTGCTCTCCATCGCGGGGCTCGTCGCCCTCACCGTCGCCCTCGCGTCCCCGGCCTTCTCCGGCGTCACGGCGCGCGCGTTCGAGGTGAAATTCAAGTCGCTCGCCGATGCGGCCGAGCTCGTGAGCCCGCTCCTCTCGCCGCAGGGCACCGTGACGCTCCAGCCGCGCCTCAAGACCCTCACCGTCCAGGACCAAGCCGAGGTCCTGGACCGGATCGCCGCGGTGCTCAAGAGCTTCGACACGGCCCCGCGCGACGTCGAGATCGCCATGAGCCTCTTCCTCGGCACCGACCGGCGCGAGCAGGAAGCGGGGCGCTCCGTCCCGCCCGAGACGATGACGCGGGACGTGCGCGGGATCGCCGAAACGCTCGGCGACTTCACGAAGTGGAACTCGTACGAGCCGCTCGGCGGGCGCGCGGTGACGGCGGCGGAGGGCGGAAGGGTCACGGCCTCGCTCTCCGACGAGTACCGCGTCGCCTACGACGTCGAGACGGTGCGCGACGACACCGTGCGCCTCACGAACTTCGTGCTCCAGCGGGTCACGCGCAGCCCCGAGGGGAAGGAGACGGTCCAGGACGTCTACTCCGCGGCCGTCGTGCTTCCCGTCGGCCGCATGCTCATGCTAGGCGCCGCGCAGAACCCCGAGTCCAAGCGGGCCCTCTTCCTCACGCTCCGCGCGAGGCCGAGGTAGCCGTGGCGCAGTTCGTCTGCCGCATGGCGCTCCCGACCGGGGAGATCGTCGAGCGCACGATGGTCGCCGACAGCGAGTCGGCCTTGAGGCGCGAGCTCGAGGAGAAGGACATGCTTCTCCTGGAGTCGCGTCGCGCGAACCCGCTCGCCTCGGCGCTCTCCGACGCGATGGCGGTGCGGTCGCGGATCGCGTCGCGCGAGTTCCTCTTCTTCAACCAGGAGTTCTCGGCGCTGCTCAAGGCCGGCCTTCCGATCCTCGCCAGCCTCGACATCCTGATCGACCGCCGCAAGAACCAGGTCTTCAAGAAGGCGCTCGTCAACATCCGCGAGCGCGTGCGGTCGGGCGAGGCGCTGTCGGAGGCGTTCGCGGCGCAGGGCGATCTCTTCCCCAAGCTCTACGCCGCATCGCTCGCCTCGGGCGAGCGCTCGGGCGAGCTGCCGAGCGTGCTCAAGCGCTACATCTCCTACACGCGGAACGTCATGACGATCCAGAAGAAGGTCGTCGGCGCGATGATCTACCCGGCGATCCTCGTGACGGCGTCGATCATCATCGTCGTCATCATGCTCTTCTACGTGATCCCGACGTTCGCCTCGCTCTTCAAGGATCTCGGCACGACACTCCCCTGGATGACGCAGCTCCTGGTCGACGCCGCGACGTTCCTGCGGTCGATGTGGCAGGTCCTCGTCGCGGCGATCGTCGGCGGGGTCGTCGCCTTCGCCGTATGGAAGCGGAGCCCGTCGGGGCGGGTCGGTTTCGACCGGCTCAAAATGAAGATCCCGCTCATCGGGCCGGCCATCAAGGATTACGCCCAGAACCGCTTCACGCGGACCCTCTCGACGCTCCTCGCGGGGGGCATCCCGCTCGTGACCTCGCTCGAGCTCGCCGCGCGCGCCGTCGGCAACTACGTCCTCGAGAAGGAGCTCATGGACGCCACCGTCCGCGTCCGCGAGGGGCAGTCGCTGTGGGAGTCGCTCGAGCGGACGGGGTACATCGGCGACATGGCGATCGAGATGGTCAAGGTCGGCGAGTCGACGGGCGCGCTCGTCGAGATGCTCGACAACGCATCCGAGTTCTCGGAGGAGGAGATCGACTACCGCCTGTCGAAGATGGTCACGCTCATCGAGCCGCTCATGCTCGTGTTCATGGCGCTCATCGTGACCGGGATGATCCTGGCGATCTACATGCCGCTCTTCCAGGCGGTCGGTAACTCGAAGTTCTAGGAGCGCGGCGATGACCGAACGGCCGGACGTCAAGGACAGGAACCTCGCCCCCGGGCTCGAGCCCGACGCCGAGGGCTCCGTCCTCTCCGAAGAGACGATCGCGCGCCGCGCGGCCGATCGCATCGGCGTCGAGTACGTCGACCTCGAGAACTTCGAGTTCGACCCGGATCTGTTCCGCTCCATCCCGGTCGATCTCATGTTCCGGTACAACTTCGTGCCGCGTCAGCGGACGGCGACGGGGCTCCAGATCGTCGTCGCCGATCCGACCGACGTGCTCATGGTCGACGAGCTCGAGCTCCTCCTCGGGAGCCCGGTCGAGGTCGCCGTCGGGACGCCGACGGCCATCCAGGAGATCCTGAAGAAGTCGGAGTCGAGCCAGCGCGTGCTCGAGGAGGCGACCGAGGAGTTCCGGATCCAGGTCGTCCGGGAGGACGACGAGACCGGCGAAGAAACGCTCACGATCGACAAGCTCACCTCGGACCAGTCACCGATCATCAAGCTCGTCGATTCGACCCTGTTCAACGCCCTCCAGCGCCGCGCCTCCGACATCCACGTCGAGACACGCGACAAGGAGGTCGTCATCAAGTACCGGATCGACGGCGTCCTCTATCAGGCGATGGAGCCGATCGACAAGAAGTTCCACCAGACGATCATCTCGCGCATCAAGGTCATGTCCGAGCTCGACATCTCGGAGAAGCGGGTGCCGCAGGACGGCCGGTTCAAGCTCCGGATGAAGGGGCGCACCGTCGACTTCCGCGTGTCGATCATGCCGTCGGTCCACGGCGAGGACTGCGTCATCCGTATCCTCGACAAGGAGTCGACGAACCGCGAGTTCGCCTCGCTCTCGCTCAACGTCTGCGGCTTCGACGATCGTGAGGTGGTGCGGATGCGCCGCTTCATCAAGGAGCCGTACGGGATGGTCCTCGTCACCGGCCCCACCGGCTCCGGGAAGACGACGACCCTCTACGCCGCGATCTCCGAGATCAAGAACGACGAGGACAAGATCATCACGATCGAGGATCCGGTCGAGTACCAGCTCCCGGGAATCACGCAGATCCCCGTCAACGAGAAGAAGGGACTGACCTTCGCGCGCGGGCTCCGCTCGATCCTCCGCCACGACCCCGACAAGATCATGGTCGGCGAGATCCGTGACGCGGAGACCGCCCAGATCGCGATCCAGTCGGCGCTCACCGGCCACCTCGTCTTCACGACGGTCCACGCGAACAACGTCATCGACGTCCTGGGCCGGTTCCTCAACATGGGGGTCGAGCCGTACAACTTCGTCTCGGCGCTCAACTGCATCCTCGCGCAGCGCCTCGTCCGCCTCATCTGCAGCAGCTGCCGGCGCCCCACGAAGGTCACGCGCGAGCAGCTCACCGAGTCGGGGCTCGATCCCGCCCGTTACCTCGACTACACCTTCTACGAGGGGAAGGGCTGCATCGATTGCAACGGCGCGGGCTACACCGGGCGCACGGCGATCGCCGAGCTGCTCGACATGTCGGACCGCATCCGCGAGATGATCCTCGAAAAGAAACCCGCCGCGGACATCAAGCGCGCCGCCAAGGAAGAGGGGATGACCTTCCTCCGCGAGGCGGCGCTCGCGAAGGTGTTCGCCGGCAAGACCACGCTCCACGAAGTCAACAAGGTGACCTTCATCGAATGAACGCACTCGAGCCGATCCTCAAGCACGTGCGGCGCCTCGAGCCCGAGGCGCTCCTCCACCTGCCGCCGAGCTTTCCGCCGGTCGCGATCGAGATCGACCGCGCCGACCTGCGTCTCGTCCGCATCCGCCCGCAGAAGCGCGAGCGGCCCGCGATCGAGGCGTTCCACGTCTTGAGCGCCCCCGAGGACGCCGCTGCCGCCTCGATCCTGAAGCCGGGCGGCGGGGCGGGAGCGGAGCTCGCGAAGCGCCTCCGCGACCTGTTCCTCCAGACGGGGACGAAGCCCGGGCGCGTGTCGCTCGTCCTCCCCGACAACTTGGCGAAGGTCTCGATCGTCACGCTCCCCGAGAAGCCGCGCACCCGGAAGCAGCTCCTGGAGCTCCTGCGGTTCAAGCTGCGCCGCTCGGTCCCGTTCCGCCTCGAGGACGCCGTCCTGACTGCGAGCCTCCTCCCCGGGCCCGGGCCGGAGGTCGGCGTCCTCGTCGCGGTCATGCTGCGATCGGTCGTCGAGCCGTACGAGGCGGCGTGCGAGGCCGCGGGGGGACGCCCCGGCCTCGTCGATCTCTGCACGCCGAGCCTGTTCAACCTTCTGAGGCGCGATCTCGTCGCCGCGTCGGCGGCGGGCGGCGACGCCGCGCTCCTCAATTGCACGCGCGGCTACTTCACGCTCATCCTCGTGCGCGAAGGGCAGGTCGTCTTCTTCCGCTGCAAGTCGTACGCGGGGGGCGACGAGGCGGGGCGGCCGGAGCCGCTCTCCGTCATGGCGCGCGAGCTCGCGTCGTCCTTGTCGTACTACCAGGAGAAGCTGTCGGGCGCCGGCATCGGCACCGTCTTCGTGCGTGCCCTCGACCCCGGCCTGGACGAGGTCGCGCCGATGCTCCAGCGCATCGGGTTCGGCGCCGTCCGCGCGGTCGAGCCGGCCGGGCTCCTCGCGGCCTCGACGCGGCTCGGCCCCGACGATTTCCTCCGCGCGGCGCCCGCACTCGGGGCGGCCGCGGGAAGGACGGCCGCGTGATGCGCGCGCTCGACCTCAACCTCGCCAGCCGGCCCTTCGAGAACAACGTCCCGTTCTGGGCGGGCCACGCGCTCGGACTGGCCCTCGTCCTCGCGTTCACCGCGTGGAACGTGCGCACCTATCTGGCGACACGCAGCGCGATCGAGAAGGTCCAGGCCGACATCGGCTCGGTCGCCCGCCAGATGGCCGAGCTCGACCATCGGGACGACGAGGCGATCAAGGCGGCTCACGCGTACGACCTCAAGACCCTCCAGGCTCAGGCCGACGTCGCGAACGAGATCATCCTGAGGCGCGGCCTCTCGTGGACCGATCTCTTCAATCAGTTCGAGAAGGTCATCCCCTACGAGGTCCGCGCGACGGCGGTCAGGCCGCTGTACGGCCCGGGAGGTGCCTCGCCCGCGGCGCGCGGGAAGTTCGAGGGGACGGTCCCGATCTCCGTCGAAGGACAGGCGCAGAGCTTCGAGGCGTTCCTCGAGTTCGAGCGCGCGCTCATCATGGACCCCCATTACTCGGCGGTCGAGCCTCTCCGCACCGAGGCGGTGACCGGCGGGACCGATCTCAAGTTCGAGCTCACCTTCCTCTACGACCCGCAGGGCCGCCTCGGCGGCGAGCATCCGAAGCTGCCCCATGTCCTGGACGCGGCGAAGAAAGCGGAAGAAGAGGGGGGCGAAGCCCCGCCCGACGCGATGAAGGCGCCGCAATGACGGCCCCGCGCGCCCGCTTCGACATCCGCCGCTCGTCGGGTCAGATCGCGCTCGTGCTCGGCGCTCTCCTGCTCGCGAATGTCGTGGTGTCGATCGTTCTCGTGCGGCCGAAGGTTGCGGAGTGGCGGCAGCTCACCGACGAGACGGGACCGCACCGCAAGGTGGTGAAGGATCGCGAGAAGGAAGTCCAGCAGCGCGAGACGTACGCGGCATCCTTGAACAAGGCGCGCGACGACATGAAGCGCCTCGCCGAGGACGTCCTCTCCACGCGCCAGCGGCGCATGATCGCGGTCCAGCTCGAGGTGACGAAGCTCGTCAAGGAGTTCGGGATCGCCGCCGACCGCGTCCAGTACGACAATCCCACGAGCGACAACGGCGCGATGGAGCGGTTCGGCATCCAGGTGCCGCTCCAGGGCGGCTACACGAACCTGCGCAAGTTCATCCACGCGGTGGAAAGCTCCGACAACTTCCTCGTCATCGAGAAAGTCGCGCTCGGGCAGGGGAAGACGCCCGACTCGGTCGAGCTCAACATCACGCTGGCGACCTACTTCATCGCGCCCGACGCGAAGCTCGATCAGCTCGGCAAGAAGCCCGTGGCCCCGCCGAAGGAGAGCTGATGGCGCGCGCGCTCTCCAAACGCGAGAGGAACCTCCTCGCCGCCCTGGCGCTCGGCGCCGGGATCTGGATGTGGTATTCGTGGGGGTCAGGCGACGCTCCGGCGGTCGCCGCCAAGAAAGAGGCCGAGAAGGCCAAGAGCGCGCTCGTCATGGGAAAGGTGCCCCTCGTCCACATGGAGCTCCTCGACAAGGCCGAGACCAACTACGACTCCCACGGACGGGACCTCTTCAAGTACTCGACCCGCCCGCCCTCGGTGGCGGAGGTCAGGCGGATGAAGGCGGAGCTCGCCGCGGCGCAGAAGGCAGCGGCCCTGGCGGCCGAAGCCCAGAGGAAAGCCGCGGAAGAAGCGGCGCAACGAGCGGCCGCGGCCGCAATCGAGGCGAAGCTGCACCCGCCTCCTCCGCCCAAGCCGCAGCCGCCTCCGGTCACGTTCCGCTACATCGGCTTCGTCGGACCGCCGAAGGACCGCGTCGCCGCTTTCGACCTCAACAACGAGACCTTCGTCGCGAAGGCCGGGGAGGTCGTCCGCAAGGACTACCGGATCGACGAGATCCGCTACGAGTCGGTGCTCATCAGCTTCGTCAACCCGGAGTTCAAGGGGCAGACCCGCGAGCTGCCGCTCAGCCGCGGGAAGTAACGGGGGACAGACGTGTCGATCACGCAACGCACGGCGGGGGCGGCCCTGGCGCTCCTGATCCTCGCTGGAAGCGGCTGCGCCGCGCAGAAGGCGTACCACACCGCCGAGCAGGCGGCGCGGCGCGAGAACTGGGACCAGGCGGTCCTGGCCTTCAGCAAGGCCTCGGCGCTCGATCCGGGCAACTCGCGCTACGACATCGCGCTGTCCCGCGCGAAGCTGAAGGCCTCCGCCGAGCACTTCGACAAGGCCAAGCGCTACGCGAAGTCCCAGCAGTGGGACCTCGCGGTGGCCGAGTACCAGCAGACGCTCCTCCTGAATCCCGGGAACCAGCACGCGGCGGACGAGATGGACAAGGCGCTCACGATGATCAGGCGCCGCGACGAGCAACCCTCCGAGATCGAGCGCCTGAAGGAGCAGGCCAAGAAGGACGCGTTGGCACCGCCCAAGCTCTCGGCGAAATCGAACATCCCGATCCAGGTCCAGTTCCGCGACAAGCCGATCGGCCAGATCTTCGACGTCATCGGCAAGGCGTCTCAGATCAACTTCATCTACGATGAGAAGACCGACCTGAACAAGCCGATGACGATCGAGATCGGCAGCGTCACGCTCGAGAAGGCGCTCGACATCCTGATGCTGCAGACGAAGAACTTCTACAAGGTCATCGACGAGCACACCCTCTTGATCGCGCCGGACAGCCGGCAGAAGCGGACGGAGCTCGAAGACCAGGTCATCCGCACGTTCTACCTCTCGTCCGCCGAGACCAAGCAGGTCGTCTCGGTCGTCCGCACGCTCCTGAACTCGCGGCAGGTCGCCGAGAACGACGCGCTCAACTCCGTGTCGATCAAGGACACCCCCGACAAGGTCGCGATCGCCGAGAAGCTCATCGACTCGAACGACAAGTCCAAGGGCGAGGTGATCATCGACGTCGAGCTCATGGAGGTCAACCGGCACACGCTCCAGAACGTCGGCATCGACCTGTCCTCCAAATCGCTCAGCCTCCAGTTCCTGGACGGCAAGACGTCGCTCCCGCTGAACAACCTCTCCAGCCTCAAGCAGCAGGGGAACTGGCTCCTCGGGCCGATCCCTTCGGTCGTCATCAACTTCCTCAAGAGCGACACCGACTCGAAGACGATCGCCCAGCCGCAGCTCCGCGTCTCGGAGGGCGAGAAGGCCGAGATCGTCATCGCGAACCGCATCCCGATCCCGAACACGTCGTTCAACAGCTCCCAGACCGTCGGCGGCAACATCGTGCCGATCACCTCGTTCACCTATCAGAACGTCGGCATCACGCTCCAGATCGAGCCGCGCGTCCACCACAACAAGGAGGTGTCGCTCAAGGTGCAGGTCGAGGTCTCGAACCTCGCCGGCACCGTCGACCTCGGCACCGGGGTTACGCAGCCGATCATCGGCACGCGTCAGGTCCAGACGGTCATCCGCCTGCGCGACGGCGAGACGAACCTGCTCGCGGGCCTCATCAAGCGCGACGACACGGTGACGAAGTCGGGGGTCGCCGGCCTCAGCGACGTCCCCGGGATCGGCGACGTGCTCTCGAGTCACAACACCGACCGGCAGGACACCGATCTCGTCCTGACCCTGACCCCGTACATCGTGCGCATCCCGGACATCTCGGAGGACGACCTTCAGACGCTGTGGGTCGGGACCGAGGACAACATGCGCCTCCGCGGTTCCGTGCGCGGCGTCATGGGCGTGTCGCCGTTCCAGGACGCCGACGAGGACACCGGGAAGGCCGTCGCCGGGCCGAACCCGACGAAGCCCTATCTCCCGCCGCTCTCGCCCGACGCGCAGAAGCCGGCGACGGCCGGGGCCCAAGGCGCCGCGGGCACGATCGGCGGCGTCGCGGTCGAGAAGAACCGTGCCGAGGCGCCGGTTCCGGTGCCCGTTCCGACTCCGGCCCCGACCGGTGGATCGAGCGGTACGGTCGGCGGCTCGGGGACGCAAGAGACGCCGCCTCCGCCACCCGCGCCGCCGCCCCAGGGTGGCGAGCAGGGTGGGGGCGAGGTCGTCAACCCTCCGGCGGAGGGTTCGCCGCCCGAGCAGCCGCCGGTTACGAGCCCGGCCACGGTGCGCATCGTGCCGTCGGCGCCGTCGTACCACATCGGCGACCGCGTCGTCGTCGAGGTGCGCATCGACAACGCGACGAACGTCGGCTCGGTCCCGTTCCACCTCAAGTACAACCGTCAGGTCATCGAATTCGTCCCGCCCGCGGTCCAGGGGCCGTTCCTGAACGCCGACGGCGCGAACACCGTCTTCCTCGCCAACGACAACGGCGGCGAGATCGTCGTCGGTCTCTCGCGGCTCGGAAGCGGCGACGGGATGACCGGCGGCGGCACGCTCGCGACCTTCCAGTTCCAGGCGATCAACGCGGGCGACTGCGGCTTCGCGTGGAACGGCGCGTCGGTCAAGGACCCACAGGCGCGCAACCTCCCGGCGAGCTTCCTCACGGCGCCGGTCGCGGTCGAGCCGTAGGAGCCGCGATGATGACGAGGAGCGGGGAGCGGGGCCTGACCTTGATCGAGCTCGTCTGCTGCTCGGCGATCATCATCATTCTCGCGAGCGTCGCGGTGCCGGTGGCGAACACGTGGGTCAAACGCCGGAAGGAGCTCGAGCTCAGGCGGGCGCTTCGCGACATCCGCTCCGCGATCGACCGGTTCCAGTGGGACGTCGAGCACAACCCCGGCATGCGAGGGACCAAGATCAACGCCACCAACGAAGACGGCTACCCGGAAAAGCTCGACTGGCTCTACCAGGGTTACGACATCGGCGACGCGGCGGGGACGAAAATCAAGTATCTGCGCCGCCTGCCGCTCGACCCGATCACCGGAAAATCCGACTGGGGGACCCGCTCGAACAAGGATCGCCCGGATTCCTTGGCGACCGACGGGATGAACATCTTCGACGTACATTCGAAGAGCGAGGCCAAAGCTCTGGACGGGACGAAGTATGCGGATTGGTAGGTCCCGGAGGCGCTCGGGTGAGCGCGGCTTCACGCTCATCGAGCTCATCGTCGTCTGCGCGATCATCGGGATCCTCTCGACGGTCGCCGTGGCGAACTATCGGAGGAGCATCGTGAAAGCGAAGGAGGCGGCCCTCCAGCAGGACCTCTACACGATGCGGACCCTCATCAACCAGTACTTCGCCGACAAGGGGAAGTATCCGGACGGCCTCCAGGCGCTCGTGGACGACCACTACCTCGCGGTCATCCCGCGGGACCCGTTCACGGACAGCTCGGACACCTGGCAGACCGAGCAGGCCGAGATCGACTCGCAAGAGGACATTTCGCAGGAGCCGGGGATCGCGAACGTCAAGAGCGGGGCCGAGGGGACCGCCCTCGACGGACGCTCGTATGCCGAATTCTGAGGAGAGTGCGATGACGACGAGGAGAGCAGCCTGGATCGCGGCGGCGGCGCTCGCGGCGGCGGCGATCGTCCTGCCGGGGTGCGAGAATTCGCCGCTGAGCGCCGGCAAGGATTTCAAGATCACGCTCATCGCGCAGCCCGGGGCGGTGGTCATCGACCCCGCGAACAACATCAACGAGGGGACGTCGACGCTGCTGGCGACGGTGCTGGACGGCAACTCGGTTCCCCAGCAGGGGATCACCGTCTACTTCTCGGCCAACGGCGGCTCCCTGTCGTCGGGCGCCCACGGCGTGAAGACGAGCGGCGCAGGCATCGCCACCGACGTGCTCACGGTCGGCGCCAACGACCCGGCGTCGATCACGGTGACGGCGACCTCCGCATCGATCTCCGGCACCGCCACGGTGACGAAGACGGCCGTCGCGGGGAATCGCCCGCCGTCGGTGCTCATCGTGGCGTCCCCGCAGAACACGCAGGCGTCGGGCGGCGCGGTGGTGTTCGACGGCTCGGGTTCGTCCGACCCCGACACGGGACAGTTCATCACGATGTACAAGTGGGTCATCACGTCGACGAATCCGGACGTCGGGAAACCGAACCCGATCATCGCGGAGGGGCCGGGCGTCTCGGGGGTCTCGATTCCGAACGACGCGATCACCGCGTTCCAGAACGCCCAGGGCCTGACGGTGACGCTCCTGGCCACCGACGATCCGACCGCCCCCGCGACCTTCGCGGCCGGCCAGCCGGTCGCCTACCGCGCGCAGCAGACGATCAACTACACGATCACGGGGTGCGCCAACACCGCGCCGACCGCCGTGATCGCCGGCCCCGCGACCCAGCAGATCATTGGCGGCGCCGGGAGCCTCGCCACGGTCCAGCTCGACGGCAGCCTCTCGACCGATGCCGAGACGCCGATCGATACCTACACCTGGAACTGCGGTAACGGCTCCATTCCTCAGGTGGTTCCTCCGGCGCGCGCGGTCTGCTCGTACCTCGTCGACGGCGTACAGCGCACCTACACCGTCACGCTCGTCGTAACCGACCGCGGGAACGGCCAGATCGTCAACGGCCAGTACCAGTGTGTGAAGCAGTCGACCCCGGCGACGATCCAGCTGCTGGTGACGCCTCAGGCCGGAGGCTAGAGAGGTGGCGATGCCCCGGCGGCGCAAGGAGCGAGGCGCGCTCATGGTCGCGCTCATGGCGGGGCTCGCCATCATGATGATCCTCTCCGCCGTCGCCGTGCAGAAGTGGGCCGACGTCGTGAGGCGCGACAACGAGGCCGAGATGATGTTCCGCGCGCAGGACATCGTCCGCGCCCTGCGCCGCTACCAGAAGGACCAGGGCAAGCTCCCGAACGAGCTCAAGGACCTCCGCGAGCCGGGAACGAAGGGCCAGTACTTCATCCGCCACCTCTGGAAGGATCCGCTCGTCAAGGGCGGGAAGTGGCAGCTCCTCTACGCCGCACCGGGCGGTGGGCTGTTCGACCCGTCGGCGGCGCCTCCCCCGGACGGGAGCAACCCGACGACGACCGCGCAGACGCCGTTCGGCGGCGGCCAGTCGCTCGGCTCGCCGCTCGCGGGTACGCAGCTGCCGAATCAGAACTCGGGCGGCATCCCCGACATCATTCACCACGACGACGGCACGTCGGACGTCACCGGCCTCCCGATCGCCGGCGTCAAGACCCGCTCGACCGACATGCCCTTCCGCCGCTACCGCGACAAGGACCAGTACAAGGACTGGGTCTTCTCGATCTTCGACCAGCAGACGACGCCGGCGCCGGGCCAGGCGCCGAATCCGGGTCAAACGGGAGCTCCGAACCCGAGCAACAACGGTCAGAACCTCGGCCAGCAGCAGGGAGGCAGCGCGAGCTTCCCACCCCGCTGATATACTCGCCGCCCTTTCACGCCGCGCGCTCGCGCGGTGCCTTGCGAGGCCGGCACCGATGACCCGTGGGACGATCCGCAAGGAAACGCTGCCGAACGGCATCACCCTGCTCTCCGAGCGCATGCCGCACGTGCGGTCGGTCACCCTCGGCATCTGGCTGAAGCGCGGGAGCCGTCACGAGCCGGTGTCGCTGAACGGCGCGTCGCACTTCATCGAGCACCTCGTCTTCAAGGGAACGGAGAACCGGACGGCGCGCGAGATCGCGCTCGCGGTCGACTCGATCGGCGGCCAGATGGACGCCTTCACGTCGAAGGAGTACACCTGCTTCTACGCGAAGGTTCTCGACACGAACCTCGCGGAGGCGGTCGATCTCCTGGCCGACATCGTGCTCAGGCCCCGCTTCGACGACGACGAGCTCGAGCGCGAGCGCAAGGTCATCGTCGAGGAGATCCGGATGGTCGAGGATTCTCCCGAGGAGCTGATCTACGACCTCTTCTCGACCCACTTCTATCCGGGGCACGCCCTCGGGCGGCCGATCCAGGGGACCGAGGACACCGTGCGCGGCCTGAGCCGCGCGCGCCTCCTGCGCTTCTTCCAGACCGTCTACGTGCCCGAGAACCTCATGATCGTCGCCGCCGGGAACCTCGAGCACAAGGGGCTGGGGCGGCTCATCAAGAAGGCGTTCGGGCGTATGCCGCGAGGAAGCGGGAAGGACGGCAAGATGCCGCCCCCGCGGGCGCGCGGCGGGGTCGTCACGAGGACCAAGAAAGAGCTCGAGCAGCTCCACCTCCTCCTCGGCGTCCCGGCGTTCCCCGAAGGCTACGAGCGGCGTTATCCGCTCTTCGTCATGAACGCTCTCCTCGGCGGGACGATGTCGTCGCGCCTGTTCCAGAAGATCCGCGAGGAGCGCGGCCTCGCGTACAGCGTCTACTCGGCGGTCAACGCCTTCCGCGACGCCGGAATCCTCATGATCTACGCGGGGACGAGCCCCGAGAAGGCCGACGAGGTCCTGGACGTGGTGCGGAACGAGCTGCGCGACCTGCGCGAGCGCGGGCCGGACGCGCACGAAGTCGAGGTCGCCAAGGAGCACCTCAAGGGCAGTCTCATGCTCTCGCTCGAGTCGACCTCGAGCCGCATGTCGAACCTCGCGCGGCAGTACCTCTACCACGGCCGCACGTTCCCGATGGGGGAGACGCTCGCGCGCCTCGAGAAGGTGACGCTCGCCGAGGTTCACCGCGCGGCGAAGGATGTCCTGCGCCCTGGCGCACCCGCCCTCGCGGTCGTGGGAAAGACGAAGCGGCTCGCCGCGGCGCGCACAGGGTTCGCCCTTTGACCGACGAGGCGGCGGAGGTCGGCGTCCTGCTCCTTCCGCACGGACGCGACCTGCCGCTTCCCGCCCGTGCGAGCGGCCATGCCGCCGGCTTCGACCTTCGGGCGTGCGTCGACGGCGCGGTCACGATCGCGCCGGGGGGGCGCGCGCTCGTTCCGACGGGGATCGCGGTCGCGCTGCCGCCCGGATTCGAGGGACAGGTCCGCCCCCGGAGCGGGCTCGCGCTCAAGGCGGGCGTCACGCTCCTCAACACGCCGGGGACGATCGACGCCGACTACCGCGGCGAGATCGGTGTCATCGTGGTCAACCATGGGGACGCGCCGTTCACCGTGAGCCGGGGCGAGCGGATCGCGCAGCTCGTCATCCACCGGCTACCGACCGTCCGCCTCGTCGCCGTCGACGCGTTGCCCGAGAGCGCGCGCGGCGCCGGGGGCTTCGGCCACACCGGGACGACGTGATGGTCCGTGTCGTCCCCCTGGGGAGCGGATCATCGGGCAACGCGACGCTCATCGCTTTCGGCGAGCGGACGGTCCTCGTCGACGCCGGGCTCTCGGCCCGCGATCTCGCCCTCCGCCTCGCAGCGGCCGGCCAGGCCGCCGAGCGCCTGGACGCGATCCTGCTCTCGCACGAGCACCACGACCACGCGCGCGGGCTCTTCCGCTTCGCGACGCGCCACCGCGTGCCGGTGTTCACGACGCCGGAGGTCCTGGACGCACTGAACCTCGCGCCGCACCACCTACCCGCCTGGCACGCCTTCACGCCCGGCTCCGCCTTCGAGACCGCAGGGATCGAGGTGACGCCGTTCTCCGTCCCGCACGACGCGGTGAATCCCGTCGGGTTCGTCCTGCGGGCCGAGGGGATCCGGGTGGGGATCGTCACCGACATCGGCCACATGACGACCCTCGTCCAGCAGCGTCTCCGGGGCTGCCACGTCCTCCTCGTCGAGGCGAACCACGACGACGCCATGCTCCTCAAGGGGTCGTACCCGTGGGCGCTCAAGCAGCGCATCGGCGGGCGGCTCGGGCACCTGTCGAACGACGAGGCGGCGACGCTCGTCGCCGCCGTCGCCGACGACGAGACCCAGGCGGTGGTCCTCGCCCACCTTTCGGACAAGAACAACACGGCCGCCCTCGCACGGGCCGCGGTCGCGAACGCGCTCGACCGCGCCGGCCGCCGCCGCGTCGCGATGCGCGTCGCCCTTCGCTCCGCACCGACGCCGGCGGTGGAGGTCTAAAGACCGCGATGATTGCCCGCTACACACGGCCCGAGATGGAGGAGCTCTGGAGCGACGAGGCGAAGTACCGCGCGTGGCTCCGGGTCGAGATGGCGGCGACCGAGGCTCTCGCGAAGCGCGGCCTCGTGCCGCCGGACGACCTCGCCGCGATCCGCGAGAAGGCCGCGTTCGACGTCGCGCGGATCGCCGCGATCGAGGCCGAGGTCAAGCACGACGTCATCGCCTTCGTCACGAGCGTCGCCGAGAAGATCGGTCCCGCGGGGCGGCACGTGCACTACGGCCTCACGTCGTCGGACGTTGTGGACACGGCGCAGGCGCTCCTCCTCGTCCAGGCATGCGATCTCATCCTGGAAGCGCACGACGGCCTGCTTCGCGTTCTCGAGCGGCGTGCGAAGGAGCACAAGCGCACGGTCATGGTCGGCCGGACGCACGGGATCCACGCCGAGCCGTACACGCTCGGGCTCAAGTTCCTCGGCTGGTACCTCGAGGCGAAGCGGAACCGCGCACGCCTGGCCCAGGCGAAGGGGGAGATCGGTGTCGGGAAGCTCTCGGGAGCGGTCGGGACCTACGCGCACCTCGATCCCGGGATCGAAGCGGAGGTCATGGCGTCGCTCGGCCTCGCCCCGGAGACGCTCGCGACCCAGGTCGTGCCCCGAGACCGCCATGCGGCGCTCGTCGCGACGCTCGGGATCCTCGCGTCCTCCCTCGACCGGATCGCGACCGAGATCCGGCACCTCCAGCGGACCGACGTCCGCGAGGTCGAGGAGCCGTTCGCGAAGGGCCAGAAGGGGTCGTCGGCGATGCCCCACAAGAGGAATCCGATCGGCTGCGAGAACGTCTCGGGCCTCGCACGGATCGTCCGCTCGCACGTGCAGGCCGCGCTCGAGGACATCCCGCTCTGGCACGAGCGCGACATCTCGCATTCGTCGGTCGAGCGGGTGATCCTCCCGGACGCGACGACGCTCTGCCACTACATGCTCCACCGCATGACCGGGATCCTGGACGGCCTCCTCGTCTACCCGGAGCGGATGGCGGAGAACATGGCGCGGATGAAGGGGCTCATCTTCTCGCAGGCGGTGCTCTTGGCGCTCGCGAAGGCGGGAATGTCGCGGGAAGCGGCCTACGCCGTCGTGCAGCGGAACGCGATGCAGGTATGGGCGGGGGAAGGAACGCTCCACGATCTGCTCGCCGCCGATCCCGAGGTGCTCGCCGTTCTCGACGCGAAAGCGCTCGCCGCGCTGTTCGATCCGGAGCGGACGCTCGCGCACGTCGACGCGATCTACACGCGGGCGTTTCAGGCCGATTGACGCGGTTGCTACAATCGTCCCGTAGCGGTCGCAAACGAACTCGCGAGGGTCCCCCAAGACGTGTGCGGCATCGTCGGCATCTTCGGGCATCCCGAAGCCGCCAAGCTCTCCTATCTGGGACTCTACGCGCTCCAGCACCGCGGCCAGGAATCCGGGGGGATCGTCACCGCCGAGGGCCAGCGACTGACGCGGCGCGGCGGCATGGGCCATGTCGCCGAGATCTTCTCGCGCGAGGTCTTGGACGAGCTTCCCGGTAACCTCGCCATCGGCCACGTCCGCTATTCGACGGCGGGCGACTCGAACCCCGCCAACGCGCAGCCGTTCCTCCTCCAGCACCACCGGGGGCCGATCGCGGTCGCGCACAACGGCAACCTCGTCGACGGCGCGCTGCTCCGCGCCGATCTCGAGGCCGACGGCGCGATCTTTCAGACGACGACCGACACCGAGGTCCTCCTCCACCTCATCGCGCGCTCCCGCGCGGCCGACGTCGTCGACGCGATCGTCGAGGCGATCCGGCACGTGAGCGGCGCCTACTCGCTGCTCTTCCTCGTTCCGGGGCGGCTCGTCGCCGTGCGCGACCCGATGGGGTTCCGGCCGCTCTCGATCGGCCGGGTCGACGGGGCGTGGGTCATCGCGAGCGAGTCGTGCGCCTTCGACCTCCTGGGCGCCGAGGTGGTCCGCGAGATCGAGCGGGGCGAGGTCGTCGTCATCGACGTCGCGGGCGTGCACTCGTTCAAGCCGTTCGCCCCGGTGCGTCCCGCCCCCTGCGGGTTCGAGCACGTCTACTTCGCGCGGCCCGACAGCTCGGTCTTCGGTCAGTCGGTCCAGGCGGTCAGGAAGCGCCTCGGGGCCGAGCTGGCGCGCGAGCATCCGGCCGCCGTCGACCTCGTGAGCCCGGTTCCCGATTCGGGCACCTATGCCGCGCTCGGATACGCCGCGGAGGCAAAGCTTCCTTTCGAGATGGGTCTCGTCCGGAACCACTACGTCGGTCGCACTTTCATCGAGCCGAGCCAGCAGATCCGCAACTTCGGCGTCCGCGTGAAGCTCAACCCGGTGCGCGAGATCCTCGCGGGCAAGCGCGTCGCGCTCATCGACGACAGCCTGGTGCGGGGGACGACGAGCAAGAAGATCGTCCAGATGTGCCGCGACGCCGGCGCGAAGGAAGTCCACCTCCGCATCTCGTGCCCGCCGACGATCGGGCCGTGCTACTACGGGATCGACACGCCGCGGCCGGAAGAGCTCATCGCGGCCAAGCACTCCGTCGAGGAGATCCGGCGTTTCGTCGGCGCCGACACGCTCAGCTACCTGAGCCTCGAAGGGTTGATGCGCGCGATCGGCGGGACCGAGGACCAGTACTGCACCGCCTGCTGGACCGACAAGCACCCGGTGCCGGTGCCGCGCGTGGGAGAGGGCCAGCTCCGCCTCTTCGAGAAGACCCGGCGCTAGTTTCCGGAACGCAACCGCGGCGGCGGAATCAATTGCACGCGCCGGCGGTAGGATGACGACGATGAGCGAGCCGAAGAAGCCCTCGGGCCTCAGCTACAAGGATTCCGGTGTCGACATCGACGCCCAGGACGAAGGGCTCCGCCGGATCAAGGCCGCGCTGCAGGCGACGCGCACGAAGGGCGTCCTCGCCGATCTCGGCGCCTTCGGCGGCATGTTCGCGCCGGATCTCGCCGGGCTCGCGGAGCCGGTCCTCGTCGCCTCTTGCGACGGCGTGGGGACCAAGCTCAAGGTCGCGTTCATGGCCGGCGTCCATCACACGGTGGGTCGCGATCTCGTCAACCACTGCGTCAACGACATCCTCGTGCAGGGCGCGATCCCGCTCTTCTTCCTCGACTATCTCGCGACCGGACGCCTGAAGCCCGAGGTCATGGAGGCCGTCGTCTCCGGCGTCGCCAGAGGATGCAAGGAAAACGGCTGCGCGCTCCTCGGCGGCGAGACCGCGGAGATGCCGGGCTTCTACGCCGAGGGCGAATACGACGTCGCCGGCTTCATTGTGGGCATGGTCGACAAGTCGAAGGCGATCACCGGCAAAGCGATCGAGCAGGGCGATCTCCTGATCGGCCTTCCGTCGGCGGGCCTCCACACGAACGGTTACTCGCTCGCCCGTGCGATCGTCTTCGACCGTGCCGGAAAGCAGCCGGGCGATCGCATCGACGGCCTGACGGGGACGATCGCCGAGGTGCTCTTGGCCGAGCACCGCTCGTACCTTCCTGCACTGCGCGGCGTGCTCGGTCTCGTCCGTGGGTTCGCGCACATCACCGGCGGAGGCCTCACCGACAACCTGCCGCGCATCCTCCCCGAAGGAACCGCCGCCCGCATCGAGCGAGGCTCGTGGCCGGCGCTCCCCGTGTTCGAAGTCCTTCAACGTCTCGGCGGCGTCGCCGACGACGAGATGCTTCGCACCTTCAACATGGGGATCGGGATGGTCTGCGTCGTCGCGCCGGGGAGCGCCGAGGCGTTCGAGCGTCACCTCGACGGCCTCGGGGAAGCCCACCACCGCATCGGCCGCATCGTTCCGGGCGACGGCCGCGTCGTCTATGCCTGACCGGCCGCGCGTCGGCATCCTCATCTCCGGCCGCGGCTCGAACATGGCCGCGCTCGTCGACGCGATGCAATCGGGGCGGGTCCCCGCCGATCCCGCGGTCGTCGTCTCGAACGTCCCCGCGGCGGCCGGTCTCGCCTTCGCGAAGCTCCACGGCGTCCCCACCGCCGTCGTCGATCACACCGCCGTCAAGCCGCGTGCCGCTCACGAGCGCGAGGTCATCGACGTCCTGAAGAAGCACGGCGCGACGATCGTCTGCCTCGCCGGGTACATGCGCTTCCTCTCTCCGGTCCTCGTGCGCGCCTTCCCACAGCGCATCCTCAACATCCACCCGGCGCTCCTCCCGGCGTTCCCCGGCCAGGGCGCTCAGAAGCAGGCGCTCGACCACGGCGCCAAGGTCTCGGGGTGCACCGTCCACCTCGTCGACGAAGAGCTCGACCACGGACCGATCGTCCTCCAGGCCGCCGTCCCGATCCTGGAAGACGACACCGTCGACGCCCTCTCCGCGCGCATCCTGGTGCAAGAGCACAAGCTGTATCCCCAGGCGCTCGCTCTCCTGGCGGAGAACCGTCTCGCCGTCTGGGGCCGCCGCGTCACGATCCGTCCCTAGCCTCCCGGAAGCGTCCCATGTCCGATCCCTGGACCTCGCACGAGTCCGTGCCCGTACTTTCTCTCCCCGAGCCGCGAGGCGAGCCGCCCCGCGCGTTCCGCCCGCGCGAGAAGGCGTTCGCGAAGGGCGTCGCCTTCCTCGGCCACGCCGAGCTTCTCGCCCTCGTCCTCGGCACCGGATCCGCCAAGCGTCCCGCGCTCGACACCGCGCGCCTGATCCTGCGCCGCCACGGCCTGAAGCGCCTCGCCGGCCTCACGCCCGAGGAGTGGCGGCGCGAGGAAGGCATCGGAGCCTCGCAAGGCGCCCGCCTCGCCGCCGCATTCGAGCTCGGCCGCCGTCTCCAGGCGGGCGAGGAGGAAGCGCGCCCGCGCATCACGAGCCCGAAGGACGTGTGGCGCGTCACGCGCGATCTCGCGCGCGCCAGGAAGGAGCACCTCGTCGGCCTCTACCTCGACGCTCAGAACGCCCTCATCCACCGCGAGACGATCTCGATCGGCGCCTTGAACACGACGCGCTCGCACCCGCGGGAGATCTTCCACCCCGCGATCGCGCACCTCGCCCTCGGCTTCATCCTCGTCCACAACCACCCGTCGGGCTCCCTCGACCCCTCCGACGAAGACGTCGCCTTCACGCGCTCCGTCCACCACGCCGGCGAGACGCTCGGCATCGCCCTCTACGACCACGTCATCGTCGCGGGCAGAGGATGGACGAGCTTGAGGGAGAGGGGAGCGTTCTGACCGATCACTGAGGCTGCATCGACGCGTGCATGCAGCTTCCCAAGCGCAGCACGATGTAGGCGAGCACGACGATCAGGAAAAACGCCGTGAGCAGGCGCGGCCAATGGAACGCCCATCGGCGCTCGGTGCCGTCGTCGGCGCGGGCCATCGCATCGATCCGTCGGCCGGAGAGGAGCGCGCGCACGGTGAGGACGATGCCCACCATCCCGCCACCGACGAGAAGCGCCAGACCCGAATCCGCCATCGAAGCGCCGTAAGCCATCGCGCGTCATTAGGTAGCAAGGTGAGTGCCGCCCGAAACGCTTGCTACAATCCGCGATCGTGAGCGCCACAGGTTCGTTTTTGCCCGTCGATGAGCAAATGGAGGTCCTCGGCCGGGGCGCCGTCGACCTCGTCACGATCGCCGAGCTGAAGCGCAAGCTCGCGCGCTCGATCGAGACGCAGACGCCCCTGACGGTGAAGGTCGGGTTCGACCCGACGGCGCCGGACATCCACCTGGGGCACGTCGTGCTCCTGCGGAAGATGCGCCAGTTCCAGGACCTCGGGCACCGGGTCGTCTTCGTGATCGGCGACTTCACCGCGATGATCGGCGACCCGACCGGGCGGTCGAAAACGCGGCCGCCGCTCACGCGCGATCAGATCGAGGCGAACGCCGAGACGTACAAGCGGCAGTGCTTCAAGGTGCTCGACCCGGAGGTCACCGAGATCCGCTTCAACAGCGAGTGGCTCGGCGCCCTCGGGTCGGAGGGGTTCCTCCGTCTGGCGGCGAGCTACAACGTGGCGCGGATGCTCGAGCGGAAGCACTTCAAGGAGCGCTTCGCAGCCGGGGTGCAGATCTCGCTTCACGAGTTTCTCTACCCGCTCGCGCAGGCGTACGACTCGGTCTTCCTCAAGGCAGACGTCGAGCTGGGCGGGACCGACCAGCTCTTCAACCTCAACGTCGGGCGCGACATCATGCCGGGCTACGGCGTCGAGCCGCAGATCGTGCTGACGACGCCGCTGCTCGAGGGGCTCGACGGCGTCGAGAAGATGTCGAAGTCGCTCGGGAACTACGTCGGCGTCGAGGAGGCGCCGTCATCGGTCTTCGGGAAGATCATGTCGATCTCGGACGACCTGATGTGGCGCTACTACTTGCTCTGCACCGACGTCTCCGAGTCGGCGATCGGCCAGATGAAGAAGCTCGTCGCCGAGAAGACGCTGCACCCGAAGAAGGTGAAGCAGGGGCTCGCGATGCGGATCATCGCGGACTTCCACGGCGAGAAGGCGGCAGAAACCGCGCTCGCCGAGTTCGAGCGCGTGTTCACCGGAGACGGCGTGCCCGACGACGTGCCCGTGTTCGACGTCGAGTCGACGGGCGGCAGGGTCTTCCTGCCGAAGCTCCTCGTCGCGTGCGGTCTCGTGAAGTCGAACAGCGATGCGATGCGGGTCATCGCGCAGGGCGGTGTCCACGTGGACGGCGAGAAGGTCGCTCCCGGCACTCGCGACGTCGACGCGCCGGCCGGCGCCACCGTGCTCGTGAAGGTCGGCAAGCGTCACTTCGCGCGCGCGCGATTCTCGTGACAGAAGGGACAGCTTCCGAAACTTGCCGTTCAAGAGTTTCGGAAGCTGTCCCCTCTGAGAGCTACCACCGCACGCCGACCCGGTACACCAGCTTCACTTCCTTCCCCTTCGGGACCGGCACCTGGAACTCGAGGGTCGACTGGTCGATCTTCTGGCCGGGGATGCTCGACGAGATGAGCTTCCAGTCGCCCGCCATCGGCTCGCGCACGGTGACGACGACGTCCTCGTCCTTGCGGTTGCGGAGCGAGAGCGACCACGCGGTCTCGAGCTCGCGGGGCGAGACAGCCTTGTAGTCGGTCTGCGATCGCTCCGCGACGACGTCGAAGGCGTCGCCGACCTGGAGGCGGACCATCTCGTCCTTGGGCGTGTGGTCGATCTGGTCCTCGCCGACGAACTGCTCGGCACCGGACTTGTCCTTCTTGTAGACGCGGACGACGCCCTTCGGGAGGGGAAGGCCGAGGCCGCTCGCCTGGTCGTTCTTGATCTCCAGGACGACCTGGACCTTCTGGCTCTGCGAGCCCGTGCCGAGAGAATTGTTGCGGAACCAGTTGGGCTGGCTCGCGACGAGGAGGCGCTTCGTCACCGGGATCGAGGACGCCGAGAACAGCGAGAGCTGCTTCGTCTGGTTGTCCTTGATCGTCGCGGGGCGATCGAGCGTGTAGAGGTGGTACTCGAAGAACGACTCCTCCTGGAACTGCGGAGCGGCGGCGGCCATCGATTTCATGCGCATGTCGGCTTCCATCTGCATGACCTGGGGCGCGGCGAGGCGCCGCACGTCGCCCGCAACGAGCTTGAGCGTGGCGTTCTCGAACGCCGCGCCGCAGTGGTTGTCGATCGTGACCCAGCCCGAGAGGCCCGCTTTCTTGTCGTCGGCATCGACGACGGCGACGTAGTCCGCCGACCAGTTCATCCCATCAGTCAGGTAGGAGACCTCGGCCGGCACCGTCGCCGGCTTCGTCGCGTTCAGACTCCAGACGAGTGTCGGGCGGGCGACCAGCTCCGCCGGAAGCTCGGGGAGCGTGACCTTGCCGCCCTGGCCGATGACGATCCGGTCGCCGATCCGATAGACCGTTCCGCCGTTCGTCGACAGGAGCGTCGCCTTCACCGTCCGCTGCGTGAGGTCCTCGGCCTGCTCGACGATCTCGACGTCGCGCCCGACGTATTTCTCGAGGAGCTTCTCGGGGGAGATCAGGTCGTACTCGTAGTTCTGCTCGAGGACCGTAAGACCGGGCGCCGCGACGTGTACGGTGCGCGGGTTGATCTGGGACGGTACGTCCATGAAGCGCAGGAACGTCGTTCCGTTCTTGGACAGCACCACGTTTCGCGTCTCGCGCACGAGCGCCAGGTTCTGGTTGTACACGGTCACCGCGACCGAGGTGCGGTCGGCGGCGGTGCTCTGGGGAACGGGCTCGGCGGCGAGCGCAGCAGCGGCGAGAAGGGGAATGAGCGTCGTCATCGGGTCCTCCAGGGGCCTCGGATTATAGAGACCGCCACGGACCCGGGAAGTTCCCTACGTGGCCGCAAGGTTGTTGGTCCAACAACCTTGCGGCCACCCTGGTCACTTGGACGGGACCTCGTGCCCAGGCATCGCCGGTCCGACGTAGAAGCGCATGCCGTTGTAGTCGTAAGGAACGAAATTCTTGGGAGTCTCTCGCGCCTGTTTCGCGACGACTTCCGACAAGACGCCCCGCAGCGAATCGTTCTCGGCTCGCAGCCTCGTGATCTGCTGATTGCAGGTCTCGAGCTGGGACTCGAGATCCTTGACCTGCGCTAGAAGCGCCGCCTTGTCATCGGTCGTATCGGGAGAAACCGACCGCGAGATCCCGACGGTGGTCGCGACGAGGAGAAGAAAAACGCCGAGAGAGCGGAAGATCGCCTGGGGTCGCTTCATGGCTCAGCCTCCCATGGCCGTCGTCGGATGGCCTCCATGGACAAAGCATCGCACGGATCGCGCTCTGTGGCCGCGAGGTTGTTGGTCGGCACTTGAGCAGCTCTTGTTTCTGCGCGTTGGCCCGAAGCCACCAACAAGATTGCGGCCACCGTGACTCAGCGAAGGGTCTTGGCGAGAAACGCGACCATCTGGTCGGTGACCGCGTCGGGGCGCGGGTCGTTGTGGTCGAGGCCGGGCAAGGGGACGAAGGTGACGGGACCGGTCGCCGCCGCCTTGAGCGCCTTGGCGTCGTCGAAGGGGATCAGGCGGTCGGCGTCGCCGTGGAAGAGGAGGATCGGCACGCGAACGTCCTTGATCGCGTCGACGGGCCGGACGGACGACGGCGTGTAGTTCGCGCGCCATCCGGCGACCGCGAGGAGCGGCCGCTCGATGAGGAACGCCGGAAGGTGAAACGCCCCGAGCGTCCGCGCCACGAGGGAGGGAAGGTCGGCGTACGGGCTATCGAGGACGAGCGCCTTCACGCGCGCATCGTCCTTCGCCTCGTAGATAGCGGCGACGGCGCCCATGCTCCGTCCGGCGATCGCAAGCTTGAGTGGATCGACCTCGCTCCGCCCGGCGAGGAGGTCGCAGGCGGCGCGCAGATCGTTCGCCTCGTGGTAGCCGAGCGTGATGACGTCGCCGTCGCTCTCGCCGCGCCCGGTGAAATCGAAGAGGATCTGCGCGAACCCGGCGCGGTGGATCGCCAGGACGACCGGGAGCCAGTGCCGGCGATCGGTGCCGTTCCCATGACCGTACGCCACCGCCGGCACGCGGCCCGGAGTCCCGGCGGGCGGCGGCACGTACCAGCCGCGCAGGGTGAGCCCGTCGCCGTTCCGGAACGCCACCTCCTCGAACGGGAGGCCGATGTCGGCCGGGGTGACCGGCTTGACCGCCACGGTGACGTTGGCGAGGACCCGGGTCTCGTCGCGCATCGCCTCGATCTCGACGGTGTCGCCCTCGCGCCGCTCCGCGATCGCCGCATCGAACATCGCCGCGGTCGGGCTCGTGCGATCGCCGATGCGGACGATACGGTCGCCGGCCTTGAGGCCCGCTTGATGCGCGCTACCCGAGGCCGCGGCCAGGACGAGTCCCTGCGACGAGGAGCGCAGCGCCACGCCGATCGTCGGGCGCCCCGATTCCGACACACGGGGACGGGGAGGCGCGACGATCGCCTGCGAGAGGTAGAGCAGCAGCACGGCCGCGGCCGCCGCGGCGACCCCCGCGCCGATCAGCCAGCGGTCGAGCCGGGTGAAGGCCACCGGAACGCCGACCCGGTTCACGAGATCCTCAGCATGGGTTACCTTCGCGGTTCCGCAGCTTAACCTAGGCATGGAGCGGGAGGGGGCAAGCCGGTGGTCTCGACTCTGGAATGGCTCGAATGCTCGCGATGCGGGACGGCGCACGATCTCTCGGGCCCGCGCGCCCTTTGCCGCTGCGGCGGCGTCCTCCTCGCCCGCTACCGCCTCGAGGAGGCGGCACGGACGATGACGAAGGCCGCGATCGCCTCGCGCCCCCCGTCGCTGTGGCGGTACGCCGAGGTACTGCCCGGCTCCGATGACCCCGTGACGCTCGGAGAGGGGATGACGCCGCTCCTCCCCGCGCGGTTCCTCGCCCAGGACCTCGGTGTCGACCGCGTGCTCGTGAAGGACGAGGCGGCGAACCCCACGGGTTCGTTCAAGGCGCGCGGGATGGCGACTGCGGTCACGATGGCGCGCGCGCTCGGCATCCGCCGCATCGCGCTCCCGTCGGCCGGGAACGCCGGGAGCGCCGCCGCGGCGTACGGCGCCGCCGCCGGGCTCGGAGTCGATCTCTTCCTCCCCGACGACACCCCCGAGCCGTTCCGGCTCGAGGCGGCGGCGTTCGGTGCCGTGGTCCACCTCGTCCGCGGCGACATCGGCGTGTGCGGCCGCACGATGCGCGAGCACGAGGACGCCGCGCAGTGGTTCGACCTCTCGACGCTCAAGGAGCCCTATCGCGCCGAGGGAAAGAAGACGCTCGGCTACGAGATCGCCGAGCAGCTCGGCTGGAGGCTGCCCGACGTCATCGTCTACCCGACCGGCGGCGGCACCGGCCTCATCGGGATGTGGAAGGCGTTCGAGGAGATGGAGCACCTCGGACTCGTCGCGGCGGGACGGCGGCCGAGGATGATCGCGGCCCAGGCGGAAGGGTGCGCGCCGATCGTCGCGGCGTTCGACGCGGGAGAGTCGAAGGCGGTGCCGTGGCCCGATCCGCATACCTACGCCTCGGGGCTGCGAGTCCCCGGGCCGCTCGGCGACACGCTGATCTTGAAGGCGGTGCGCGAGTCCGGAGGCGCGGCGGTCGCGGTGTCGGAGGCCGAGATGGCCGGCGGCCAGCTCGCGATCGCGCGCGGCGAGGGGATCTTCGCGTGCCCCGAGGGCGGCGCGACGCTCGCGGCCGCGCGGCGTCTCGTCGCGAGCGGCCAGATCGGCCACGACGACGAGGTCGTCCTCTTCAACACCGGCACCGGACTCAAGTACCCGCGCATCCCGGGGCTGCGCGTGCCGTGACGTTCCGCGACGCGCACACGCACCTATCGTCGGGCGCGATGGACCTCGCGGATCTCGATCTCAGGGGGCTCGATGCCGACGGTGCGCTTGTCGAGGTCGTCCGGGAAGTCTCGCGGCGTCCGGCGGGCAGGTGGATCGGTGGCTGGGGTTGGCACGGCGATCCCACCGCGAAGATCGAGACGCTCGATCGGGCGACGCCGGCGCACCCCGTCGTGCTCGCCCGGGCCGACGGCCACGGTGCGTGGCTAAACCTCGCGGCGAGGCGAGTGTTGGGATGCGCCGTCCCGATCGTCACGGAGCACGACTACGACCGCCTTCGCCCCCGCCTTCCGCGACCGACCCGGGAGGATCGGATGATCGCCGTCGCGCGCCGGGCCAAGGCTTTCGCCGACGATGGCGTCGCCGCCGTCGACGACATCGTCGAGTCGTGGGCGATCGGCGTGTACAACGAGCTCGCCGAACGCTCCGAGCTGCCGCTCAGCGTCACGATGTGGACCCCCGATTCACTCCGCACGAGCGCGAAGGAGGCATACGACGCGTACGCGACGCATGCTCCTCTCGCTTTCGCCGGCATCAAGATCTTCGTCGACGGCACGCTCGGTGCGCGCACCGCGGCGCTCTTCGAGCCGTACGCCGACGATCCGGAGACGTCGGGACGCCTCCGGAGCGACCCGGACGATCTCAACGCCCGCGTGAAGGAGCTTGCCGGGCGCGGCTATCGGGTCGCCCTTCACGCGATCGGCGATCGCGCGGTCGACGCAGCGTTGAGCGCGCTCGAGCGTGCGCCCAAGAGTCCCGCGGGGCCGCATCGCATCGAGCACGCGCAAGTCGTACGAGAGCGGGACCTGCCGCGCTTCGCCGCGGCGGGGATCGTCGCTTCCGTGCAGCCGCGCCATTTCTTCGACGATGCGGCGTTCCGGGAGGCGCGCCTCGGCGCGCGCGACGGTGTGATCTCGTACCCGCTCGCGTCGCTCGCGCGCGCCGGCGCGACGCTTCTCTTCGGCAGCGACTGGCCGGTCTCCGACCATTCTCCGCGCGCGATTCTGCGCGCCGCGACCGACCCCGATCGCGGTGAGGAAGCGCTCGGCGAGGCGGAGGCCTTGGCCGCGATGACCGCCTGATAAGATGCGGCCCCGATGGCCGACCGGATCTTCGTCGAGGGGATCAAGTTCCACGGCTTCCACGGCCTGACGCGCCTGGAGCGGCAGGTCGGCGTGCGCCTCTCGGTCGACGTCGGGATCGAGATGGACCTCGAGAAGTCCGGCCGGTCCGATCGCATGGCCGACACGCTCGACTATGCGAAGGTCCACAAGATCGTCATCGAGGTCGGGCGCGGCCGCTCCTACAAGCTCCTCGAGACGTTCGCGCGGCAGCTCCTCGATGAGCTGCTGCAGGATGAAAGGATCGATCGCGTGACGGTGCGTGTCCGGAAGGAGACCCCGATGCTCGACGGGATCGTCGACGCGGTCGGGGTCGAGATGACGCGCGCGCGGAACGGGAAACACGCATGATCGTGCGCCGCGTCTTCCGCTTCGAGGCGGCGCACCGCCTCCCGCATCATCCGGGGAAGTGCCGCGAGCTGCACGGTCATTCCTACCGGCTCGTCGTCGCCGTCGACCGTCCGGTCGAGGCCGCGTCGGGGATGGCGATCGACTTCGGCGATCTGAAGGCGATCGTCCGCCGCGAGGTCGTCGATCGGGTCGATCATCGCAGCCTGAACGACCTCCTCGACAACCCGACCGCCGAGGTCATCGCGGCGTGGGCCTGGGAGCGCCTGCATCCCCACCTCGACGGCCTCGCCGAGATCGAGCTGTGGGAGACCGAGGACTGCTCGGTCGTCTACCGGGGGGCCTGACGATGGACGCCGCCAAGATGGAAGCGGGGATCCGCCTCTTCCTCGAGGGGCTCGGCGAGCGCTTTCCGGGCGACGACCTCGAGAAGACGCCGGCGCGGGTCGCGCGCGCCTGGGCCGACGACCTCGTCTCGGGCTACGGCGTCGATCCAGTCGCCGAGCTGACGTGGACGGCGGCGCCGAAGGGGTGCGGCCCCGTCCTCCTCCGCGACGTGAAGTTCGCGTCGGTGTGCGTCCACCACCTCCTGCCGTTCTTCGGCAAGGCTCACGTGGCGTATCTTCCGGGCGAGAGGCTCGCCGGCCTCTCGAAGCTCGGCCGCGTCGTCGACGCGCTCGCGAGGCGCCTCCAGATCCAGGAGCATCTGACGATCGCGGTCGCCGCGGCGGTCGAGCGCGCGCTCGCGCCGCGTGCCGTGCTCGTCGTTCTCGACGCCGAGCACACCTGCATGACGCTCCGCGGCGTGCGCAAGGAGGGGAGCGCGCTCCTCACGTACGCGGCCTCGGGGCTCTGGGAGCGGGACGAGGCGGCGCGCCGGGAGATCTTCGAGCGCCTCGCACCCGGACGGTCTTGACCGCACTTCTCCTCGCGCTCGCGGCCTCGGCCGCGTCTCCCGCCGACGACGCGATCCGCGCCGCGGCCACGGCGGCGAACGCCAAGGGAACGCTTTACCGCGTCGGCCTCGACCTCGGCCACCGGGTCATGATCGGCTCCGACCGGCCGTTCCGCGTCGTCGAACCTCAGACGGGCGCCACCCCGTGGAAGGACACGTACACGGCAGAGCTGGCGTTCCTCGCGGACGGCGGGCCGGAAGGGGAGCCGGCGTCGGTCTTCCGGATCCAGGTCGGCGCCTACGGAACGCAGGAGGCGGCGGAGCAGGAGCGCGCCGCGCTCGAGAAGGCGCTCGGCGCACCGGTCGTCGCGCGCTTCGTCCCCGATCGCGGCTCGTGGCGCGTCCGCGCCGGCGCCGCGAAGGACCGGGCGGCCCTGGCCCCGCTCCTGGCGAAGCTGCGCGACATGGGACGGAAGGGGATCTGGATCGCGGAGGAGCCGCAGGAGGCGCCGGGTCCGGTCACGATCCGTCTCGTCGACACGCTGTGGAACACGCAGCTCACCACGTCGAAGCGCCTGCTCGCGATTCCCACGGATGGGGGCACGCTCAAGGTCGGCGGCAAGCCGTACCGCGGCGTCGTCGAGGTTCGTGTCGACGCGTCCGGGCGCCTGCGCGCCGTCGACTGGGTCGAGCTCGAGAGCTACCTGCGCGGCGTGGTCCCTTCCGAGCTGGGGCCGGAGATCTGGCCGCAGATCGAGGCGCTGAAGGCGCAGGCGGTCGCCGCGCGCACCTACGCGATGGCGAACGCCGGCCAGTTCGAGGACGAAGGGTTCGACATCTGCGCGACTCCGCGCTGCCAGGCGTACGGCGGCGCCGAGGCCGAGCATCCGCTCTCCGACCGCGCGGTCTCCGAGACGCGCGGCGAGATCGCGAGCTACGAGGGCAAGCCGATCGATGCCCTCTACACCGCGACCTGCGGCGGCCACACCGAGGATGCGAAGGAGATCTTCCCCGAGCAGGCGGCGCCCTACCTGGTCGGCGTCCCTTGCCGCGCGGAGGGCGAGGCGCTCGCGCGGACACGAAAGACGGTGACGGGGGCCGCACCGGCGGGGATCACGACCGAGAGCGGCGAGGACGTCACGCGCGACGCCTGGCTCCTCGGCGTATCCGGAGTCTTCGGGGACACCTCCCGCCTCGCGAAGGTGCTGGCGCATCCCGTGAGCGCGACGACGCTCCGGCAGTGGACCGCGGCGGTCGCCCGCCTGTCGGGCCGGCCCGCTCCCGCGGGCACTCCCATCGCCCCGTCGAGCCTGCCGAAGGCGGCCCTGGCGATCGCGCGCGATTTCGCGTGGGACGAGAGGGCGCGCATCCTGCTCGCCGACGCGGATGTCGATGCGGTTCTCCGCGACGCCGCGATCCGCACCCTCCCCGAGGACGAGCGCCGCGCGCTCGTCTACCTCGTGGCGCAGGGCGCGCTCCACCCGGCGCCCGACGGCCGCTGGCTCCTGGAGCGCGAGCCGACGGGGGCGACGCTCGCGGCGGCACTCGCGCGGATCGGCGACGCCTACGACGCCTTCGACCTCGAGGAGGGGACGATCGTCGCCGTCGAGGGCCGGAAGCTCCAGGTCGCGCGCGGGAAGGCGAGCGCCTCGTGGACCCTGGCCGACGCGCCGCGCCTCTTCACCGCCGCCGGCACGCGGAACTTCCCCGTGGCCTCGCTCGCCCTCTGGCCGGGGGACCGGGTCCGCGCCCACCACGACGGAAGCGGCCGCGTCGATTTCCTCGAGCTGCGTCCGCCGGCGAAGGGGCTGTCCGACGACCGATCGGCGGCGGTCTACCAGTGGGAGGTGCGCACGAGCGGCGCCGATCTCGAGGCCGCGATCAACAAGCGCGTCTCGGTCGGCAAGCTGCGCGACCTGCGCATCCTCAAGCGGGGCGTCTCGGGCCGGATCGTGCAGATCGAGGTCGTCGGTCAGGCCGGCAGCACGGTCGTCACGGGGTTCGACGTCAGGAACCTGCTCGACCTCCGCGAGAGCCTGACGGTCATCGAGCTGCAGCGCGACGCCGGCGGAGCGATCACCGCGGCGGTCTTCGCCGGCAAGGGATGGGGGCACGGGGTCGGTCTGTGCCAGGTCGGCGCGTACGGGATGGCGCTCCGCGGCGCGTCCTACCGCGAGATCCTCGAGCATTACTATCCCGGCATTGCGATCTCGAAATCGGCCGACGGCGCGGATAGCGCGCATTGATGCGGGACCTATATTCATCGTCGGCCGGAACCGGGGGGCCGGAAAGTCGGGCACATGGGACGCGGACTATTCAGCTTGGGGTGGATCCTGCTCGTCCTCACGGTCGGGCTGTGGATCGCCGGGGTCGCCGGATGGCTCCCCGAGGCGGCGGACGACCGCTGGTCGGCGTTGACGCTCAAGGCGACGCTCGTCGTGTTCGCGGCGTCGATCGTCCTCCGTGTCGTCACGCCGGTCACGAAGCAGGTGGTGCGCGGGCGGTGCGCGCGCTGCGGCCGGGGGATCGATCGCGGGCAGATCTACTGTCACGACCACATGCAGGAGACGGTGAACGAGTACCGCGACGAAGCGCACGGCCGGATGACGACCAAGCACCACCGCTGAGGATCCTCGTCCTCCTCGGTCCGACCGGTACGGGCAAGTCGCGCGTCGCCGTCGAGGTCGCCGAGGCGCTCGGCGGCGAGATCGTCGGCTGCGACGCGCTCCAGATCTATCGGGGCCTCGACGCGGCCACGGGGAAGCCCACGGACGACGAGAGGCACCGCGTTCCGCACGCGCTCGTCGGCACGGTCGACCCGCGGCACGACTACTCGCTTGCCGAATACGTCCGCGATGCCGACGCCGCCGTGGCGGCGATCGCCGCGCGGGGACGCGTCCCGATCGTCGTCGGCGGCACGGGTCTCTACCTCCGCGGCCTGCTCAAGGGGGTCGTCCCGGCGCCGGGGCGTGACGCGGCGCGACGCGACCGCCTGAGACGCCTCCTGGCCCGCTTCGGCGCCGCGCGGCTCCACGGCGCGCTCGCGGCCCGGGACCCGGGCTCGGCGGCACGGATCGCTCCCGCCGACACCCAGCGCCTCCTCCGCGCTCTGGAGCTCGCCGGGCCCGGCCCGATCTGGAGCGACCGCATCGCGGCGGCCGGCACCTGGTCCACGCCGGGGGAGCGCTACGACGCGCTCAAGATCGGCCTCACGCTCGACCGCGACCTGCTCGCGGCCCGCCTCACGGCCCGGGTCGACCGCTTCCTGGAATCCGGGCTCGAAGAGGAGGTCGCGCACCTCCTCGCCGCCGGGGTGCCGGAATCCGCGAACGCGTTCAAGGCGATCGGCTACCGCGAGGCACTCCGCGCGCGCTCTCTCGGGCTCGATCTCGGCACCGAGCGCGACGCGATCGTCACCGCCACGCGCCGGTACGCCAAGAGGCAACGCACCTGGTTCCGGCGGGAGCCCGGCGTTGTCTGGATGGACGCGTCCGGCGACCCGGACGCGCTCGCCGGCGAGATCGTGGCGTCATGGCGCCGCTTCGTCGCGTGTTAGACTCGACCCACGTGAGAGTCCGCAGGAGGACCCGATGGACACCGAGACCGGAGGCATCCAGAACGAGTTCTTCAACCGGGCACGCAAGGAGCGCGCGCTCGTCACCGTGTTCCTCGCCAACGGCAAGCGCCTGGTCGGGCGCATCCGGGCGTTCGACAAGTTCACGATCCTGCTCGAGACGCACCACGGCGACCAGATGATCTTCAAGCACGCGATCTCGACCGTCGGACCCGCGCGCATGGGTGCCGGCGAGGAGGATGCCGCGCACGCGGGGCACGGCTCGGAGCGGCGCGAAGGTTAGCCGCGCCTAGCGGCGGAAGAAGCCACCCTTGCCCGGCTCGGGAGAACCGCCGGCGGGCGCCTGCGCTCCCGTGCTCGAGAGCTCGCGAAGGCGCGCGTTCATCCGCTCGACCTTGGCCTCGTACTCCTGGCGCACGAGCTGGATCTGCTTCCCGAGACGCTCGTTCTCGGCGCGCAGGTGGTCGGCTTCGCTGCCGACCGCGGCGACCGGCTGGGCATGCGACACCTCGGATCGCAGGCGTGCGATCTCCTCGTCGCGCTCGCCGATCTCCTGCCGGAACTTGTCCTGGAGCTCGTCGTAGAGCCGCTTGATCTCCTGCAGCTCGAGGATCTTCGAGAAGTCGCTCAGCGGTTCGGCCATGTCGTGTCCCTCCTCCGGTGAGCGGTTCTCCGCCGCGTAGAGGAATTTCCTCAGCATGAGGTCGAGGTCGCCCGGCTTGATCGAGATCGCGAGCGCGGTGTCCCGCGCGACGGCCCCCCTGAGCACGAGCGAGGCGAGAGACTGGTTCATCGACTGCATCTTGTAGTACGAGACCGAGTTCTCGATCTCCTCCTCGAGGGCGTCGAGGTTCCCTTCGAGGATCAGCTTCTGCACGCGCGGCGACGTCCGCAAGATCTCGACCGCGGCGATGAGGCCCGATCCGTCGGTCTTCTCGACGAGCTTCAGGGAGACGATCGCCTGGAGCACGTTCGAGAGCTGCTGGCGGATCTGACGGTGATTCGACTCGGGAAACTGGTCGATGATCCGGTCGATCGTCTGTACCGCGCTGTTCGTATGGACGGTCGAGAAGACGAGGTGGCCCGTCTCCGCCGCGGTCAAGACCGTCTGGATCGTCGGCAGGTCGCGCATCTCGCCGACCATGATCACGTCGGGGTCCTGGCGGAGCGCGTTCCGGAGCGCCGCGGAGAACGACGGCGTGTCGGTTCCCACCTCGCGCTGGGTGACCGCCCCGAGGTTGTCCTTGAACAAGAACTCGATCGGGTCCTCGATCGTGATGAGGTGGATCAGGCGCGTGTTGACGATGATCCGCATGAGCGACGCGAGCGTCGAGGACTTCCCCGAGCCGGTCGGCCCGGTGATGAGCACGAGGCCCTGGTTGAGCTTCGTGAACTCGGTCAGGATCGGCGGCAGCCCCCAGTCGTCCATCGACGGGAACTCGAACGGCACGCGCCGGAAGACCGCGGAGTAGGTCCCGCGCTGCAGGAACACCGACGCGCGGAAGCGCGACACGCCCGGGACGCTGTGCCCGAAGTCGGCGGCGCAGTTTTCTTCGATCTGGCCCTTCATCCGGTCGTTCAGGAGCGAGCCGATCATCTCCTTGAGGAGGTCGGGATGGAGCGCGTCGGTCTTCAAGGGGAGGAGCTTGCCTTTGATCCGGAGCAGGGGAGGGCGCATCGGCTTCAGGTGGAGGTCGCTCGCCTCCTGCTTGACCATGAAGCGCAAGAGATCGTCGATCGTCATCGGGGTGTCATCCTTCTCCGAAATGGCGTCCTCGACGCCGGGATGGACCCCGGCCCGACCGAACATAGGTGCCGGGTCCGGGCGGAGTCAAACCACGTGATATAAGCCGGAGTTCGCATGGGGTCGGGTGAGCTCAAGACACGTGTCGGGAACTGGACGCTCGCGAACCAGCTCACTTTCCTGCGTCTGGTCGCGGTGCCGTTCTTCATCCTGGCGGTCCTGGAGGCGAGGTTCTCGCTCGCGCTCGGGATCTTCATCGGCGCCGGGGTGACCGACCTCCTCGACGGCCTGATCGCAAGGGTCTTCCGGCAGCGGACGGCGCTGGGGGCCTACCTCGACCCCGCCGCCGACAAGATGCTGCTCATCTCGGGGTTCATCCTGCTGACGCGCTACCCGAACCTGTTCCAGGGGATCCCGATGGTCAACCGGATCCCCCTCTACCTGACGATCCTCGTCATCAGCCGGGACGGCCTCATTCTCGCGATCGCGCTCATGCTCCACCTCGCGTACGGCCAGAAGCGGTTCCTCCCCTCCGTCATCGGGAAGGTGACGACCGGCACCGAGCTCGTCACGATCGGTCTCGTGCTCCTCTTCAACGCGCGCCTCGAGACGAACCCAATCGTCCCGTTCGCGATCAGGACGACGCTCGTGCTCATCCTGCTCTCGGGCTTCCACTACCTCTGGCGCACCGTCGCGCATCTCCGGGAGCGCGGGCCGGAAGCGACGCCGTGACGTTCGATCTCGATGCCGTCTCCGAGGAGGCGCTCGAGCTCCAGGAGGTCCTCGCCTACGCGGCCGGCTTCGCGGCGAGTCCGCCCGGGCGCTCGGCGCTCCAGGACGCGCGTCCCATCGCGGACGCTGCGGCGCTCGCGGCGGAGCACGCGGCGAACGACGAGGCGGGCCGGTACGCCGAGCGGTTCGGCCGCCTGATCCCGGCGGCTCTTCCCGATCCCGCGCCCGCGCGCGGCACGCTCGGCATCGAAGGGCACGTCGTCGACCCCGTGGCGCTGCGGGATCTCGCGTCGCTGCTCGCGGAAGCCGCCGATCTCGGCAAGCGCCTCGGCCGTCTCGACGCCGGGGAGTTCCCGTCGCTCCAGGCGCTGTCGCACGGCATTTCGGACCTGGGCGCTCTGACGCGCGACGTGGTGCGCTTCGTGGGACCCGACGGCCGCCTCGAGGACGACGCCTCGGCCGAGCTCCGGCGCCTGCGCGTCGCGATCGTCAAGGCCGGCGAGCGCTTGCGCCGGCAGCTCGAGGCGTTCCTCCACGATCCCTCGGCGGCGAGCGTCGTCCGCGACGACTTCGTCACCCAGCGGAACGGCCGCTTCGTCATCCCGGTCCGCGCCGATGCGCCGCGCCCCGTGGAAGGGATCGTCCACGCCGCTTCGTCGTCCGGGCAGACCCTCTTCGTCGAGCCGATCGCCTCGGTCGCGACGAACAACGAGCTGGTCCGTCTCGCGGAGCAGGAAGCGGCCGAGGCGCTCCGAATCGTCCGCGGTTGGACGGAGAGCTATCGCGCACGACTTCCCGAGATCGATGCGGCGATCGCGGGCCTCGCCCGCGCCGACGTCGTCCAGGCCAGGGCGGCGTTCGCCCGCGCGATCCGTGGGACGACGCCGCGCCTCGCCCCGTCGGAACCGCTCCGCCTGGACGCCGTCCGTCACCCGCTCCTCGACCGCCGCATCCGGTGCATTCCGATCACGGTGGCGATCGACCCGTACGATCGCGTGCTCGTCGTCTCCGGACCGAACACCGGCGGCAAGACCGTGGCCCTGAAGACCGTCGGCCTCGCGGTGCTCATGGCGCAGTGCGGGCTGCCCGTCGCCGCGGACGAGGCGACGCTCCCGATCTTCCGCCAGCTTCGCGCCGACATCGGCGACCATCAGTCGATCGCGGCGGACCTCTCGACCTTCTCCGGCCACGTGCGCGCGGTCGTGCGGTTTCTCGACGAGGCCGCGGCACCCGCGCTCTTCCTCTTCGACGAGATCGGCACCGGGACCGAGCCGGGGGAGGGTGCCGCACTCGCGCAGGCGGTCCTCGAGCGCCTCCTCGACCTCGAGATCACGGCGATCGCGACGACGCACCACGCGGCGCTCAAGGCGTGGGCGTTCTCGGATCCGCGCGTGCAGAGCGCTGCGATGGAGTTCGACGAGGAGACGCTGAAGCCGACCTACCGCGTGCTCGCCGGGGCCGCGGGATCGTCGGCGGGGATCGACGTCGCCTCACGGCTCGGTCTCGAGGCGTCGCTCGTCGCACGGGCGCGGGCGCTCGTCGGCGCCGGTGTCCGCGCCGAGGAGTACATGGCGCGCCTGCGCGCGCTCACCTCGGAAGCGGAGGAGAAGACCGGCAGTCTCCGCGAGGCGGAGGCCCGCCTCGCCGCAGAACGCGAGCGGCTCGAGAAGAAGGCCGCCGCGGAAGCCTCGGAGCGCCGGGAGGCCACAGCGAAGACGCTGGACGCCGCCCTGCGCGAGTTCCGGCAGCAGTCGAAGAAGGAGCTCGCCGGCATCCAGGATGCGAAGGAGCGGGCGAAGGCGGAGCGCGCGCAGTTCCGCGCGGAGTCGCGTCTTCGAGCGGAAGCGCGGCGGATCGCGCCGGCGGCCCCCGTCGCGGCGGGGCCGCTCACGATCGCGCCCGGCGCACGCGTGCGGATCATCTCGCTCGAGCGCGAAGGGGAGATCGTCGCCGTGCGCGGCGAGAAGATCGACGTCCGCATGGGGGCGGCGACGTTCTTGGTCTCGAAGGCCGATCTCGCCGCCGCGGGTCAGGAGGCGGCGCCGGCTCCGGAGAAGAAATCCAAGATCGCGTCGCTCATCGCCTCGCGGCGCCCGTCATCGGACGAGCGTCCCGAAGGGCCGCCGCTCGAGCTCCACCTCCTCGGGAAGACGGTCGACGAGGCGCTCCCCGAGGTCGACAAGTTCCTGGACGCCTGCGCGCGTGAGGGTCGCGACGAGGTCCGCATCGTCCATGGCCACGGCACCGGGCGCTTGCGCGTCGGGGTCCGCGCCCATCTCAAGGCTCATCCGCTCGTCGCGTCGTTCCGCCCCGGCGGAACCGGCGAAGGGGGCGACGGCGCGACCGTCGTCACGCTTCGGTAAAACGGGGGGGACAGTAACCAGGTTTTTGTTACACACGAACTGCGTGTGTAACAAAAACCTGGTTACTGTCCCCTTTGATCAAAAGCTGAATGTCCCCATTTCACTCCTCGCCGAACTGCTTCAGCCAGTAGTCGACGTCGTCCGCGCTCTCCGGCTTCTCGCCGGCATCGTCCTTCGCGAGCTTGGTCCGCAGCGACGACGGCGATTCGACCGAGGCGCCGACCCAGCGGCACTGATCGCCGAGCGCGCGATCGCTCGTGACGACGGCCCACCCGGCGACGTCCTTCTCGCGCTTCAGGAGATCGAGGATGACGGCGTCGGCCTTGCGGCCGGGGCCGGAGAAGAGGACGTCGGGGCCGTACGAGACGCCCGGCGGGGACGTGCCGTCGAAGACGACGACGATCCGGCGGCGCTCGACGCGGGCGAGCTTCGCGATCTCCCGAACGAGCTTCCGCTTCTCGGCGTCCGACCGGGTGCGGCCCGGCCAGGTGCCGAGCACGTTGTCCCCGTCGACGACGCGGGGCATGGCGGTCCTACGAGCCGCCGAAGATCGCGCGCTTGAGGTCGTCGCGATCGTCGGTCGCGGCGCTTCCCGCCTGGACGATGACTTCCTGCGCCTCGAGGTGGCCCGGCTCCCACCGCAGCGCTTCCTTCGCCATCCTCACCGCGCGGCCGGGGCGGCCTGCCTTCAGGTACATCTGGGAGAGCGCGAGGTAGGCGGCGACCGACGTCGGGGCCAGCTCGATCGCCTGGAGCAGGCGGATCTCGGCGGCCTCGCGATGGCGCGGGTTCTTGGCGAGCGCGAGCCCGAGCTCGAGGTGGTACTCGGCGTGCGACGGATCGATCTGCACGGCGTTCTCGAGGAAGGTGATCCCCTCGTTGAGCTTGCGCTGCGCGATGAGCGCGCGGCCGCGCAGGTAGTTCTGACGGGCGTAACCGCCGGTGTCGGCGCCCTTGCGGTCGGTATCGGTGTGCGCGGAGAGGAGCATCTGGTCGTACTCCGCGCGGCCCTCGGCGTCCGAGAGCGTGTTGTAGGCCTCGGTGACGTGCGTGAAGAACTCCTCGAAGCGCGGGAGCAGGTCGGCGAGCGACCCGGAGCGGAAGCGGTCCGGGTGATAACGGCGCGCGAGCGCGTAGTACGACTCACGGATCGCGTCGGGACGCGCGGTCCGGTCGAGGCCGAGCACGCCGTAGTGGTCTTGGCCGGTGGCGAGGCTGAGCCGCCCGAGCGCCTCCTCGCGTGTGATCGTCGCCTCGGTCTTGAGCTCGCGCGAGCGCCGGATCTTGGGATCCTCGGGCTCGAGCCAGCCGGCGAGGAGCAGGCCGTAGATCAGCCGGAGCGTCGGCTCCTCCTCGGCGGGCGAGCCCTTGACGAGCTCCGCGAGGTCGCGGCTCCCGTCGCAGTGCTCGAGGAGATAGGTGCCGAGAGCGTCCATATCGCCCGCGGACGCCGCAGCCTTCGGCGGGACGACCGGCCGGAGGTCGGGAGGACCGATCCGGATCCTGAGCGCGTCCAGCGACGCGGGATGCCGCTTCGCATGGGCGATGACGAACGGCCGGATCGCCAGGCGCGCGGTCACCTCGCCGTCGAGCTTCGGCGCGCCGTCCTCGAAGGAGAACGCGCCGTCGGGCCACTCCAAGGTCGACGTGAGGAGCTCGCGGATCAGCCCGTCCATCGCGCGGCGCAGGCTCTCCGGCGACGGACGGCCGGCATCGAGAAGGACCGCCGCGACGGAGATCTTCTTGAGCGCCGCCGTCTCCACGGCGTGGGCGCGTTGATCGGGCGTGAGGATGCCCGAGCGGACGAGATACTCGGCGTACTGCTCCTCGAGCAGGTTCGACGTGGCGTAGACGACCCAGCCCTTCTCGAGACAGAAGAGGCGCTTCAGGCGGCCGCGCGATGCGGTCAGGATTCCCGAGCCGGCCGCTTTCTCGCAGAGGAGGCGGGGGAACTGCCGGAACGGTGAAGGGGGTGACGGCGGCGCCGCCGCGGGCCTCACGGCGTCCCCGCGCGGACCGACTCCGCCCAGGCCTTCGCCATCTCGGCGTAGGTGGCGCCGTAGTAGGCGTGGAGCGCCTCGTCGAGCGAGTCGCCCGCGCCGAGGCGGTCCAGGACGGCGACGAGGACGTCGAGCCCTCGCTGATCGGCGATGTAGCTCGTGAGCGAGAGCGCCGCCGGATAGCTGAAGGCGACGTTCGGCCACGTCTTCGGATCGTCGGGCCGCACCTTCGCCGCGAGGTCCGCGCGCTGCGAGCGCCGGAGCTCGCGAGGCTCCGCGATCTGCGCGAGCCCCTCGTGGAGCCACTTCGGGCAGTTGCCGCGCGTCTTCGAGTGCACGAAGGCGTGCGTCAGCTCGTGCGCCAGCACCTTCTCCGCGGCCGGGTCGAGCTTCTTCAGGCCGGCCAGGGGCACGCGGATCTTGCCGTCGTAGAGCCCGATGACCTCGCTCCCGGCCTGCGTCACGTCGTGGAACGCCTGCTTCGGGTACAGGAGCACGGTGATCGGCTGGCTCGGCGCATGATGGTAGGTCGAGGAGAAGTCGACATAGCGCTCTTCGAGAAAGTCGGTGATCGACGCGACGAGGTCCTGATCGAGGTCGCCGTCGTAACGCATGTTGAAGTGCGCCGCGGCGGAGAAGGCGTAGTTCTTCGCGGCCGCCATCTCGCGCTCGCCCTTCACGATCTTCTCCCGCACGCGGTCGCTCGGCGCCAGGCGGAATGCCTCGCGCCACGCGGTGAGCGCCTCGTCGACCCGCTCGTCGCGGTCGCGCAGGTCGCCCAGGACCTCCTGCAGCTCCGCCGACGCCGGATCGCGGACGAGACCGTCGAGGACGACGGGCAACGCCATGTTGTCCCGGCCGAGCTTCATCTCGGCGACGGCGAGGCCGACGCGCGCTCCCGCCGCATCGGGCTCACGCTCGATGACGTCGTGGAACTTGAGGACCGCGGTCTCGTAGTCGCGCGCCATGAGCGCCTCGTTCCCGGCCTTCATCGCGGCGATCGCCTCGGGATCCGGATGCGCGGCCGGCGGCTTCTTCGCGGGAGGCTGCGAGGCCTTTCCCTTGGGCGCGGCGGCGGACTCGTCGACGCTGACCAGGAGCGCGCGCGGCATGCCGACCGTGCCGGTCGCGGACTCCACGAAGAGCGTGTCGCCGTCGATCCACCAGCGGTCGGCCTCGACGGTTCCGCCCCCCTGGAGGTGAATCAGGGCGGCGAGCATCAAGGTCGCCGGCGTCACGGCAGCACCTTGGCGATCTCGACCGCGCCGGGATGCTCCTTGCCGCGGAGCGCCTTCGGCAGATCGGCCGCGGCGGACGCTTCCTTGGCGGAGCCGTACGCGCCCCAGCAGACGCGCCAGCAGGAGCTCCCATGGACCGTCGCGGGGAGGACGTAGAGCTTGTCGGCGCCGCGCGCCTCCGCGCGCAACCGGTCGACGGTGTCGGCGCGGCAAGCGACGAGGAGCTGAGCGGTGAACGCTCGGCCGGTCGCGGCGAGGCGGCCGGCGTCGTCCGCCGGCTTGGCGACGGGGACGGCGGCGGGGACGGGAGCGGCCGCGCGAGGCGGAGCGGGCGGCGGGGTCTCGACCTCGGGGACCGTCACCGCCGCCTCGACGGGGGGCGGCGGCGCGGCCTCGACCGGGACGGTCTTGCCGAGCTTCACCTCGGGAGCGGCGGCCGCGGGCGGGGGCGTGGGACTGCCTCTGAGCGACCAGCCGGCGAGGAGAACCGCACCGACCGCGCCGACGAGGAGCGCCGATGACGCGAAGCCGCGGACCCCGGCCTCACGCGTCCCGCCGTCGTCCCTGGCGGACTCCTGCTCCTCGCTCATCGCCCAGCCAATATAGACGCGTTCAGTGGATCAGGGTGAAGCAGCGGCTCCAGCGCGACCGGGTGACGAGGTGGGCGACCTTGCTCAGGATCGCCTTGAGCTGGTCCCACCCCCGCAGATTGATGTCGTTCGGACCCTCGGTGTACGACCACCAGATGAGGACCGCGCGGCCCTTGATGAGCTCGCGGGGGACCGTGCCCCAGACCCTGCTGTCGGCCGAGCGGTCGCGGTGGTCGCCCATGACCCAGTAGTGGCCCTCGGGAATCTTGACCGGCTCCCGCGAGTCGGCGAGCCGGTAGGCGTCCTTCACGTAAGGCTCGTCGAGCTTCTCGCCGTTGACGTAGACGTAGCCGCGGCGGATCTCGACCGTGTCTCCCGGCAGGCCGATGACGCGCTTGATGTAGTCGATCTCGGGGGTGTCCGGATACTTGAAGACGATGACGTCGCCCCGGCGCACGTCGCGCGAGGGGAGCAGCATCTTCTCGATCGCGGAGTCCGCGGGAGAGTAGATGTAGCGGTTGACCATGATGTAGTCGCCGATGAGCAGCGTGTCTTCCATGGAGCCGCTGGGAATCTTGGACTGCTGGAAGATGAACGCCCGCGTGAAGACGACGAAGATCACGCAGATCAGGATCGTCTCGGCGTAGTCGCGGACGATCCCCTTCGGCGGCGGCCCGTCGCCCACCGTCGCGCGGTCGTCCCCGTAGCCCGTCCTACTCCCCACGTCCGCCCTCCGCGCAGAGGAGCGTGTCGATCGAGGCGACCGCTTCCTCCGGTTCGTCCGCCACGCGCGTGATCGCGAGCTCGGCGCTCTCGATCATGTTCCCCTTCACCAGGTGATGGAGGAACGGCCGCCACGCGGCCCCCAAAAGTACCACGGGGCGCGGGCCGAGGCTCCCCGCCCGGTGGAGCGCCCAGAGCAGCGTCAGCTCGGCGAGCGTGCCGGACTTCCCGTGGAGCACGACGAAGCCGTCGGACCGCCGGACCAGCTCGGCCATCCGCGCGATGAGGTCGTCGGTCTCGTGCGCTGCGCTCAGGAAGGCGTTCGGTGTCCTCGCCGCGAAGATCGAGCAGGTGACGCCGACCGAGCGGCCGCCGCCCTCGACAGCGCCGCGCGAGGCGCCCTCCATGACGCCGCCGTAGCCGCCGGTGACGACGTCGTAGCCCGCGCGGGCGAGGAGACCGCCGACGCGGCGCGCCGCCTCGTAGAGCGGATCGCCCTCGGCCGGCTCGGACGAGCCGAACACCGCGACCGCGCCGCGCGCGCTCAATAGCCGACCGCCACCGACTCCTCGCGGGGGTCGGGCGCTCCCGTGTAGCGTCCCTGGGCGTCGAGCCCGATCGCCACGACGTTCGCGATCGGCTCCCTCGTCTTCAGGACGTGGCCGCGGGCGCGGAGCGCGCGCGCGACGTCCTCGGAGAGACCGTGCGGCTCGACCTGGAGGACGTCGGGCTGCCACTGGTGGTGCGCCCGCGGGAAGTCGATCGCTTCCTGGAGCGTGAAGCCGTCGTCGACGACATGGACGATCGTCTGGAGCACGGCGGTGATGATCGTGGCGCCGCCCCGCGAGCCCACGACGAGGAACGGACGGGGCCCGGGGGGGACCGCTTCGACGATCGTCGGGCTCATCGACGAGAGCGGGCGCTTGCCGCCGCGGACGGCGTTGGCGGATCCACCGAGGAGGCCCCACTGGTTCGCCACACCTTCGCCGAGCGCGAAGTCGTCGATCTCGTTGTTGAGAAGGACGCCGGTTCCCTTCGCGACGATTGCCGCCCCGAACCACGAGTTGATCGTCGTCGTCAGCGAGACGGCGCCGCCGCGCGCGTCGGCGATCGAGAGGTGGAGGGTTTCGCCTCCCTCGCGCCCTGCGACTCCCGGGCGGACCGCGGACGACGGCGTGGCGCGGTCGTCCCGGATCGACGCGGCGCGCTTCGCGACGTAGGCCGGATCGAGCAGCGCCTTGACCGGGACGTCGACGAACGCCGGATCGCCGAGCGCCCCGCTGCGATCGGCGTAGGCCCGGCGCTCGACCTCCGCCAGCCGGTGGAGCGTGAGCGACGACCCCGCGCCCGACGCCGCCAGGTCGAAGCGCTCGAGCATGGCGAGCATCTGGAGCAGGATCACGCCGCCGCTCGACGGCGGGGGAAAGGTCACGACGCGGTGGCCGCGGTAGGCGCCGACGAGCGGCTCGCGCTCGACCGGCTTGTAGCCGGCCAGGTCCGCGGCGGCGAGGACCCCGCCGGCTGCCGTCACCGTGCGCACGACGGCTTCCGCCGTGTCGCCTTCGTAGAACGCCTTGGCACCGCCGGCCGCGATCGCGCGGAGGGTCTTTCCGAGATCCTTCTGGACGAGGCGGTCGCCCGCCTGGAGCGGCGCACCGTCGTGCGTGAAGAGCGCGCGCGCCGCAGGATCGGCGGCGAGGCGCGCGTTCTCGTCGCCGAAGATCTTGGCGGACACGGCGGAGATCGGGAAGCCGGTCTCGGCGAGCTCGATCGCCGGTGCCAGGAGCTCGGCCCAGGGTCTCGTGCCGTAGCGGGCGTGGGCGAGGGCGAGCCCCGCCACCGATCCCGGCACCGCGACGGCAAGCCCGCCCTCTTGGCTCTTCTTCGGGTCGATCTCGCCTCGCGCGTTCTTGAAGTGCGCCGCGGTCAGCGCCGCCGGCGCCGTCTCGCGGAAATCGATCGCGGAGCAGCGGCCGCCGGGGGCGCGATAGATGAGGAATCCGCCCCCGCCGAGGTTGCCGGCACGCGGAAAGGTCACCGCGAGCGCGAACGCCGTTGCGACCGCGGCGTCGACGGCATTCCCGCCCTTCTCGAGAACGTCGAGCCCCACGTCACCGGCCAGCTTCTCGGGCGACGCCACCATCCCGCGCGGCCCGACGACGGGAGTCGCCGACGCCGCGAGCGCTCCGGGGAGGAGCACCAGGAGGGCGGCGAGGGCGGCAGCGAGGCGGCGCACGGCCGGATTATGCCCGACCTGATAAAATCTCCGGTCATGACGCGTTCATCCGTTCTCGTGGCCCTTTCGATCTCGCTCCTCGCCGCCTGCGGCGGTTCTCAGCCGCGCAACGCCGACGCCAAGCCGGCCGACGCCGCGGCTCCGGCCGCCGCTGCCGTCCGCGCGGCTCCCGACTTCGAGCTCAAGGACGTCAACGGCAGGGCGGTCCACCTCTCCGACAGCAAGGGACAGCTCCGGCTCGTGGACTTCTTCACGACGTGGTGCGCTCCCTGCCGCGAGGAGATCCCGATGTTCAAGGAGCTGAACGCGACGTACGGCGCGAGGGGATTCACCCTCCTCGGGATCGCGATGGACGACGAGGGTGCGTCGAAGGTCAAGCCGTTCGTCGACGAGAACAAGCTCCCCTACACGACGCTCATCGGCTCCGAGGCGGTCGCCTCCGCCTACGGCGGCGTCGTCGGTTTCCCGACGAAGTACCTGATCGACCGCGACGGCAAGATCGTGGGCTACTGGATCGGCCCGGTCCCGCGAGCGATCCTCGAGAAAGCGATCCAAGACCACCTGTAGTCGACGGGTACGGAATCGTCATGGCGGGCCTCTTCCGCCTTCCTTAGTTTTCTCCCCGATGAGCCGGTCCTTCGCTCGTGCGGCGGTGGTGTCGTTGGCGCTCCTGGGAGGCCGAGCGTCTGCCGAGTCTCCGCCTCGGCCGGTGGTGGCGCTCATCCTCGACGACGCCTCGCCGGCGACACGAGCCGCGGCGCTCTCGGGGATCGCCTCGCTCGGTGGACGGACCGTGCACGCGTTCGACGGCGTCCTCATCGTCGAGCTGCCGCCGGGATCCGAGTTCCGCGCGCTCAAGCTCGCCGGCGTGCGCGAGGTCGCGCTCAAAGGTGCCGCGGCCCGGGCGGGGCGCGGCGTCCCCGGATGGGGGCTCGCGGCCTGGAGCGCGATCGCGCACCTCGGCGACCGGACCGACGAGCGTCCGCCGGCGGAGATCGGCGACGATGCGCTCGTGCCTCCGGCGACCACGCTCGACGCCGTGCGCGCGGCGCGCGCCGGCGTGAGGAAGGTCGCGGCGTCGTCGACCGGGAGCCCGGGCGCCCCGTACGGGGCGACCGATCTCAACACGAGCGAGTTCTTCGCAGGAGCGGTGAGCATCAACGTCATCCTCGTCGAGAGCGACGGGACGATCGAGTTCCAGTCCGAGAACTGGAGCGCCGACCGGGAGGACGAGGTCGTCGCGAAGATCGCCGCGGGGCTGGAGTGGGTGCGCCTTCAAGAACCGCGCGCGGGTCTCCGCTTCGTCTACCACGTCCTGGCGGGTCGGGTGCAGCCCGCGGCACGGACCGGCTACGAGCCGATCCGGCACGCCGCCGATCCCTACGGCACGACCGGCGAGGCGCTCTGGGCGACGCAGGTCCTGGGGAAGCTCGGCTACACGAGCGGCGACCGCTTCGCGCGCTCGCGGGCCCTGGCGGCCGATACGCGCCGCTACGACGGCACCGACTGGGCGGTCAACGTCTTCGTCGTCGACTCGTTGAACGACGTCGACGGGAAGTTCGCGGACGGACGTTTCGCGTACACGTGGGTCGGCGGACCGCACATCGTCATGACCTACGACAACCAGGCGTGGGGGATCGACCGCATGGACCAGGTCCTCCGCCACGAGATCGAGCACGCCTTCTACGCCTTCGACGAGTACGCGTCGAGCGGCTGCGTCTGCACCGACCACCGCGGCTACCTGGATGGGCCGAACGCGAACTGCGCGGCGTGCAATGCGGCCGCGGCGGCGTGCGTCATGATCGCGAACGGCGACTCCATGTGCGACGCGACGCGGCGGCAGATCGGCTGGGCCGACCTGGACGGGGACGGCGACCTCGACGTCGTCGGCGAGAACCCGGACACGTTCCTGGATGCGCTGCCGGCGCAGGCATGTCGCATCCCGGCGGTGACCGGCGTCGCCACCGTCGTCGCGGCCACGAACCGCAACACCTACACCGCGACACCGGCCTCGAACATCAGCATCAACCGGATCGCCGGCGTCGAGGTGCGCGCCGACGGAGGCGCGTGGATCGCGGCGAGCCCGGAGGACGGCGCGTGGGGAGGCCCGGTCGAGCGGTTCAGCGCCGCGCTCCCGACCCTCTCGTCGGGGCCGCACACCGTCGAGGCGCGCGCGATCGACGATCATGGGAACGTGGACGCGGTGCCCGGATCGGCGAGCATCCTCGTCGCCCCGGGCTCGAGCCCGCTCGGCGACACCGTCCGGGTCGGGCGGGACGCGGGACCGGGCGCCACCCTTCAGTGGAGCGCCTGCCCGGGTGCCGCGACGTACCGGATCTACCGCGCGGCGGCGCCGTCCCAGGCGTTCACCCTCGCGGCCGAGACGTCGCTCACGACCTGGGACGACGCGGCGAGCGGCGCCGCCTGCTACGAGGTGCGCCCGGTCGACGCGTGCGGGAACGAGAGGGCAGACTGATCGTCATGACGCGCGAGACACGCATCATCGTCATCCTCGTCGGCTTCGGCGCCGCGGGTGTCGGCGCGCTCGCGTTCGTCGCCCACCAGTACGAGCGCGCGCTGGGACCCAAGGCGACGACGCAGGCGGCGGTCTCCCACGACACCAAGGCGGATGCCGGGGCGGCGCTCCCCCTCGTCGATGCCTTCCTCGCCGTGCGCGCGGCGCAGGCCCGCGCGGCGGAGCGTCTCGGCGTTAAGGCCGACGACCGGACGTTCGGCGACGAGGCGCTCGCGGCGTGCCGGGTCGCCCGATTGAGCACCGCGGGGGCGCTCGGGATCGACGGCGCGGCCTATCTGCGCGTGCGCGACGCCTGGCGCGCCTGGTCGCGCGGCGAGGCGGTCGAGCCAGCGCTCGCGTCGGCGTTCCAGGCAAGGCTCCCGTCGACCTCGCGCGAGCGCCTCGGCCCGGGCGACGCGCTCGACCTCGCGATCAAGCCGTAGCTTTCGTCTTCCTCTCGAGCGCGTCGAGACGGCGGCCGACGTCGGCGATCCGTCGCGCGAGGAGCGCGAAGTACACGACGAGCCCGGCCCAGACGACGAGATAGCCCCAGAACAGGAACGAGTAGCTCTTCATCGCGCCCTCGCGGCCGCGTCTTCGAGCGCGGCGAGCTGGCCTTCGAGCGCGGCGAGGCGCGCGCGAGCGGCGACCAGCAGGGTGAAGAGAAGCAGGAAGCTGAACATACAGGCCATGAGGGCGGAGCCCATTCCCGGCGCCAGGGGATCGGTCTTTCCGGCGCCGAAGACGATCGGGTGCTGTCCGCGCCACCAGTCGACCGCCTTGTAGACGACCGGCACGTCGAGCGCGGCGACGACGCCGAGGATCGACCCGATCCGCGCCGCCTGGTCGGGCGCGGTCGCGTAGGCGCGCGCGAGAAGACTCCCCGCGAGGAGGAGCCACAGGATGAGCGTCGTCGTGAGCTTCGCCTCCCACGTCCACCACACGCCCCACGCGGGCTTGGCCCAGATCGGGCCGGTGATGAGGACGAGCGTGCAGAAGACGAGGCCGACTTCCGTGGCCGCGACCGAGACGTGGTCCCACACGGCGCGCCGCGTCCAGAGATAGCCGACGCTCCCGGCGAGCAGGACGAAGACCGCGAGGAACGTCATCGCAGCGATCGGCACGTGGAAGTAGAAGATCTTCTGCACCGCGCCCATGACCTTCTCCTCGGGCGCGTTCAAGAACACGAGGGCGAGGGCGAGGGCCATCAGGGCCGCAGTGGCGGCGAGGAGCAGCATCAAGCCGGCGTCGAAGCGGCGTGCCATCAGTCCTCCATGAGGGCGTCGAAGACGAGGAGAGCGACGAGAACATACAACACGTCGAGCCCCGCGCTGAGGAGGAGCCACGTGCGCGCGTCGGCGAGACGCCCGTCGAGCGCCGATGACGTGCACTGGACCGCGGAGAGGAAGAGCGGCGTCGCGGCCGGGAGGAGGAGCGTCGCGAGGAGCGCCTCCCCGCGGCCGAGCCGCGAGACGACGCCGCCGAAGAGCGTGCCGAGCGCCGCGAGCCCGAGCGTGTGCACGAGGACGACGAGGGCCAACGGACCCGCGGGGGTCACGATGTCGGCGTCGAAGAAGACGGCGGTCAAGGGGAGCAGGATCGCCTCGATCGCGATCAGGAGGACGACGTTCGCGATCCACTTCCCGGCGAAGACGGCGCCGCGGTCGATCGGCGCCATGGCCACGGCGACGAACGCGCTCCGGTCGCGCTCCAGGCGGAACGAGCGGGTGAACCCGACGATCGCGGAGAACGCGACGGTGACCCAGAGGATCCCCGGGATGACCTGGGGGCTCCCCATGCGCTTGATCGTGTCGATCCCGAAGGCGAACGCAAAGACGACGAGCGTGACGAGCGCGAACAGCAGGCTCGCAGCGAGCGTCTCCTTCGTGCGCCCTTCGATCCTCAGGTCCTTCCGCGCGACGATCCAGGCGGCCTTGAAGAATCCCGGGGGAGCGTTCATGCCGTTCCGCGGACGAGGGAGCGGAGGCGCGCGGCGTCCGGGCCGGTGCTGGCGCCCGCGTCCAGGGCGCGACCGCGGTCGAGGGCGACCCACCGGGGACACAGCGCGAGCCCCTCGTCGAGGTCGTGCGTCGCGAGGAGCCAGGTGACGCCCCGCGCCGCGGTCTCGCGGAGCGCCGCGCGGAGACGGCTTGTGGAGCGGAGGTCGAGCCCCGACGACGGCTCGTCGAGGAGGAGGAGGCGCGGCTCGTGCAGGAGCGCGCGCGCGAGCGCGACCCGCTGCTGCATGCCTCGCGAGAACCCGCGTACCGGCTCGTCGGCGCGCTCCTCGAGCCCGGCCTCCCGGAGCATGACCGTGGCGCGGGCGGCGGGATCCGGGAGGCCGTGGAGCCGTCCGAAGAACTCGAGGTTCTCGCGCGCGGAGAGGTCGTCGTAGAGCAGCGTGTGATGCGAGAGGAATCCGATCCTCCCGCGCGCCGCGGCCGGCGAGCGCCGCGGGTCGGCGCCGTCGATCAGGATCCGGCCGCCGTCGGGACGCAAGCCGCCGGAGACGATGCGGAGGAGCGTCGTCTTCCCCGCGCCGTTGATCCCGAAGAGCGCGACGGGCTCGCCGGCCGCGACCGTGAGGTCGATGCCGTCCAGGGCGGTCGTGGCGCCGAATCGCCGCGTGACGCCCACGGCGGCGACGAGGGGAGGCGCGTCCAAGGGGCTCCTAGTGGCGCTCGGCCAAGGCGTCGAGCTCCTTCATGAGGCCGATCGCCGTCGCTTGGAGCCTCGCCTTCATGTCGGCGTAATCGGCGTCCCCGATCTTGCCGGTCGTCCGGTCCTCCTCGAGGTCGCGGAGCGCGGAGAGCGCCATCGCGTGGCGCGCGCCGACGTCCTGCTCGTGGCTCAGGCTCTTGGCGACGCGCTCGGCCTCCCGCGCGTCCGGGCGGAAGAGCGGCGCCAGGACGAAGACGGCGACGGCGAGCGCGAGCAGGCCGATGACGGCGGCGCTCAACGGAGGTCCTCGAGATCGCGGGCGAGACGCGCGAGATCGGCGTCGCTGACGCCGGCCGCGGGCGACCCGGCCGCCGGCTTCGAGGCGCGCTTCCAGCGGGAGATGACCCCGCCGATGAGGAGCGCCGCGGCGAGGAGGCCGGCCGCGGGCCCGAGCCAGGCGATGAGGTTGAACCCCGCGGCCGGGGGCGAGACGAGGATCTTCTGCCCGTTCCGGGCGACGTACCCGGCGATGATCTGATCGCCGCTCTTCCCCGCGGTCGCGTCGGCGGCGATGGAGGTGCGGAGCTCCTCCGCCCGCATGCAGGCGCATTCCTTGATCGACTGCGGCGCGCAGCCGCAATCGCAGAGGAGCGACGTCGCCGCCTTCTCGTACGCTCCCTTCGCCGGACCCTCGGGGACGACGACGGCCGGGATCATGCCGCGGCGCGCTCCTCGAGCGCACGCGCCGCCTGGAGCCGCTTGCGCTCGCGCGCGTCGGGGAAAACGCAGATCGTCGCGCCGATCACGAGGACGAGCCCGCCGAACCAGAGGAAATTGACGAGCGGATTCACGAAGACGCGGAAGTTCGCCTCGCCGGTGAACGGGTCGACGCCAAGCGGCGTCACGTAGAAGTCCTCGGCGAAGCGCTGCGGGCGCGTGAGCGAGAAGCTCTTGTGGATCGCGACCTCGGTCGACGGAGTCTTCACCTCGCGACCAGCGATCTCCTCGAGCCGGCTCATGAGCGTGTAAAGCCCGGCGACGGCGTCGTGGTACGCCCCGGGGTCGCCGCCGCGCATGCTCTTGGCCTGCAGGAACGCCGCCTTGAGGTCGGGGAAGAGCATGTTCGGGTGCGCGCGCTGCTGCGCTTCGAGGCGCGCGACGAAGCGGCCGTCCTGCCAGATCGAGACCTCGGTGACGGCGGCGATGTAGTCGTCCTGCGCCTCGAGGCGGTACCCGTCGTAGACCATCGCGTAGCCGTCGAGCTTGATCGTCCCCTTCGGCGCGATCTGCTGGACCAGCTCCTTCCGGTACGCCGACGACGCGGCGACGCCGATGCACACGATGACGAAGCCGACGTGGACGACGTAGCCGCCCCAGCGCCGCTTGTTACGCCAGACGAGGAGGCCGAGCGCGGCCGCCGGGTTCTCGCCGTACTGGTGCATGCGCGCCCGCGTGCCGCGCCAGAACTCGAGGACGACCGTCGCGAGGACGAACGCGGCGAGACCGAAGCACGCCGGCGGGTAGAAGGTCTTGAGCGCGTCGAACATCGCGCCGAAGTCCGCGTGGACGAGACTCCGGAGCACGGTCCCCGCCGCCGTGAGCCCATCCCGCCCTTCGAGCGCCAGGAAGAGAAGAAGGGTCCAGAGCCCCACGAGCCCCGGAACGATGAAGTTCCGGCGGAGGTTCTCCGCGGTCGCCTTCCGCCACGCGATGAGCGGCCCGACCCCCACGAGGAAGAGGAGGACGAGCGCCCAGGGAATGTTGACGAGGTTGAAGATCGGCGGTCCCATCGTGACCCGCCGGTTCACGACCGCCTGCGAGACGAGCGGGAAGGTCGTGAGCAGGAGGACCGTCCCGGCGATGCCGACGAGGACCATGTTGTTGAACAGGAAGCTCGACTCGCGCGAGAGCACCGATTCGAGCACCGCTTCCGACCGAAGGTCGTTCAGGCGGAGCACGAGGAGGGCGAGGGAGCCAAAGAAGGTGATCCCGAGGAACCACGCGAACGCCGGTCCGATGTCGGAGGTCGCGAACGAGTGCACGGACGAGAGGATCCCACTCCGCGTGAGGAAGGTGCCGAAGATCGCGAGGCAGAAGGTCAGGACGACGAGGATCATGTTCCAG